>NZ_JAUBUE010000068.1:0-23210 GCF_036705305.1 Microcoleus sp. B3-D7 | reverse complement strand
CAATAATTTAACTCGTTCAATTTTTCAAAACCTCAATATCCCTTATTTCCACTTTTCCTCTGCGTAGAGTGACAAAAGAGGGATAAGGCTCTTTTCATGAGTACCTCTCTTACCCGATTTGACGGGCTTAGGCTTGGCGCTATTACAGCCAGATTTGTTGCCGAGACTTCCATCGTTGGCTGTCTTTTCATCGTGGCAATGTCGGTGAAGTAGTTGTAGATTTTTGGGCGTTGCTGAATCAAGGTATGAATGCCCCAGGAATGGGAATATCGTCAAACTTCAAGTAATGTATTAATAACTTAATAGAATGCTTGAGCATTTCCTCACATTTAGAATAACAAAGAGTCTTACGATGTAGCCGAGCTTGTGTAATGTCTTAGTCTGGTATTTTCCCCTTCTACTCGGGTCATATAAGTCTTGCTAATAATTTGCTCACCATCAGGAATAAACATGGGATATACAGACCATCCACCAGTTACATAAAAATAGCATTTCCATGCACTTACTTGGTCCCATAATGGTTCAAATGTCTTAGCGCTATGATCCCCTAATACCCATCCTAAAATTCCTGGTTTAAAGTGGTCAACCGCCGTCGCTCGCCATATCTTGTCTGTTTTTTTTTACATAAGTTTGTAATTCATCGAGCTCACCAACTTCTGGAATGACTTCAGGGTCATAAACATCTGGCAACTGTTTTCCGACTTGTTTTACCCAATTTATTACTGTGGTATGATGAACACCCTTAACTCGTTCTATCGCCCGTAAACCCATACCATTGACATACATTTTTAGGCAATCACGTTTGATGGCTTCGCTATAACCTCGCTGGGGCTCATACTCATTGATGAATTGACGACCACATTGGACACAAATGTGATTCTGTTTTCCTTTCTTCTTGGCGTTTTTACGGATATGGGTTGATTTACATTCGCTCGCATTGCATAAATTATTCCTCCTATTCATACTCTAACTCAGCAACGCCCTAATACCTTGACCGATACCAACAGGTATGCCGTGAGGTAAGGCTGTGGGTTGATGTTCATAGGTACGTTCTTTGAGGGTAGGTGCATGGGGTCTTAACCATGCTGTATGATCGATCGCTAATACTGGACGTTCTACTTGTGACATCTGCTGGATGTATAGTTGCATCAATTGGTCAAGGGGCGGTTCTACAATCTTGCAGCGCTTCGTAGACGCTGGACCACTCACGCCGAAATAAAGGATGTAGGGCTAAATTTCGTAGAAATGAGACGTGGCGCGTCGTCATTATCGCGTCTGCTAGTTCAAAGGTGGCATATGCAGGCATTGCCGAGACATTCATAAGCAAGTTGACGAAATTCCCGTAATTGTTCAAACAGAGATGGCAGGTAGATTTGAGATTTTTTGCTAAATTCTCAATTTTCTACCCTTACACTGTCTGTTGAAACTATCGCAGACAGTTTTTTGTGAGGTTGTCAGCCGAAGAGAACGTCAACGGTCGTCGGCATCTATGCTAGTGGTTGAGCCTCGCCTCATACCTCTTCACCAGCGACCATTGCCGTTCTTAATTTGAAATCTAACCGCGCTTTAAGACGTGCTTAGTCTAAACTCCAATTTGTTAAAAATCCAGATTATTTACAGGTGGATTTTTTTGAGGGCTATCGCACCCGAATACTTCATTCTGTAGGTGAGAAATCAGTGGTGGGTTAGAGAGTAACATCGAAGCGCGATAGCCCCTAAATTTTTTAACTTGCTATCCTGAAATTGTTCTAAAAAATCAACCCCATAGATTCACTAACTTTTTGCAGAACATCAAGCTGACAGCGACAAGACAGGAGACTCCTGCCGAATCGGAATCTCAATAGTAAACTCTGTTCCCCCGCCTGGTGCAGAAATACACCCCAAGCTTCCCCGGTGTTTTTCCACTACAATTTGCCAGCTAATCGATAGCCCAATACCTGTGCCCTTACCGGGGGGTTTTGTCGTAAAAAACGGGTTAAATACGTGGCGACGAACCTCTTCCGATATCCCTGGCCCATTGTCCACAATTCGGACAGCTACGTAATTGTTGCTGGTTATTTCTGTGCTAATCCGAATCACGCTAGGATTCGCTTTAATTTCTTCTAGCGATCTCTGCGTGTTCCACTCGTCAATAGCATCGATCGCATTTGCAAGTACATTCATAAATACCTGATTCATTTCTCCCCCATAACAGTCCACTTCAGGCAGGTTTGGGCAATAGTCCCGCACCACTTCAATCGAGGGGCGGTCTGACTTAAATTTTAGTCGGCTCTGTAAAATCATTAGCGTGCTGTCAATGCCTTCGTGAAGGTTGACCGATCTCATTTCATATCCTTCTTGCCGTGCGAAGAGGCGCAAAGATAAAACGATTTCGCGGATGCGATCGGCTCCTAAGTACATCGATTTGAACATTTTAGGCAAGTCGTCTTTGAGATAATTTAGCTCGCTTGCCACGATTTCTGCTTGTATATCTGGAGCCGGATTAGGATAGTGCTTTTCGTAGAGGTCAAGGATAGTGACCAAAGTTTTTGAATATTCCAGAGCATAGGAAAGATTTCCATAAATAAAATTAATTGGATTATTGATTTCATGGGCGACGCCAGCTACGAGTTGGCCTAGCCCGGACATTTTTTCGCTCTGAATGAGCTGGCTTTGCACCTGCTTGAGTTCGTGCAGGGAATTTTCGAGCTGTAGGGCTTTGTGTCGCTCTCGCGCTTCCGATGCTTGCAAAGCTGCTTGTGCAAGCTTGCGTTCAGCAGCCTCCTGCTTGAGGCGTTCATTCGTTTGGGAAAGTTCAGCGGTGCGCTCTTCTACTCGCCTCTCTAGCTCTTGTGTCAAAATTTGTAGGTCGGCTTGCGCTCGCTCGCGCTCTACAATTTGCGCCTGAAGCTTTTTAGTTAGATTTCGCAGATTCAGGTGCGTGATAGCCCGAGCTAAAACTTCTTCCTGTTGAAGGGGCTTAGTAATATAATCAACTCCCCCCACATTAAAGCCTTTGACTTTGCTTTCTGTATCGTCCAGCGCGGTCATAAAAATGACTGGGATATCTTTAGTTAAGTCATTTGCTTTTAGATGTTGACAGGTTTTAAATCCGTCCATTTCTGGCATCAGAACATCCAACAAAATTAAATCCGGCTGGCAATATTGCACTTTTTTGAGAGCGTTAGACCCACTGCGAGCTACCCAAACAGTGAAGCCAGATGTACTCAAAAAATCCAATACTGAACCCAGATTAGTGGGCGTATCATCCACAATTAAAATAGTTCCTCTGTCTAAAGATTCGCTAGTCATTTTTAGTCCTCATCTAAACTGTTGAACAAATTCTACTAATTTGTCTTCTTCAAAGTTTTTGGTTAATTCAAGCAACTGATTGGCAAAAGGTGCATAACGCATATCTATTGCCTTCAGCTTGCTGGCTCGCTTCTCAATACTGAGGAGTTCACCTTTCATGGCTAAATCGAACAGGACTGCAACTTCTTCCGAAGGGGGAGCAATCAGTTGTTGGTCTTGGATTTGAGAAGGGGGATGGGTGAAGATACCTTCTGAACTGAAAGTTGTTCGCTCATCATAAACCCATTCTAAACGTAAATGGTGGCCCAAGCATTCTAATAACTTTTCTGCCCGAATTGGTTTGAGGAGAAAAGCGTTGCAACCAGCCTGGAAAATGCTTTGGGGTTCGCCGGATAAAATGCTAGCAGAAGTTCCGATCGCGATTACATCCTTCAATGGAGGGATTTTTCTGAGCCGCCTCACCGCTTCAAAGCCGTCCATGACTGGCATTACTAAGTCAATTATAATACAGTCCGGTTGAAATAACAGCGCTTTATTCACGCAGTCTTGACCGTCCGTTGCCTCCATTAATTCAAACCCAATGGGAGCTAAAAGATTAACGAGGACAGAGCGATTTTGCCAGCGATCGTCAACGACTAAAATTTTCCGCCGATCGCCTGAGAAACCCCTGATAATTTTTTCAGGTTCTTTTTTATACCCTTCCCAGCTTTCCGTAATAGGCAACTCTAACTCAAACCAGAAAATACTGCCTTTACCTAAAGAGCTTTGTACTTTCAGTTCGCCGCCCATCATTTCCACTAATTGGCGACTAATTGGCAGCCCTAATCCTGTCCCCTCTATCTGGCTAACTGAACCGCTGGATTGCTCGAAGGGCAAAAATATTTTTGAGAGTTCGTCCGGCGCGATGCCAATGCCTGTATCTTCTACTTGGAAAATAAATTTCGCTGTTAGGGATTCGGGATTGGCGATTGGTGATGACAAAGATTGCTGAGTCTCTAGTCTTTCTACTTTAAAACTAACGCCTCCTTTTTCGGTGAATTTTATGGCATTACCGAGTAAGTTGATGAGAATTTGCCGCAATCTTTTTTCATCGGCTTGGACGCAAGTGGGAAGTGGAGTTAGCGGTTCGTAAATCAAAGAGATTCCCTTCTGGTGGGCGCGAATCTGGCAGATTTCTGTAATGCCTTGGAGAAAGTCTGACAGGTGAAACTCGGTGAGGTATAGTTCCATTTTTCCGGCTTCGATTTTGGAGAGGTCTAGAACGTCATTGATCAGAGTTAGGAGGTGTTCGCCACACTGATGAATGATGTTAATACCAGAATTTTGCTGACTGGTTAAACCTGTGTCTCGTTTGAGGATTTGGGTATAACCTAAAATGCCGTTGAGCGGTGTGCGAAGTTCGTGGCTCATGTTGGCGAGAAATTGGCTTTTGGCGCGGTTTGCGGCTTCGGCGGCTTGCTCGGCTCGCTGTCTCTCTTGAATTTCTACTTCTAGGCGCGTATTTTTGGCTTTTAATTCCTCGGTTCGCTCTTCTACTTTGACTTCTAAAGTGTGATAGAGGTTGGCATTCTCTAAGGCGATCGCAGCTTGTCCCGATAGCATCCGCAACACTTCTACCCGCTTCGGCGTGAAAGCGCCAGCAATCACGTTGTTTTCTAGGTACAGGATGGCACTTAACTTACCTTGAGATAGGATAGGCGCACACAAAATTGATTTTGGTTTGTGTTGGGCAATGTAGGGGTCGGCGTTAAAGATTTCCTCGCGGCTCGAATCATTTAAAACCACATCTTTCTGAGTTCTGGTGACGTAATTAAGTACCGAGATAGGAACTTGCCCAGAAGTTGATACTGGCAAAGATTCTAGCACTCGGATTTGATCTTTAGTCCCCGCCGCTTCTATAAGAAGTTGACCCTGTTTTGAGAGAATAAGCGCTCCTGTTTCAGCGCCTGCGTTTTCTATCAAAATTTTCATTAACTTGGTGAGCAAGTTAGGTAGAACAATTTCGCTAGAAATTGCACTAGATGCTTTAATTACAGTTGCCAAGTCTAGCAACTCTGTTTGACCCCCTGTAATGGTCAAAGGAGGAATTGTCCTCATAGGATTGAAAGGGGTTTCGGTGACCACAGGCGATCGCGCTATTAATTGCGGGTATTTTTCTTCTAGATGTTTAACTTTAGCTAAAGCTCCCCAGCGCATATAGGCATAATAAGCATCGGTCATGTAGGTGCGGGCAATCTTTTCTTTACCCCATGAAAAATAGAATTTAGCAGCGAGTTCGTGAGCTAATGCTTCTTCGTTGATATACTCGTTTTCTTTGGCAAGAGCGATCGCTGTGTCGTACATCTCGATCGCTTCTACTTTTTCGCCTAAAACACGATTTTTTTCTGCCTCTACTAAATAGAATTTATGTAGATGATTCATTGGGGCATAATGCGCCCATTTTTGCAATTTTTCTTGATTGGCTTGTACTCGGTTAAGAATGTCCTGTTGGTCGGACTGCGAAGTTTCAGGATACACAGCTAGCCGTACTAGAGAATCGTAGAAATAGAAGATAACAACAGTTAGCTGCCCTGTAGACGATCCGAAAGAACTTTCTACTTGAGGGATGTTTTTTAAAGCTTCCGCATAATTCTCAAACACATAACACAGCGCAAGTTTGTGCAAGTATAAGTAATGAATTGCCAGTTGGTTGTTGGTTTGCTGATATAGCGGCAGCATTTTATCTTCGTCGTAAATTTTCCCCTTTAACTGGCATATATTTTCGCTTCTTCCCATCATGTTTAAGACGGCTTGCCAACAGATTTTTGTATTATTAAGCGCTGTTTCTTGGTTGATTTTATGAATGGCATCTGTGTAAGTTGCTATCTCTCGTTGGAGCTGCATTAGTTGCTTGCCCACAAAAAACGAGTAATGACTCCACACCATGACGGCATAGCCAGCATATTCTAAATCTCCAGTTTCGAGCCCAGTAGAGAAAGCTGCCAGGAAAGGTTCTAAGGTATTTCGGACGTGTTCTTTCCAATGTTGAACGGCAGCATACACTAAGTGGCAAGTCTTGACTTCGATTTCTTTGGCATTTAACTTTGACACTAGACGTAAAGCTAATTGACCGAACTCATAGCCCCGCTCAATATCTCCTACCGCCCCGCAAAGAAGAAGACTGTATACCGCATACGCAAAGGGAGACACAGAAGCATTGCCATATTGAACGGATAAATCGATTTGTTTGCACACTGTTAAAGGCACCAGTACGGGCATTCCAGAATAGCAAGCAGAAAATATACTTGACAAAATCCTGATCGCTGCTAATTGATAAGGATCGGTCATTTCAGGAAGATCGATTAAGTCCTCAATTCGAGTTCCGCTCAAAATTGCCGCAGTTTCCCCCAGCGCCTGCCCAATATCAGATGGGTTTGGCGAGTCGGGAAACTCTACCTCCAACTGCTTTAAGACTTGCAGCCCCGTATTCAATGCTTCGACCAGCTTGTTCTGCGCCATATAAGCTTGAATCTGGACTTCGTACACTTTTACTATGTCCAATAGCGTTTTGGCGCAGTTTTGTACTATCTCAACGAATCTCTGCATTCGGTCAAAATCACCACTCAAATATGCTGACTCTGCTGCTTCTTCATGCAGCCTTAAAGCCAGTTCATATTGATTGTCCCAACTATCTACCGCTAACAGAGATAAACCCACTTGCAAATATTTGACGGCGGAATCGTGGGCTGTAGCAGCTTTCGCTTTCTGACCTGCAATTAGATTCAATTGGGCTAGTTCATATTTTTGGGATTCATTGGTAAGTAAGTCAGTACCATAATTGAGTTGGTTAACTAAAGCGAAAATATTTTCTTTTCGGTCTTCAGGCGTTGTACTTTGCAGCAGCAGTTGACCGATTTTTAAGTGAGTCTCTTTTTTCTGATCATCGGGAATCAAAGAATAGGCAGCTTGCTGCACTCGGTCATGTAAAAACTTGTAGTCAACCTTCACATCAGTTAAGGTAAAACCGCCCGATTCTTCCTGACTAAATACGAGGGGAATTTTGTATTCATTGCTCAAAGGTAAAATCAACCCAGCTTGAAGTGCTGCCCACAATTGCGCTGCCGTGACTAAGGAAGATTCCTGATTGACAATCGCCAAAACTTCTAAGTTAAAAGTGTTGCCAATACAAGCAGCAAATTTTAATACTTTTTGTGTATCTTCGGGCAATTTGCGTATGTTTCTAGCAATTAGTTCGACAACATTGTAATCGGTGATGCCGATCGCTTGAATTTGCTCGATATTCCATTGCCACACGCCAGAATATAAATCATAAGTCAACAAATCTTCTTGATATAGAGTTTTGAGGAGTTGACTTAAGAAGAAAGGATTGCCCTGCGTTTTATTAAAAAGTAGAGACGCGAAATTTAGCGTCTTTACAGACAGGGATTCCGAACCGCCAGATTCATTTAAAGTATCCGCAATTAATTCTTCGACATGAACTAGGTGTAATGGTTGAAGGACAATATTATTCACCGTCGCACCAGTTTGGCGAATCTTGTCAATTGTTTGAATCGTCGGATGAGTTGGAGAAACTTCGTTATCTCGATATGCCCCAATCAGCAATAAATACTTGCTATCAGAATCAGTTATTAGCAATTCAATTAACTTCAACGATGCTGAATCCGCCCACTGCAAGTCATCGAGGAAGATAACTAAGGGATGGTCAATAGTCGTAAATACGCCAATGAATTGTTTAAAGACTCGGCTGAAACGGTTTTGAGCTTCAGTTGCCCCTAGTTCTGCTACGGGTGGCTGTTTGCCAATAATTAATTCGACTTCAGGGATAACATCAATGATGACTTGTCCGTTATCGCCTAAAGCGGATAAAAGTTTTTCTTTCCAAGTTTGGATTTCTACTTCGCTTTCGGTTAGAAGTTGCTGAGTTAAGGATTGGAATGCTTGAATCAGGGAAGCATACGGAATATTGCGCTTGAACTGGTCAAATTTACCTGCAATAAAATAGCCTCGTTGCCGCACAATGGGTTTGTGAACTTCATTGACCAAAACTGTTTTGCCTATCCCGGAATAACCGGAAACCAGCATTAATTCGGTTGTGCCACTGGCAACGCGCTCGAAAGTTTCTAGAAGTTTTTCAATTTCTTGGTTGCGACCGTAGAGCTTTTGCGGTATATTTAATTGCCCTGCTTTATCCGCACTTCCAACAACAAAGTTGGAAATATATCCGCTAGCCTGTAGTTTTATCAAGCAAGTTTCTAAGTCAAATTTTAGTCCTTCAGTGCTTTGGTAGCGGTCTTCAGCATTTTTAGCTAATAACTTCATCGCAATCGCTGAAATTTGTGGTGGGATTTCAGGATTTAGCTGGTGAGGGGGAATGGGTGTTTTGGCAATATGGCTGTGTACCAATTCCAGCGGGTCTGTGGAATTAAAGGGCAACTCGCCTGTGAGCATTTCATAGAAGGTAACGCCTAGTGAATAAAAATCAGTGCGGTAGTCAATTGACCGATTCATCCGGCCAGTTTGTTCTGGCGACATATAGGCGAGTGTGCCTTCGAGCAAATCTGGATGGCTGAGCGTCGAATTTTCTCGCTCCAGGCGCGAAGCGATGCTGAAATCAATAAGTTTAACTTTTTCAGTGGCTGGGTTGATGATAATATTTTGTGGTTTTACATCTTTATGAATAATGTTATGTTTGTGGAGTTCTGCTAAGGCAGAGACAAGCTGGAGACCCAAAGAAATAAATTGAATGAGTGTGAGTTTTTTACCATTCATCCAATCGTTGAGAGACTCGGAGCCTGAATCTTCTAATATCAGTGCTAAACCGTTTTTATAGCTGTCTAAACTAATGGCTTTGACAATCGATTCTACGTTCAAGCTGTGCAGGATTTGATATTCGTGTCGCAAGCGGGTGATGTCAGAAAGAGTGGGATACTCAGCCTTTAGCCTTTTGACTATCACGCTGGAAAAGTCCGAATCCTTCCGAGCGCGATCGACTGAAGTTCTTATCCCGCTGTGGAGGGTTTCAACGAATTGATAGCCAACTAAGTTGAGAGTCATTGTTATTCTACGGAGCGCAAGGAAATTGAGCGTGAGGTTAAGGCCGGTTTTAAAACTTAATTATTGTTAGAGCTGATTGTAACATAGTAGTTTACTCAACAAAAGTGAGCTCATGTTTCGCTTCTGGCCATCCTGGTCTCATGAGATTGTGTTGTTAACTGTAGTGCCTCAATGCGCGTTTTGGGTGTTTGTTGAGGGATTAGTCGGCTGCACTTTCTGTTGGGGTGTCGAGCGAGTGTTTTCCCGTTGCTGATAATTACAGCGTATTCCAGATTTATGAAGTACAGTATCAGCAGCTTGTAAACCAGTTTTTGAAGTGCTTGGTATTGACCAAATCAAGCGCCGTAGCAAGTATTACGTCAACCATCTTGGTAGTTGTTGGTGAGAACGGATGTAAAAAAAATTCCGTTGTGATCACCATAATTTTATCTGATTAAAATCCGGAGAATAGGGTGATAAATTCAGGACATTGGCACCAGCCGCTGGAATCAATGGTTCAATTACCGCCAACTTATGAGCTGGTATATTATCAATTCACTTCGACTGTACTATCCCCTAAGTTGGGGACTAAAAAGTGTTGAATAAAGACTTCAAAAGCCTGACACTCCATTGATCCATTTATGGTTCTTAATCCTACTACTTTTTTTAAGCTGATGGCTCCGACTACTGTAACTTTTGCACCCCGATAAAAGGGTTTTAAATCGTAGACTCTATGACCACATTTTGAAGGTGCATGGGTTCGTGTAAACCCCAATAAAACGCCAATTTCATCCAAAAAAACCAGGTTGTCAGGGTCAATTTTTTTCACCTTTTCCCAATATTCACACCTCAGAAGGTACTTCTTTCAGTGGCAGACTGACTACTGCGTATGGTCTTTTTTTTCGCGTCAAATTTTGTTTTTGTAGTTCACGACACATCATGCTAGGACTGACAGCTTCCTTGTAGTTCAAACGCCAATATTCACAATATTCTGACAACGTGCTATCCGGATATTTTTCTACCATCTGGGTCAATTCCGTCCGGCGCGAGTTTAACACACTTTTGGCGCTTCCACCCTGTTTTCCGGGTTGAACATGACCAGTCGTTTGTTTTTGTTTTAAAATTTTTTGAACAAACCCTTTACTCACATCAAATCTGGCGGCTATTTTCCTAATTGATGTATCACCTTGTTCATAGATTTTAACTATTTTCTCACGCAACTCGATCGAATAGGGTTTCATTTCTTTCGCTTATGTACTAAATACACTGTATCATATATACGTGGAATCTACTGTATTTAATCAAAAGTATAAAAAATGGCGTTTGTCAAGTACAAACGCCATTTTATAGAATTACAAACGTGGCGTCTTATCTTGTTTAAACGACGCTAACAATTCGCGAATTTGGTCGGCCGCAATCTCGCGCCCGCCCAAACCAAAAGCTAGAGCAATGCCAACTGCGATCGCCCCAAGCAGCAACCCGAAAGCCAAATTCACAATATCGCTGCCAATGCCCATTTGTTGCAGCGCCAAGGCCGAAACAAAAGCAATAATCGCGATCCGAGCCGTTTGACCCAAAAGCCGCGCTTGGCGAGTTCCAGAACTGGCAATCAAACTAAAGGCCAGATTCGCCAAATACAAGCCGATCGCAAATACCACCAAACCAGCCAGCACCCGACCTGCAACCAGGACAATACCGCTAACAATCGCCGTCAGCGCTGGAATCCGCAGCACATCGGTAGCAGCCACCACAGCAAACAGCATGATGCCCACCTGCACCACTATGCCGACAAACTCAGAAGGAGTGCGGACCGGAAGTTCCGGTTCCTGAAGAATCGTTGCCTCCGGATCGATCGAACTCGGCGGTAGCCGCAGTCGCTGTTTCGGCTGTTGCACTCCCAACCAAGAAAAGACATTGTTAAAGCCAATTCCCGTCAGGATATTAGTCACCAAATCGCTGATCCAGCGACCCAAAAAGTAAGCAACCCCCAGAATTAGCGCTGCTGTAAAAATGTTGGGAAGCGCGCCCAGAACCGTGTTGAGCATCGCGATTGCCGGCTGCGAAATCGCCTGAATGTCCAAAGCGTTCAGAGCTGCGATCGCCGTTGGAATCAAAATCAAAACATAGACGATCGTCCCGACAATCCACGACAGCGATTGTCCGCCCGAAGTCCGCGAAATTCCAAACCGAGCGCCCAAACCGTCCGCCCCAGCAGCGGCCAACAGATTCGTGACAATCCGCCGCACCACCATAGCCAGTAGCCAGCCCACAAACCCAATCAGCACAGCTTCCAAAATTTTCGGAATTGCCGCCAGAATTTGGTTGAGTAAATTATTAACCGGCAGCAGAGCCTGCTGCATTTCCAGTGAGTCGAGAATCAGTGGCAAAAACAGCAGAAAAATGAACCAGTACAGCGCATTGGCCACAGTATCGCTCAGCAGCAAAGGGCGCTCAGTGGGCGCTGCGCCCACCTCCTGATTCAAGCGCTCGTCCACGCTAAAAGCCCGCATCGCCCGCGATACGGCCATTTTGGCTACAGTTGCCAACACCCAAGCAATCCCCAACCAAATTAGCGCGCCGGCTAACTTCGGCAAGAAACCGGTAATTTGATTGAGAAAAGTATTGAGGGGTTGCGAGACAGCCGTTAGATTCAGGCGGTTGAAAAAGGCAATTAGGAAAAAGATAAAAATGATCCAGAACACCGCTGCGGAAATCCATTTTTCCACTTGCGGGGCTCCAGCTCCTTCCGGTCGGCCGGTAATCCAAGCAGCCAACCGATTGTCGATCGTAGTCTTCTTGAGCAATCCCCCGACTACAGATGAGACGAGGGCTGATACTATCAAGCCAATTAGCAGGATACCGACTGCCCAGAGGAGATTTTCAATGTTTGAGCCCTGAAGGAAATTGTTAATTCCGCGTTCGGCATCTGTCAGCGGATTCCCGGGCGGGGCCTGGGCCAAAATGCGATCAGACAAAGCCGCTATGGGGCCCGATATCGGCTGAGTTATTTCTTGCCAAGTTTCATTCATTTTTTTCTCAGGTTAACGTCACATTTGACAAGGAGAAGACGAAACTTTAATAATAGTTCCAAAAAATCTAGGCATCGCCTAAATTTAATATTTGTACACTTTTAATGTACTGGGTTAACTACAAAACCCTCTATCGAATTTGGGATCAACCCATCTCCTACTGCTTTTGGGCCAATATTCAAAAAACCGTTTACATCGGCCTTTATGAAGCGTCCAGTTTGGGTTCTGAACAATCCTCTTTTTACCCTACTGCCAATGTAGTCGGAATGTTGTTAAATTGGTTCCAAATCCAAAGCTGAACATTTGGAGGTGTAACTCTCCTCACCTAACCCAACTTGAATTCCCGCAAGTTGTCCTTTGTACTACAACATTTGCACAAACCGGCAATGGGGAATACAGGGAAAATTTTGATTATTAACTTTACCAGTATTAATCCCATCTTTAAAATCATCGTTCCCGCCTATAGCCAGCAAGCCCATTTGATGATTAACCAGTCCTTTAATAATTGCGGAACTCGTCGTGTAGAGGTAGTAATCCACTTTACAGTTACGCTTGTGCCACAATTGGGCGACTTTTTTACGGTTTTTTTGCGCTACGGGCAGCAATGATTTCAATGCCGATGAAACTTGATTGCAGTATTGGTTTCTTGACTTAACACCCTGTCCCTCGTAGATTGTCGGTACTAACCCAGGAACATTGTAGGTTAATGTTGCCAGATTGTTTAATCCTAAACCTATAGCAGCTACTCTCTGATTAATTTGTAAAGGCTGTTCTAACTTTTCAGAGAACACCTCGACAACATAACAACCTACTTTGGGAACAATCCGGATTTCCAGAAGCGAGATGACTTTTGAGGGCAACCAAATATTAGTCCCAGAGGAACGATAATATCCTTTTTTTAAGGCTTTTTTGCTGACAGCTTGACAATTAAATACAACAACATAGCGCCCCTCCTCTCTTGTTCGCTCTCTTGAACCTTTATAATGAGGGATTTTCGGGGCGGCTTTAAATTTAGTGGTGTCTTCCTGATAGTTTCGCGCCCCCAGATAGTAGCTAGTCCATGCTTTGATCATTAAGCCGAGGGTGCTTTGTGCTACCTTTGCAGGCAGTGATTTGTAATCATGACTTGTTTTGAGCGCGTGATAAACAGCCAGAGCGTTTGTTTGTTGGCGAGCGAAAAAGTTTTGACGGTAGATGTAATTAGCGCTATTGTAAATATTTTTGCAAAGCAAAGACAGTCTATCGGCTTCTCGATAAAACCTATGATTTGGTTTAATGATGTGCCTTTCGACTAACTCCATAATCAGTATATATACTTTATTTCAAGATGATACACTGTATTTATGAGTGTGTCAATCTTTTAATTTCTGGGAAAATTGACGTTACAAGTAAATAAAGGACTATCAAGTAAGCAAAGTTTTGTAATACCCTCCTTGTTGCAGGTTCTCATGTCAATTCGTCAAGTTTTCGAGCAATCCATTGAAATTCGCGCTGCTGCTACTCTGGTGGAGCAATGTATAGTCGATCGCACTTTAATGCACAAGTGGCTCAATCCCCTGCTACGCTGCGATCCCCAGGGCGAATGGGATACTACCGTAGGAAGTCGCAGCTTATTTATCATAAAAATTCCGGTTTTGCAACCCTCTTTAGAGAGTGTTGTGTTGGAGCGACAACCCGGTTTAATTGTTTGGGGGTTTGACGGATTTTTCAAAGGATGCGATCGCTGGGAATGCCAGCCGCAAATCCAAGGAACTCTCTTGATTAACCGCTTTGAATTTCAAATTCCCAATCGTTTAATTAGATTTGGTTTCAATCGCTTTGCAGCCCCTTGGACAGAAAAAGATATGAAAGACCAACTCCGCCGACTCAAGCGGGTAGCCGAGCAACTATCTCAAAGAATGGGTAAGGGGTAATGGATAATGGGTAATTGGGAACTTTTACCCTCGCGTAGCCGAAGAATTGGTAATGGGTGATGAGTAATTGTTAATAGCTGAAAGCTAGAGCTAATAGGAAAAAAAGCACCAATTCCCAATTCCCCATTCCCCATTCCCTCCAACTTCAGTTATTTATTTCGCATTTCCCGATGGAGTGGGCTGACAAATCATTTCTCTCGCCGAATTCACGGCTTGGTTAGCCGTATTTTGCAAAGCCGGGGAATTCTGATACAAAGCTTGCAAATCTTGCACATCTTTAATCACTCGTTCGTAAATAACCATCGCTTGATTGCCGTCAACTTCTAAAGCAGCAGGGCTGTAATTTTGCATCAATTCAATCAGCGATATTTTGCCATCTTTGGAAGCGGCGACTAAAGCATCGCGCAGTGCCGGCACGCTTTGAAGCCGAGCACTCGGCGCATAAGCAACCTCGCCCAATTGTTTAAAAACAATTTCCCCAAAATAAGTGCTTGCTAGCCGCGCTACTAATTGGGAATCTAAAGGCACTTCTCGCGTTAATATTTCGCGCATCGACTGGGGAGTTTGTTTCGCAAGACTCAGAACGCTTTGTAGTTGAGATGATGCTTGACCGGTTTGTGCAAAGCTTTGCAAGTCGCTCATCGGTAATGTTACGTCAACAGCACCGTATTTTACGGTAACATTATCTAATGCAAAGACTTTGCCGCTGCTTAGGAATACTGCACTTGTTCCCAGCAAAAGCGCCAAACCTAATGATAAAGACTTTGACATTCTTTTGGTTAAATGGGCTGACAGCGGTTGCATTCCGTTGAGATAACCTTGTTGAAACTGAAAGTTCATGAGTTTGTGCCTCTTTACGTCAAAATACTTTTTCGATCGGTCGTCTGTGCAGGTATCTGTGCGGGTATCAGTCGGAAAAGTGGACTCGGGATTTCCGTAAATGACCTATAACTTTACAGTCATGTCCCGCAAATTCCACCTATCAAAAGATAGGTGTTAATTGACAATTAATATGTTATGATTACCCGTTTGACAATCTTAGATACCGTTGCAAAAATTATAAAAGCGAAATTGGGTCGTCGGGCAGCAGTTTATTGAGTGTCGCTTGAATAGGTCTTATAGTGTGCGATCGATACCGAATTTAAGTTCACATATCCCGATCGAGCCGATCGACCAATTGGCGAATTCTAGCAGCATCAGGAGCATTCGGAGCATTTCTCAGGTATAGTTCCAAATCGTGGCGCGCTTCGACCAAGCGTCCCAGTTGATAATAGAGAATTCCGCGATCGCGCCGTTCCCCCAGCGCATCGGGAAACAGCAGCAAAATCCGTTCGGTCGCCAAGAGTACCCTAGAAGCATCTCCCTGTTGCAAGTAAATCGCCTTCAGATTTCCCAGCATTCGCCCCAACAAATGTCGGCGACTTACCGGGGCGAGAAAAGCCGGCTGCAACTCCATAGGTTGACCATAAATTTGAGAAAGTCTGGCTTGACAATCTTCAGGAAACAATATCTCGCCGCCGTTAAACGCATCAACAAAAATACCAGCATCTTCAAAATCCGGTCTAATTAAAAAATGTCCTGGCATCCCAATTCCCACCATCGGAAAATCAATGCGCTTAGCAACCTCCAAATAAACCAAAGATAAAGAGATCGGAATGCCAGTACGCCGATCAATGACTTCATTCAAAAAACTATTGCGGGGGTCGTAATAATCAACATCATTGCCCGCAAACTGCAACTCCCCGTATAAATAGCCGTTAATAGTTTGAATAATCCGCAGCGGATAATTCTGTGCCGGCAGGCGATCGCGCACTTCATCTGCGATCGTGTCGAGAGCGTTGAGATACTCCTCTGGCTCTAAATTTGGGTATTCTTCCAAAGCCATATAAAGAGCAGCTTTCGCCAGGTCGATCGAGCCATCAGGCTGATTTATTTCTCGATAAAAGAGTTGTCGGGCGATCGGAAAATCCATATTTATGATTTATTTGATTTTAATTGACATTTTATACGAATATCCAGTTGCCCAAAAAAATATTAAAAACATCTCTCTTCTCTTCCTCTCTGCGTTCTCTGCGCCCTCTGCGGTTCAAAAAAAACAGTCTTGTATGTAACGCGCACCTTACAGCTTAACTTTTAACCTTCAAATCCCATGACTTTTACCAATCACCCAACTGCGGCGAAAAATCCGAGCCAGAGTCGATTCTTCCAAAGCAAAATAGATAGGGCGGCCGTGAGGACAAGTGCGCGGATTGCGAGTTTGCTGCCATTCATCCAACAAATTTTGCATTTGGGAAAGACTCAAAGGAGTACCGTTTCGCATAGCGCTACGGCAAGCAGTCGCAACTTGAGCCGCTTGTAAATCTGCGACTTTACTGAGTTCAAAAAGCGCATCCGCACAGTCATCTCGCTCGGCTAACAATTCAGGAACTTCACGGACAGCCCATAGCTGTTCGCCAAAACTTTCTACTTCCAAATCCAAGCGGGATAAATTCTCAATTTGCAGCGCAGATAATTGACTGAGAATAACTGGTTTTTCTAGACTTTTTAGCTGCCAAGCCGCGCACAATTGCTCGTACAAAACGCGCTCGTGAGCGATGTGTTGTTCGACCAACCACATTCCGCTGGAATGTTCGGCAACAATGTAAGTATTGTGAACTTGAGCGATCGCCCTCAATTCCATCAATCCTATTGGATTAGCTTTTTCCTGTTCGCCGTCTTCATCATTCTGCCTAGCCGAAATCCCGACACTGTAAGCACTTTTTTGTTCCGATGCCTTCAGCAATTTTCCCACTCGTTCGGGAATTGGGGCAGGCGGCAAAACTTCATCGTTCAAATGCAAAGCACGAGCAATTGCCGCGCTAACTTGTGCTTGCCAAAAACTCGGATCATGCAGATAAATTTCAACCTTAGCGGGGTGGCGGTTCCAGTCGATTTCCGAAGGGGAGATTTGGAGGTGGACAAAACACACGGGATAGCGATCGCGCGGACAAGTGCGGGCAAAGGCGCTGAGAATAGTTTGCTCTAATTCGGGCGATCGCACAACTCGCCGGTTTACCCCAACTTTCACCCAATCCGGCCGCCGGCGGTGACACCGATCCGGCAAACCAATTACTAACTCCAAACGCTGGGAATTGGGCCTTTGGAAATGGGAACTGGCAACTGGTAATTGGTAATTAGGCTTAACTGTAGCTCCAACAAGTTGAGTTTCTATCAATAAATTTGCTGCTTTCTGATTTTGAGGACTCGCCGGCAAATCTAACTTTAAATACTGCAAATCGCTCGATCGCACACCGCGCACGAATTGAGGTAAAAGTTGTTCCGCTGTGCTACCAGGAGTTACGTGCAAACAAGGCGTGTTTCCTTGACGCAACTGCCAATTAACATGCGGGTGACAAATAGCAATTTGTTGAAGAGTTAATTGGATCGATCGCATTTGCTGTGCCGGCGACAAAAAACTGCGGCGCACAGGCCAATTGCCAAACAAATTATCAACAGTCACCACCGTACCCGGAGCGATCGCCGCTGTTTCCACCTCCACAGCTTCGCCCGCGTTGTTGTAAACCACCCGCCAGCCCGATCGAGCATTTTCAACTTCCCCCTTGTTAAACGATGATTTGGCGGGAGTTTGCGCCGACTCGGGATTTTCCGAAAAATCCCCCAATCCCAAATCATTCGATCGGCTCAAAACCTCCAAACAGCCTAACTGAGCTAAACTGTGCAAAGCTTCCCCACGAAATCCCAAAGTATCAATTTTGTACAAGTCTGCTTCAGTGGTAATTTTGCTCGTACTGTGAGGCGAAGCCGCCTGCTGCAAATTTTCCAGATCCATTCCCGTACCATTATCTGCAACTTGCACCCGCCAATGTTCCGGCCAGACAGAAACAACGATGCGAGTTGCGCCAGCATCCAGAGAATTTTCAACTAATTCTCGTACCGCAGCGGCGATCGAGTCAATCACTTCGCCGGCGGCAATTAAATTGATAACTTCTGTGGGTAAGGTTTGAATAGTAACTGGCATCAAATTTTTAGCAGTTCGTTAATTCAATTATACTTGATTCTCCAAGTCGCTACACAGTATTAGGGCTTACGCTCTTAAACCCGGTTTATTAGAAAAATATTGTTTGATAACAAGATATCTACTCATCAACTAATTCTCTGATGCTGAGTTAGAAAGTCCTAAGTATCATCTTCCTACCTACTTAATTTTGCTCTGCTAAAACCATGATTTTCGGCAAGCGGATGTAAAAAGTTGTGCCTTTTCCGTCCTCTGACTCATAACTAATTTTTCCTTTGTGAGCCTCCACTATCGACTTAACAATCGCCGTTCCCAACCCAGTACCAGTCCGCTTGCCATAAGTCACAAATGGTTCAAATAACTTTTCCTTAATTGTCGGTGGAATGCCGGGGCCGTTATCGTAAATGCTAATTTCGGCCCACTCCTCACTTTGTGTCACCGCAATCTCCACCCGACCCCCTCTTCCGCCAAAAGCCTCAACAGCATTCCCAACTAAATTTTGTAAAACGCGCAAAATCTTATTTTCATCCGCTTCCACTATTACTTCTGTCACCCGTACTGCTAAATCTACTTTTGCTGCTTCACAATAAACTCTGTTCAACTTTTCAAACTGCTGCAACGTCTGAATTAAATTAATTGGTTTCTTATTAAATACAGAATTTCCTCTCGAAAATTCTAAAACTTCTTCAGCCATCCCCAACATTCGATGAACCTGCAATTGAATAAGTTCACACCACTCCTGAGTTTCCTCATCTGGGTGCATTTCTTTTAGCATTTCACTGGAGAGTTTAATGCCGGTAAAAGGACTTTTGAAATCGTGAATAATTGTACTCACCATTTCTCCTACCAATACCATTTTTTGTTTGTGTACCAACTGGCTAACATATTGATCCGTGGTATCCCGTAAATTTTTAGTAATGAAACTAAACATTTGGAGTACCGAACTGCCTTTAGCAAACTGGAGAGTTGCTATGAGTTCTTCACGGGCTATTTTGGCCAAAGTCGAGCCTGCAACTGCCACAGCTCTAGCACTGCGAGGCTCTCCGTCTAAAACTCCGAGTTCGCCAAAATAATCGTCTGGCTTAGCCACAGCAACAGTTTGATATTTATTTTTTTCAAGCCGCTTGCTAAACTCGACTTTACCTTCTAAAACTAGATAGAAAAAATCCGCTGTTTCTCCTTCTTCAAAAACCAGCGTTTCCTCATCAAAACTCTCCAAAACAGCTATTTGGCAAAGGTGAGCAGCTTGCTCTGGTTCAAAATAAGACATAAATCGATGAGATGCCAGATCCATGTGAAAATACCTAAAGCTTAATTTAAACAGTTTCTTTTTTCTATTTTCGCCGCTCACCATCGGTGCGTTAATAAAATACAATACAGCTTTAATCTGCCTCTCTTTTCTAGCCTCCTAGGCTTTGACGCAAGGATCAGCGTCGGGATGCAGAGCGAGACTAGCATAGCAGCAGCAGTAATCTCACCAAAATTCTCAGTTAATTGACTAAAATACATAAGTATTGTACTATTTTTTAGATGAAAATTAGATGTGGGGGGGGTCTTCGGCCACCTCAGAAGATTTTAACTGTAGAGAGATCGTGTAATTTAAATGTTGATCGACAGAGTTTACAAAAATTAACGATCGCCCGATAAAACGATCGCAGCATTCTGCCCGCCAAAGCCAAAACTTAAACAAACCGCATTTCTGACAATAGCCGATCGCGCACAGCGAACAAAATCTAATTCAAACCCCGGTTTTTTCATTCCCACGCAAGGCGGCAACATCTGATATTTAATGCTCATCAAACAAAAAGCTGCGCCCAAAGCTCCCGAAGCTCCCAAAGTATGACCCGTCGCCCCCTTAGTCGAACTAACAGCAACTCCTGGGTGAAATAACTTCTCAATTAACAGTGCTTCGTGTCGGTCATTTAACTCAGTTGCAGTACCGTGAGCGTGAATAAAATCTATATCAATCGCCGCTAAATTGCTGCGTTTCAAACATTGATTTACCGCCGCGATCGCACTTTCTCCCCCCAGCTCCGGCGCAGTAGCATGGCAAGCATCATTTGTCAAGCCAAAACCGGAAATTCGACCGTAAATTTTAGCGCCACGACGCCTTGCCAACTCGGCAGATTCTAATACAAATAAAGCCCCGCCTTCACCGAGAACAAAGCCTTCCCGATTTTCATCAAAGGGATAGCATCCATTGTTTGCCAAAGCACCCATCCGGCTAAATCCAGCCAGAGTCAGCGGTGTGATAGGCGCTTCCACAGCACCTGCGATCGCCCGCTGACACTCACCGGTGCGGATTAAATCAACAGCGCGGGCGATCGACCAAATACCCGTCGCACAAGCAGCCATCGGTGCCAATACCGGCCCCGTCGAACCAATTGCCCTCGCCGCTGCGATCGCCCCCATGTGAGGCAAAAAATTCACAAATTGAGAATTGGTAATCGGTAATTGGGAATTGGGAATTGGGAAGTGGGAATCGGTAATTGGGAATTCCCTTGCTTCTTGCGACTTCCCTCTTCCCAATTCCCTCAGACTTCTTCCAACTTCCGTCTTTCTTCCATCCGTTACATCCCGTACATTGCTCGTTGCCGAACTTCCTTCGCTTGCCAACAGTTCCAAATTTGCCTGGAAGCCTCGGCTAGAACCGATCACAATCCCGCAATCGCGCAAAGGCAAAGTCAAATTAGCATCTTGCACAGCATCTATTAAAACCTGTCGAATTAAACTCATTAAATCGACAGGTTTTGTGCCAATTAAAGCCAAAGGTCGCCGTTCAAGTTCTATAAAAGGTTGATGTTGCCTAATTCCTGATTCGCCAGACAACAATCTTTTCCAGCTACAATCCAGAGTGCCTAAAGCAGAAACCAGCCCGATTCCCGTAACAACAACATCCACAAATGCCCTCAGCTTCCAAAATTTTTAGTCATTAGTTATTAATTATTAGTTATTAGTTATTTATGATTGGAACTAATTATTAACTACTAAGCAACGAGCAACAACTGATATCGTTTCCGGTTGCATCGGAATAATAAAATCGAGTCAACCATCAACAGTCAACAATCATCTCGATCGTGCAACCGGAATTGATATGAGGAGTTACGACTGACTATTGACTACTGAACAGGCTTAAAATTTTCCAAACCCTGAGTAACAGTAGCCTTATCAATGCGATCGCCCGCTTCAATCTTATCAATCACATCCATTCCTTGCTTCACGTACCCAAAAACCGCATAGCTACCGTCCAAAAACGGTACATCGGTCAAAGTAAAGTAAAACTGAGAAGAAGCCGAATCAGGACTCTGCGATCGAGCCATAGCAACCGCCCCCCGACTGTGCATCAACACGGGTTTCTCCTTAACCCCAGCTTCTTGTAGCGTCGCGCTGTAAGTCGGATTTGCAGCACCTTTAGCTTTAATTTCTAGAGGAATCCTGCGTTCGGCAGTAGTTTTTGGGTCAATAAAACCACCAGTTCCCAGCCGCGCCGTAGGGAATTTAGGGTCTTTACCTTGGGGGTCGCCGCCTTGAACTACAAAAGGCTGAGGTTCCCGAACTACTCGGTGAAATACCAGCCCGTCGTAGACTCCTTTCTGAACCAAATCGACAAAATTGCCCGCAGTAATTGGCGCATTTGTGCCGTCGAGTTCGATCGTAATTGGAGCACCTTTAACCGTCATCACCACCGTTGCTTTTCCTTCCAATCGTGGCAAATTGCTAAATTGCGAACTCGCCGCTACCGCAGCAGGAGACGGAGACGGAGACAAAGAAATATTTTCACCCGACGCCGGATTCGATGTGGGAGTCGAGTTTGCCACAGGGGAATTACCGCATCCTCCGACAAACAACGCGCCAATTATTAAAAGTGAGAACAACCACCGCTGAATTTTGACTTGCATTTGCATTTGTATTTTCACTTTCACTTTCACTCAATGATGTAAGGTGCGCAATGCGCACCCTAGACTTATCGATTTACCAGGGATAATTTGCACCGCTTCGTGCTCACCCAATATTTATCGATTTGGTGCGCATTGCGCACCCTACGAGACATTACCAATCGAAAATCGAAAATCAAAAATCCCTAAAGTCCTTCTAGGGGAACTTGCAAAAATCGAGCCAATTCGGCTGCTTGATTTTCCACTTGCGACAAAGCAATCGGCTGTCCGACTCTAGTCAGGGGAAACTGACGGCGGTCTTTAAGCTTAAGATAAATACTGCGGCGGGGACTGAGACCTTCTTTAATGTCTACCCGCACAGATTGCACGTCCGATATCTTGCAAGTAAAATCAAGCTTGCGGTTTTTGCCGGGAAAACCCCAGCGAAAGATCCGAATGTTACCACTTTGCCGATCGAACTCGCTGTAACCGCCACCGACATCCCAGAGAATAGTCAGCCACAGGTAGAGTGCCAACAGCACGCCACAGACACCGTAGAAACCCATCGCAATGCCTTGGGGGATGAAAATGAGCTGAGTCGGGTCAGCAAAAGGCAGCAGGTTAACGTGCAAGTAGCTGGAAATGCCCGACAGCAGGAAACCAGTCCCTCCAATGCTGACCACCGTCGCCCACCAGTAATTGCTGAAGCGGCGGGAGCCCAAAACCGGGTAGCGCAGGACAGAATCGATCGAGGTCGTTGTTTTTGCAGTCATAAAATTAAACAGCCTTAAAGCCAAATCTTAATTCAATTAGTCCACCGAGCGTCACGCTTCGCTGACGCGATCGCGTCAGCGACCGATCGGGATTGTGTATCAACACCTGCTAATTATGTTGAAAAATTCTGAACTTCTAATATATAGTTATGTTAACTTTAATTAGAAACCTTGGTCTTTTAACAAGCAAAAGGATTTTACCGCAATGACAATCGCAGTCGGACGCGCCCAGACCGAAAGAGGCATCTTTGATGTCCTCGACGACTGGCTCAAACGCGATC
>NZ_JAUBUE010000121.1:0-2392 GCF_036705305.1 Microcoleus sp. B3-D7 | reverse complement strand
TCCGAAAACTGACCGATGTGGAGTCAAAGGCAAACTGAATGCGGAGCAACTACTCATCTTGGCGGAATTGGTGGAAGTCAATAATGATGCAACTCTTGAAAAACTCCGTTATTTACTTTATGGAAAAATTGGATTTTCTGTTAGTAGAGCAACAATAGGAAGAATGATAAAACTCTTAGACATTACTGTCAAAAAAAACTTTCTTCCCTTCAGGCAAAGGCACAAAGCGATTTCAAATCCTGCGATGTGAGTTCTGGAAAACAATTAAAGAGATGAGTTTAAAAGACTTAATATTCATTGACGAATCGGGAGTGAATTTGGCAATGGTTAGGTTATATGCTAGGTATGCAAAAAGGTGAAAGGGCCAAGGGACCAAAACCAGCTAAACGTGGCAAAAATGTCTCTATAATTGGAGCAATGTCAGTAAATGAAATCTTAACATCGGTTAATTTAATAGGTGGAACTGATGCAATTACCTTTGAAGCTTTTATCATCAGAAAACTCTTACCAAAACTCTGGAAAGCGGTTTGTGTGGTGATGGATAATTGTCCTATTCACCTGGGAAAAGAAGTCAAAAAAGCGATTGAAAAGAAAGGCGCAAAATTAATATACTTATCACCTTATTCACCAGATTTTTCACCAATTGAGAATCTGTGGTCAAAACTTAAAATCATTCTCCGTTCTATCAAGACTACTAATTATCAAGAGTTAGGAAAAGCCATAGACTTTGCGTTCCGACAAGTTACCTCGTCAAATATGTTTAACTGGTTTACACACTGCTGTTATTGTACCTCATCTTTATGAGAAAGGCTATACAACAGAACATACAGCGTATCCCAGGTTTATGAGGTACACTAATATTTAGTGTAGAAATAGTCCCAATGAAATCTTACTCAATCGAGTTCCGAGAAAAAATAGTCAAGGCTTACTTTCAAGGTAACACCTCAATCAGAAAAGTTGCGGCTAGATTTAGTGTAGCTAAAAGCTTTGTACAAAAACTACTATCTCTTCATAAATGTCAAGGTAGTTTAGAACCAAAAAAACCAGGTGGGGTAATGAAGGGGGCATTGTATGGAGCGGAAGTTCAACTACAGGCAATGGTTGAACGATATCCAGATGCAACATTATTAGAATATTGTGAATATTGGGCAGAAAATCATCATCAATGGGTCAGTAAAAGTGCAATGTGTCGGGCATTAAAAAAACAAAAACTCACAGTAAAAAAAAAACATTGCGCAGTGACCAGGGGAAAAGAGAAAGAGTCCGAAACTTGAGAATTGAGTATTGGCAGAAAGTTAAGCAAATCGAACCAGAAAATTTAGTTTTTATCGATGAAATGGGCGTTTTACGCTTGGTTAACACGAACTCATGCCCGAAGCTATTATGGAAGTAGGGTCTATGATTTTAAACCATTTTATCGAGGCCGGGAGGTGACAGTAATTGGGGCAATTAGCTTAAAAAAAGTGTTAGCTGTAATGACATTGGATGGTTCAATGAATGGCAAAGCATTCCAAGTCTTTGTCGAAAAGTGTTTACTACCACAACTATGGGAGGGTGCGGTAGTTGTCATGGATAATGTACCCGCCCATAAAGTGAAAGAAATCGAACCTTTAATTCAATCTGTTGGGGCGAGCGTTCTCTACCAATCACCTCCCGAATCCTGACTTTAATCCAATTGAACATTGGTGGTCACAATTAAAAGCTTTTTTACGTCAGTTTTCTCCCACTACTCCAAAAATGGTTGATGTTCTAATTGCCACCGCACTCGATTTGATGAATCCCAAACATTTAAAAAACTGGTTTACACACTGTTGTTACTGTACCTCATAAACCTGGGATACGCTGTATATTTGTGTCGGTTGTGGCCGACAATTTATACATTGTTATCAACCTCATAAAGGTTATTCTGAGGAGGTGAAAGGTGAATGTCTTAAAATGTATGTCAATGGTATGGCTTTTGGAGCAATTGAGAGAGTCAAAAATGTGCATCATACGACAATCATTAATTGGATCAAACAAGTAGGAAAACTCTTACCAGATTTTTATCACCCAGAAACAAATCCACAAGTGGGAGAATTAGATGAATTAGAAACATTTGTCGGCTCAAAAAAAACAAAAGCTGGTTGTGGACAGCAGTAGACCATTTTAAACCAGGTATTCTAGGATGGGTTTTAGGCGACGATAGTGCAAAAAGTTTTGAACCACTATGGGGCATTGTTAACAAATGGAAATGCCATTTTTATGTGACAGATGGGTGGAAAGTTTACCCTAAGTTTATTCCCGATGGAGATCAGATTATTAGCAAAATCTATATGATACCAATTTTATGTGAAGTTGCATATAATAGAGAGATAGCTTTTATGGTGCGTTTATGAGTCGTAGTTTAAAAATT
>NZ_JAUBUE010000067.1:0-24224 GCF_036705305.1 Microcoleus sp. B3-D7 | reverse complement strand
GTAATCTACTACCGTTAAGATGCTTAAAACGGTAGCCTAACAAGAGGGTTGTATAAACGAATTAGGAGATACCCAACATGGCACAACAATCAATCCCAGCGGTATCACAAGGAGTAGTTAAGCTACCCGACGGAAGGGCGTTTAATCTTGAATCTACAGAAGGCGCTGAGTGGCTCGATTCCTCTACTTCTTTTAGGTTTGAGTCCTCTCGTGGCAGCAAACCTTTCACCGCCCGCAGGCAAGAAACGAGAGGTATAGGCTACTGGTACGGTAGTAGAAAAATAGAGGGGCGGGTACATAAAAAGTACATAGGCAAGGCTGAAGGGTTGAGTATCGCCCGGTTGGAGGAAGTAGCAGAAGGGTTAACTAATGTGGAACCTAAAAAGGTAGGAGATGGGGAACCTAAAGCAGTAGCAGATAACGCGCCTAACGGTCGCCTAGATGCTCTTGAGGTACGGTTGCGGGCAATGGAGGAACTGCTGGGAAAAGTCTCGGCTTGAGTGTTTCTGAATCAGCAGCGCTCAAGCCTGACACGGTAGTAGAAACAGAGTTGTCTAACGAATTAGGCAACCTGAGAGCAGAGAACGAAAAACTGAAGCAAGACTTAGCGACCGAGCACGAGAATTACTCTGCGCTTCTCAGTGCTAATAAGCGGGTAACGGATGACCTTGAACAAGAATTAGCAGAAGCCCGCGCGGACTACGCCCTGCTTCTAGAATCTAGTACCACAGTGGCGGATAATTTGCGAGAGGATATTCGGCAATTGCGATCGCAACTTGACACAGAACGCGCCCATCGAACGCAAGTCGAGGCCCAACTCTCCAAACTTCAACAGAATCCAGCAACAGTGATCGACTTATCGGGCAAGGCAGGCGAGGTCGTAAATTTATTTAGGACGCTCCTGCCAAAAGACACGAAGCTACCCAAAAATACTATATCGAAGCTTAGGGAGATTTTGGAAGCAACAGAAGATTAGAAGCCCGATCGCCCGATCGCCCCAAAACAAAAAATCCCGGCACGAGGTCGGGTTTTTTAATTTCAGGTTCCATAGTTTTTCTCGAAAAAAAACAATTTTATCGATAAAATCGATATGAGTACATAATATCATGAGTTCGTGCAAACATGAAATGTTCATGCACAACAGAATTCAGGAGAAGGTGAAAGAATGAAGTCAGGTATATATAAGTACGATTTAATGGCTACTAAGCGTAATGACCCTGACTACGAACAAGTAAGCGGTTACGTCCATAAGGACATAGCTTTGAAGTTCCGCATTTTTTGTATGACCCAACGACTTACCCAGAGTGACGCTCTAGAGCAAGCTTTAAGTTTTTGGATAGAGTCTAAAAATTCTGAGACTAACCAACCAAGCATCACACCCGATCGCCCGTCCGAACCGTCGCCCCCTGACACGCAGCCAACAGAACCGCAGCCAACCGCAGCAAAACCAACCGCAGCGAAGACAAAAGGGGGGAGGGGCAAAAGCTGACTTTATCCAGCCTCAGCTATTCTGCCGATCGCCCTTGGGGAGTTGTGGCGGTGCGGACGATCGGTCTATTTAATAGTTTGTCTACCCCTTCCTTTTTTCTAAAAAATACGTTTTTGCGTAAAGTGGTAGCGCCAAAAACTCCGCCGCTACGCGGTTTTTCAGTAATCGGGGTAGATAAAAGTTGACTTAACGCAATTTTTTGCTTTTACAAATCGGTCACCATCCGTCACCACCGATCAAACTTGATTTTGGAAATATATTTCGATCTCAAGCTTCGATCGCAACTGGGTTTCAGGTGTTAGAATCTATTTACTTGCTGATCGACTATTAAGGCAAACCGTATGCTCTACTCGGAAAACAAAGTACAAGTTGCAGTTTGGTTGCAACCAGAAGTTGTCGCCAACTGCGATATATATGCCGATTATTTTTCTCAGTCTCGCTCCGGCTTTATTAATGAAGCTTTAAAACTCTACATTAATCAAGCCGAAAAACAGTGTCAGTTGCTGACAGAAAACGGAGAAAACGAAACAAATTACAGGAACACAACGAAAAAGCGCTGGAACTGCTACGCTGCCAGCGCTTTTTACGATTTTTAACACACCCTAACTTTGTCTGGACAAAAGCTTGGCGGTTTTTACAGACAAAGTTAGGAATCACACCGCAATAAAGGGCGGCTTATTCCAATATCATGACACATCTGGTTTCAAGAAACACGCGCCCCATTAGTGGCGTGATGATTGGTGCTACCTTGCTGGGTAGCCTTCGTGCTAGGTCGCTTCCTAGCTGTAGCGTTTCGATCGCCCTTTCCCAGAATTCTGACACTACCCATAGCGTCGCAAACTCTTCAAACCTAAGCTGTAACTCAATTGTACCAGGTTTAGGTAATTTTGAGAAAGTTCAGAGGAATTTAATTAATTTTAGGCAAGCTTCTGCACTTACCTTTGGAACGCTCGGGGGTGTGGCATGAGTGCGCCAAATTCTTTTACACGATTAAAAGGGAATTGCCCAGTTTGCAACGGCGCAAGAACAGATTGTCGGATGAACGGCAACCTTTATTTCTGCCGCACGGACAGTTCAAATTCTGCCTTCATCTTAAAAAGTCACGACAAGATTGGCTTCGGCATCTACATCGAAAAAGCTCTGGAAGAGGAGCAAGATGCCGAAAAATTAGCAGAGTACAAGCGCCAGCGAGAAATAGACAAGAAGCTCAGACTTGAGCGCGAAACCAAGGATAGAGCGCAACTGCTATCTGATATAGAGCGCGACAAAGAAATCAGAAAAATATTAGGACAGCTAACGCTTAACCCTAATCACAGAGAAGACTTGAAGCGACGGGGATTGTCAGACGAACAGATACAGGCTGGAATGTTTCGCAGCGTCAGTCCCTACCAAAAATTGCAAACTGCTGTGAGTTCAAATCTTGCTGGAGTCTCGATCGACACTAACGGGAGATCGCTTACAAACACAGAATCTGGCTATATTTGCCCAGTGTGGTCTGGTAGCGGGTTAATAGTCGGCTGGCAGTTGAGACTTGACAACACAGAGGACAACGGCAAGTACAAATGGCCAACAAGCAGATGGAGGAAGCGCCCCAACGGCCCTACCTCTCACTTGCAGAACGGGGAAATGCCTATCACAGTGTGCCGACCCGAAGTAATAGATCCGAGCTTCACATCGATCGGACTTGCTGAAGGAATTCTCAAACCTAAGATTGCAGCCGAACTCAGCGGTCAGTTTTTCCTAGGAGCCGCCGGAGGACTGTTTGCTAGCAGCCCTAAAACTTTTAAGCAGGAGCTCGACAAGCTCTCCGCCGAACTCGGCACAAAAACGATAATTCTGTATCCCGATGCGGGTTCTCCCGGAAACAAGGACATAATGCGGGAGTACGCGAAAACTTACAGGTTAGTCACAAGCTGGGGATATGAACTGCGGATCGGCTGGTGGGGGCAAGTAGAAAAATCTGATATCAGTGGCATTGACGATCTGTTAGCTGCCGGGGAAGCCGAGAGGAAGATTGAGTTATTTTGGGATGATTTTGAAGCATTCAGTGCAGGCAAAGCAGCCAAAGATTTAAAAATCTATGAAGGGCTGCTCAATCGAAAACATCCCAAGCCACTGAAGGCGAGCGCAGTTTTGACAAGTGATCGAAAAGTTAATGATGCCACACTTTACTATCCAGGCGAACGCTTGGCAATATGGAAAAAAAATGCTGCTGCGAGCAAGTTCATTATTGACAGCAGTGACACTGGTACAGGGAAGAGTTACGACACAGGACTTTGCTTCCCAGCGGACTTTGATTGTGATCGGATCATTTACATATCTAAGGATCACCGGAACGCGAGCACGCCATCCTTAAAAGACTGGGAAGACTTGGAAGCCCGCCACAATGGGTTAACAATCGATAATCTAGGCAACTGGCGACGGGCAAAAACTGGCGATCGGATTGAAGCTGCTGCTAATTGTGATCGTACACAGTTAAGCGCCGTACTGCGGGAAAAAAACATATCCGGCAGCGATACCGCCGGCCTGATGTGCCCAACCTGCCCGCACTTTGAGGGCTGCCGTGCCGGGGAAAAGTTCGGTTTCTTAAAGGCACGGAGCCAGGCATTGAAAGCCGAGAGACTTAGAGTTCATCCCGACTCACTACCGCCGACCGACTCCTTTGGCTATGCAGCCGAGGGTAAAACCAAAGGCACAGTCCTGGTTTGGGAAGAGTGGAGTGAGTCACTGAAGTACAGCAAAGATATCACCGTTGAAGAAGGTGACATCACTCACATTACGTCCCTACTTTTATCTGCTGACACCGAAGCCTTCGGATTGACCGACCTGTTAGTAAAGCTCTGGGAGCTTGTCGCTGGCAAGCATCAAATACCAAGGTGGGGACTACCGCACGACCGTCTGCTAGAAATCTTGTTGCCCCTTATAAAAGGGAATGTTGATGTTGATGCAATCGCCGAAGTGACGAACCCAAACGACCAGGTGCAGGCAATTCTGCACGGGTTAGGGGAGCATGGCGTGTCCCTCCAAGACTTGCCTGCTAATTTAAGAAAAAGCTTTGCTTCCTCTGATGCCGATTTAGCGGATAAAGCTCAGAAGATAGCCAAACAATGGCTGAAACCATTTTTGCAGGTAATTACTGGCAATCATCCGGGCTACCTAAATTTAAATGGGGGAGCGCTGTCTATCACAGTTGCCGATAGGCGACTGATTGAAATTGCCCACGCCGCCAAGGCAAATATTTTCCTTGATGCTACCGGTTCACCAAATAAATTGGCTTTGATGCTGGGAATTGAAAATGAGGACATCTCGCACATCCAGCAAGCGACATCCAAAAAGGCAGAACTCATTATCAAGCAGATAGTGGATCACGGTCGGCTGGGGATATTTCGAGGGGCTGAGCAAGTTCGCGCAATCGAAGCAATAGTCGCAGCTATCCGGCAGGAAGATCCGGCGGCGGCGGTGATTGATTTTAAAAAGTTCACCAGCATGGAAGAAGCGTTGAACCTGAAATGGTTTAGCGAATCGCGCGGCTCAAATTTGGCTCAATCTGCAAAAACTCTGATTTTGGTTGGAACACCCTGTCGCCCGATCGCCACATTAGCGGCAGAGTTCACCTTACTCTACGGGCGATCGCCGAATATCACAAGCGAAAAAACAACTCGGCAGATGATTTTAAGCTGTCCCGCACCTAAAGGGGAATCAGACATTATTACCTCTAATGAGTCTGTAGATATCGAGTTCCGGGGCTATATATACAAAGACATTCATGCCAACATCGATCAGGCAATGGGTCGTCTGCGGGCGAACAGACGCGCTGGAGAGACACTAACAATCTACTTCATCAGTAACTTTGTTCTCGATATGCCAGTGGAGCTTGTACGGGCTGTTGACATCTGCCTAGAAGCTGCTACACCCATTCAAAAGCTTGAGCTGGCGATCGGTCGGTGTGTTGAGGAGTTAAAAGCTAAAAATGAAAAACTGACACTGACCGCAATCGCAGATTTCTGCAAAGTTAGCAAACAAAGGCTGAGCCAGTTGGTAAAGGAGTTGGGGTACTCGACCGCTGCCGAGTTCAAAAAAAGTCTAGTTTTGCTATTAGAATCCCATAGCAAAACTAGACAAAATTCCAAGGGATATATTCCGTTATCCGCAGAAAAACAGATTGACTTGTGGGCTGCTCAAATTGGATCTTTGCCGAAATCAGTAATTTTTGCCTTGCTGGAGGGGGCGAGTAACACGCTTGCCCCGCCACAGTCGGAAACTAAGCCACTAATGCCGATCACCCTGTGGACGGGCTGGGTTAATCGCTGGGGTGAATTGCACAAAGCTCGTTTTAAGAGCTGGTGCGAGAACGGTACACGCTGGGTAGTGGAGTATTTAGAAAATAGCGGTCAGCTTGGAGAGACGCAGGTTGACCCCAAAAACTTTGTCTGGGCTGAAGGAGGTGCCTCATGTTAGATATCGCCGTTACCCGATCGCCCGCCCAGACCCAAACCGACCCCGCCACCTACGCCGAATGCTTGCAATTTATCGGTACTGCAATCTCGATCGCCGATCGACAAACCGCCGCCGACATAGTAGTAACGCTCAAAGATTGCTGCGGGCGGGGACACGCCGATCGAGATGCAATCTGGGCAGACCTTACCGACGCCGAACAGGAACGATTTAAAGAACTGTTAGCACTGCCACCCCTTGCCCGCGAGTTTGCCCAGCGCATCCGAGAAACCATAGGCTACCAGTCCCGGGCCGTTGCTGGTGTGGTGCAAACTGATTTAGAGAGAGCGATCGACCGTGGGGAATTGTCGGTGGCGGATGTGGCGGTGGTTGTCGGCGATCGGCACTTCCTAGAGTTTCAGGAATTGGTCGCGTGTTGCCCAAAATATTTTAGCGAACTTCCCGCACCGTCGATCAAAGCCGCCACCAAAAAATTTAGCTAATTTTTGTGTGCCCTAAAGTCAGGCATTTGCAGTATAAACTCAGGGGTTTGCAGTATAAAATCAGTGAGAATGCAGGCATTTGCAGGGGCTGCACTTTACCTGTATTTACCGAAAAATATCCTGCTTTTCGTCTGACTTTTTCGGTCAAATTGCTGCTTTTTTGTGTCGAGCGTACATTTGCTTGTTGAGGCTGGTTATAGCTGTTCTCTATCGATAGCAAGCAATGGTTTTGTCCGTACAAAGCTTTATTTATTACCTTTAAATAAAAAAAATGCACCCTTATGAATGGGGAATCCTAGATGTCAAGTAGTTTGATTTTTACCAGCTCTTCGACTGTGCCGATTGCTCACATTGCTCCTGCTGTTGTGACAACTTCGTAGCAGCACTGGCATCAATTCCTCCCGTCACATCTGGGTAGCGAGCGATCGGCTTGAGCGACAGCTCGATCGCCTACAACGGAACTCATAGAATCCAACAAGTGAGCGGCTACTCATCTCGTGCCGCAGCTTCAGCTATTGAGATAAAGCTGTGTCAGGTTGGATAGTTGGCCCATCGGCTCTGGGATCTGGGTAATCTGATTGTCGCTCAGGTGAAGACTTGTCAGATTTAACATTTAGCAGATCGCTTCTGAAATTTTGGTAATCCGATTGCCATAAAAGTAAAGCTCTGTCAAATTTGACAGTTGCTTCATCGCCTCTGAAATTTCGGTAATCAGTAAATAGTTTAATTATTATCTTTAAACTTCGTTCTCAATACTCCATGCTGGGATACCCTTACCAAAATTAAGTAGTGATAGTCTGGGAGGAGATAACTGGATTAAATCAAATGCAACACAAAATATTTATGGACATTCTCAATGAAAACCCTTGCTCTAGAGAAGTTCCGTTTCTAACCATTCTGGCAAAAGAGATGGAGCGGGCAACTGCTGAAGAAGCAGCTCTCGGAATCAAACGAAACCAAATTCCTTTTATTTACATAAATTTACCTGACACCCCCCATACTCCTCAATTTATAGGACTAGCACAGGCTATTAGAACCATCGCTTTATTTGATTTAACTCCCGAAAATAACCAGCAGCGTTTTTGGATGAGATGTGTGCAGCTCTACTGGCAAGCCAAGGCTATATTACTTTCTCAGAAAATCTTCAACCTAATGCCCAACCAAGCGGATTTGGAACAGCTTCTTAGCCAAATGCTGCCTAAAACTGCACTTAAAAATCTCCAATTAGAGACGGATGCCGAAAAAGCCGTTTATGACCTGATCGTTGCCGGAGAACCACTAATTCGAGATTGGGCCAAGAAGGAAGGAATTAATTACCCCTTCCAAAATTCTCAAGACTTATTTCTACATTTTTTGAAAGACAAGTTTCAGTCCAGCTTATCAAAAACACCCTTTAATCCCGAACCTTTATGGCTTGACAAAAGAAAGCAACGCGCCCACCACCGCCAATGGTTAAAGTTCTTCGCAGACCAATTCACGGGTGAACCAAAAGAGCTGGATTATTTACAGTTCCTCAAAGAGATGGAATGGGAAGGGTATTGGATTCTAGCTTTATGGAAGCATAAAAATCAACCCGCTTTCAAAAAGCTCTGGCAAGCTTATCTCAAATCTCAAAGGAAATTGGTTGCGTTATTTGATTCGGATCTTCATTGGAGAAAAGGCATTCCCTACAAGAGTAAGCGAACCAGCAAAATTCTTCCTATTGAAGCAGAGATAGACAAAACTGGCTACATCACTTGGTACTGGTCTTCTTAACATTTCTTCAAAAATTTGCAAAAAAATCCACTAGCTTGATAATTCTGATATCTAGATAAAAGAGCCATTAAGTTATTTTTTGTGCGATTAGCTATGCAAAACTTGGGCTTTTGGGGGCTTTTTTGTGCAACCACAGTCTCGACGGTAGTTGCACAAAAATAGCTACAATCTTCATACATAGTCCTTTATGAGAAACCTCCCATGAATTCAGAGAAACGCCAAATAATTGTTGGTTACGAACGGCTTTCAACTAAAGACCAGGCTTTCAATACTCCGGCTCGCGAACAACAAAAAGCAAGGTTATTAGCGGCAGGCGCCACAGAAATCTTTGAAGATATTGAGTCAGGCAAAAACGACGACCGACCGGAGTTGGGAAAACTGATGCAAAAAGTAAAAAATCGAGAAGTTGACGAAGTAGTGATTACCAGAATCGACCGACTCGGCAGATCGCTACCGAAGCTGAGAGAGTGTATTAACTTTTTTGTTGAAACAGGAGTTAATTTAAGAATTCTGGATCAGCAAATTGATTTAGCCACTTCCCAGGGAATGTTGATGCTCAATATATTGGGCGCAGTTGCAGAAATGGAAGTTGCGCTTACATCAGATCGAGTTAAGCACGGCAAACAGCATCAGCGAAACAACAAAGCTGCCTGTGAAGCTGCTCCTTGGGGTTATCGAGTTGTTAACAAGAAGTATGAGCTGGATACACGACCCGTTCTTTGCCTGCTAGAAGACCGACCCGCCGAAAGTTCCCTGTCAACTAAGATAAAAGACCGGCCAGAACAAAACGATGAAGCAGAAGTTGTCGGTCGGAGCCTCGCGCAAATCGGCAGAGAAATGATTGAGGAGTTTCTCTCTTCACGAGATGCGAGGGCTACTGTGAAAAATGCTTATGAGAAATATGGGTTTAAAAAAATAGCGACAACCAAAAAACGCAACTACTCTGCCCTTTTTAATTGGACTAAGAGCGGTTTTCTTCGCTGGCTGTATAATCCAGTTCTTCGGGGTCATACTGTTTACAACAAGACAAAAGTTGTAGGGCGAAAGCGACAGGTGACTTCCCCGCAAGAGTGGAATATTATTTCTAATACTCATTTAGATCAGCGGTTGCTGACTGAGGAAGAGGCTAAAGAGATTCAAGAAATTTCCGCTGCTAATCAGAAGCTCGTAGGCCACTTTTTCCCAGCAATCTCGGGTTCAAGCGAAGCCAAGGAGTATTACTATCAGCGTGGACTAATTTATTGTCGGGAGTGTGGTTCGAGATGCATTACTAAAACTTCGATGAGCAAAAAGAAAAAATACTTTTACTTTGCCTGTCGGCATTTTGAGATGGGCTGCCAGAACCGCCAGTCGGTTAGGAAACAGGAAATTGAAGAGTTTTTGGTAAAATTTTTAGTTCAAAAGTCATGGGAGCTGCGTTCAGAGTTAGGTAAAGGCGAAGAATTAGAACCCCAAAAATCTAACAAGTTAATAGAGCTTGAAGAGCAACTCAAGGTAGCGGAGAGTTTCCCAGGCTTCAATATTAACAATGAAAAGCTAAAAGAGGAGCTGCGGCAGGAAATTACTGATGAAATAAATTTAAGTGGTTCGCTTGCCAACCAAAATGTTGAACAAATCATCCGTAGTGGCAACAATCTAAGTTTCTGGCATACTCTCTCAAATGAAGAAAAGGTGGAAGTTTATCCGCGAATTGTCCAAAAAATTTTTATTGGGCAAGGTCAAGTCAATTCGATTCTTTTGAAAAACTAAAACTAGATTAATTCCTCGAACTTATTATGAACATTCTCCTCAAAGTTGAGCTGAATCAGCTCAGAAGCCTGATTGCACTGCAAGAAGTGGTGAACAGTTGTCACTCGGAGTTAAATCCCGTTCAATGTCCGTTCTGTCAATCTGAACAAGTAAGTCAGTCTCGAAAGCCCGAATCGGTTAAAACTTATACTTGTCTGAGCTGTCAGCAAGATTTTTCCGAAGAAATTGTGCTGGGATGCAAGTGTAGGGTTCCAGGTGAGCTGCAAAAATGCCAGGACTGCGAACGTTACCAGTCAATCCTTCCCTTGGTGAAGGAGAGAGCTGCTCAGTTACGTTCCTTCAGTCGAGCTGAATTGGAAGCAATGGCATCTCGATTTAGTTTTTAGTAAGATGCAGAACTTACGCAATGACGCTATACATAGCGTTATCGCGTAAGTCCTACTGTCTACAAAAAACCCTATCAGTCCTTAACTGGTAGGGTCTTTATCATCAAGTTTTAGGTGTTTGCTATCGGTAAAATTTCCTCTATCTCAAAAATAATAAATAAGTATAAGTGTCTAACCTAGGTTAGTGGGAATCAATATCAATAACCCAAATAGTCGTCCCCTCCCTTCTCCAAAAAACTCGTTCTCTCATACTGGTATACGAACCTTTAACAACTAACTCCTGCACAAATATAGCCCGGGTAATTATGTATTTATTTAGTTTTACTTGATATTACTAAACTGCCAGACACTGCCTAGCTCATGACAAGTGGGGCTTCTTGCTGTTTTTGCTCAAGCATGAACTTAAGCCAATTTGGTACTGATCATTGGAGTTATGGTATTTACTCACAAATATAGGCACATTGAAACAAGCTGTAACAGCGTTTAAATGTCGGAGGGGTATCGGAGCAATGTTTAAGGACTGTAAAACAGGAGGCTATAATTTTGAAAAAAGCTACGCTTGTGACGATCGCCTAAAACTTTAATTTTATTGATAGCTTTGGCTTACAGTTGCGCTATTTTACAGGGATGTAAGCTTAAGCAAATGGGAATTCAGAAATACATCGATCGCCTGATTGAGTCGAGCAGATCGCAACGTCGTCATAGTAGTTATTGGATAGGGTTGTAGGGTCAATCGTGGGCGCAGCGAAGCCGAGAGAGTAGAAAGGGAGTTTTGCCATACAACTGTTGCGGAATTGATGAAAATTAGACGTAATAAGCTCTCATTCTTTCACCGGGGCTTGAAGGCTATGTCCTTGATTTATCAAGCTTTTGACGGGGATTGTCACCCGGTCAGGTAAAATAGACTTTGGACTCTTGAAGACTGCTATGCCCAAAGACAAGATAACCAACGCCCAGAATAAGGAAAGCCTAGAGCAGAAGCTATGGAAGGCGGCGGACAAGCTACGAAAGAACATTGACGCAGCAGAGTATAAGCACATTGTCTTGGGATTGGTTTTCCTTAAATACATTTCCGATTCCTTTGAGCAGTTACACGAGAAGTTGATTGCGGGCGAGGGCGACTACGCAGGGGCTGACCCAGAAGACCCGGATGAATACAAAGCGGAGAATGTGTTTTTCGTGCCTGCTGAAGCGCGGTGGTCGAAGTTGCAAGAAAAGGCGAAGCAGCCGACGATTGGGCAGATAGTAGATGAAGCGATGGAGGCGATCGAGCGGGAAAATCCCAAACTCCTCAAGGGGATTTTGCCAAAGGTTTACGGTCAACAGAAGCTTGACCCGATCGCTTTAGGGGGGCTGATTGACAATATCGGCAGCGTCAATTTAGCGACGGTAAAGGCGGAGTCGGACGGGCAGTTAATTTTGGATCTGGAGCCAAGGGTAGCTCCTTCCCGACAGGCAGATTTGCTGGGGCAGGTGTATGAATATTTCTTGGGGCAGTTTGCTCTGGCAGAAGGGAAGAAGGGAGGACAGTTCTACACGCCAGAAAGTGTAGTGCGGGTGTTAGTAGAGATGCTCGAACCTTACAAGGGGCGTGTGTTTGACCCTTGCTGTGGGTCGGGAGGGATGTTTGTACAAAGTGAGAAGTTTGTAAAGGCGCACCAGGGGCGACTGGATGATATTTCGATCTATGGACAAGAGAGCAACGAGACAACCTACAAGCTGTGTCGGATGAACCTAGCAATTCGGGGAATTGATGGCTCGAATATTCGCTGGAATACAGAGGGGTCGTTTCTTAAGGATGCTCACCCAGATTTAAAGGCAGATTTTGTGATCGCCAATCCACCGTTTAACGATAGTGACTGGGTGGGTCGGATAGATGAGAAAAACGATGGGGGGCATCCTCTTCGCAAGGACGGGCGCTGGCAGTATGGAACGCCACCTGCAGGTAATGCGAACTTTGCCTGGGTGCAACATTTCCTCTATCACCTGGCTCCAACAGGGGCAGCGGGGTTTGTTTTGTCGAATGGGTCGCTGTCGTCGAATACAAGCGGTGAGGGAGAGATTCGTAAGGAATTGGTGAAGGCGGATTTAGTGGACTGCATTGTGATGATGCCAACGCAGTTGTTTTACAACACCGGCATTCCTGCGTGTCTGTGGTTTTTAAGTAGATCTAAGAACGGCAACAAAAACCGTGAGCGCAAGGGGGAGGTATTGTTTATTGATGCCTCAGAGTTAGGCTATATGCTCAATCGGCGCAATCGGGCGTTTGATGATAACGACATTCAGAAGATTGCAGGAACTTATCACGAATGGAAGCGGGACGGTGGCAACTACCAGGATATTAAGGGGTTCTGCAAGTCGGCAACGTTGGGAGAGATTGAGCAGCACAATTTTGTCTTAACGCCGGGACGGTATGTGGGGATTCCTGATGAAGTGGAATCTGAGATTTCTTTTGATGAAACAATGTCAGCATTGACGGCAGAACTGGCAGCGCAGATGCAGGAATCGGCAGCGTTGGATGCAGAGATTAAGATCCATTTGGCGAAGGTGGGGTTTGAGTTATGACGGTATTAGACCAAATTTGCTTAAATATCATTGATTGTGAACACAAAACAGCTCCAATCCAAGATAGTGGCATTCCTTCTATTAGGACAACCGATATTAAGGGCGGTGTAATTGATTTTAGAGGCGCAAACAAGGTATCTGAAGAAACCTATAAAGTTTGGACCGAAAGGCTAGAACCGCAACCTCACGACTTGATACTTGCTAGAGAAGCACCTGTCGGAGAAATAGGAATTATTCCGAAGGGGCAGAGGGCTTGTTTAGGTCAAAGAACGGTTTTGATTAGACCAAATCCAGATAAAGTTTATCCGCATTATTTGCTGTATCTTATGCAGTCTCGGGGAGTTCAACATGAGATGCAAATCAGAGCAGCAGGCTCTACTGTCACACATTTAAATATGTGTGACATTAGAGAGCTAGACTTACCAGATCTGCCACCTCTGGAAGTTCAATGTCAAATAGGAGACACACTAGCGAATCTTGATCGCAAGATTGAAAACCTCAGAAAACAGAACGAGACGCTAGAGGCGATCGCGCAAACCCTATTCAAACATTGGTTCATCGATTTCGAGTTTCCCAACGAAGATAGGAAGCCCTACAAGTCATCAGGTGGGGAGATGGTGCAATCAGAACTAGGCGAAATTCCTGCAGGTTGGCGCGCTATCAAGTTAGGGGTTCTAGTTAATACAATTAATGGCTACTCATACAAAGGTACAGATTTAGGTGAGTCAGACATTGCACTCGTTAATCTCAAGAATTTTGATCGAAATGGTGGATTCAGACTAGATGGATTCAAAGAAATAATCACTAGCAACTATCACGACAGACATTTAGTCGAGCCAAACGATTTGTTGGTTGCACATACAGATTTAACCCAGAATGCAGAGGTGTTAGGTAATCCTATATTGGTACAACCTTTATCCAAGTATTCTCGCTATGTTTTATCGATGGATTTAGTTAAGATTACATCTAAGAATTCAAAAATTAATAATTTCTACTTATACTATTTGCTCTCTAGCCGCTTTTTTAAGCAGCATTGTATTGGGTATGCAAACGGTACAACAGTTTTACATCTGAATAAAAGTGCGATTCCTGAATATAAATTTTCTATGCCTATCGATTCTTCAACTATTGAGGATTTTCAGGCTGTCGCATCAGGAGTTAGAAAGCGAATAACTAACAACTTAAAGCAGATACAAACCTTAACTAAAACCCGCGATGTGCTCCTACCCCAATTGATGAGCGGCAAACTCCGTATCACCGAATAAACCCAACCCCTTCCTCGGCCTTATGAGCAAATTCACCACCGAAGCCCAGATCGAAACCTACAACCTCGAACTGCTCGATACCCTCGGCTATGGCTACAAATACGGCAAAATCCTTGAACCCGAAGGAGCCGAACCAGAACGCCAGAGCTTCGGTGATGTCCTGCTCAAAGACCGCCTGACTCAAGCCCTAGCACAGATCAATCCCCACATTCCGCCCGAAACTCGCCACGAAGCTCAACGGGATTTGCAAAACATCGCCAGTTTCGACCTGATCGACAACAACGAAACCTTCTACGGCTACCTCACCGAAGGCATTACCGTTGAACATCAGCACGAGGGCGAAACCAAAGGGAAAAAGGTTTGGCTGATTGACTGGGACAACCCCGAAAACAACGAATTCCTCGCGGTAAATCAGTTCACTGTCATCGAAGACAACAACGATCGCCGCCCAGACATCATTCTTTTTATCAACGGGCTGCCCCTAGTGGTGATTGAACTCAAGAACGCCGCCGATGCCAAAGCCAACCTGCAAACAGCCTTTAATCAATTACAGACATACAAGCGAGAAATCCCCAGCCTCTTTACCTATAACGCCCTGCTGGTAATTTCTGATGGCACCTCCGCCCGTGCAGGCTCTCTCTCTGCTTCCTATAGCCGCTTCAGCCAATGGAAACGCAAACTCCCCAACGGCGACATTGAAAACAACCCCAACACCAACGAACTGGAAATCCTCACTCAGGGAATGCTCAACAAAAGCACCCTGCTCGACCTGATCCGCCACTTCACCGTCTTTGAAAAAACCAAGACTGTAGACCCCAAAACCGAAGTCGTTACCCTGCAAACCATCAAAAAGCTGGCGGCCTATCACCAGTATTACGCGGTCAACCTAGCCGTCGAGAGCATCATTGCCGCCACTAAAAGCGACCATCGCGGAGGTGTCCTGTGGCATACCCAAGGCAGCGGCAAATCTCTCTCAATGGTGTTTCTCAGTGGCAAACTCGTTCTGATGCTGGCTAACCCCACCCTAGTTATCCTCACAGACCGCAACGACCTCGACGACCAACTCTTCGACACCTTCGCCGGGTGCCGTCAATTGCTGCGCCAATCCCCCCAACAAGCGGGTGATCGCGAGGCAGTACGGGAACTGCTCAACGTTAATTCTGGTGGCATTATCTTTACCACCGTGCAGAAATTCTCCCCCCAAAACGAGGAAACGATTTATCCCAAAATTAGCGATCGCACCAACATCGTCGTTCTAGCTGATGAAGCCCACCGCAGCCAATACGGATTCAAAGCCAAACAGGTCAACATTAAAGACGAGGAAGGCAACATTGTCGGCAAACAGACCCGCTACGGCTTCGCCAAATACATCCGCGATGCCCTACCCAACGCCACCTTCGTCGGCTTTACTGGCACTCCGATTGAACAGACGGACAAAAGCACCCGCACTATCTTTGGTCGTGAGATCGACATCTATGACATCGCCCAAGCTGTCAAAGATAGCGCTACTGTTCCCATTTATTACGAAGGCCGCTTGGTCAAAGTAGACCTGGACGAGCAAGGGCGGGAACTGCTCAAGGAACTCGACGAAGACCTCAGCTTTGAAGACCTCAGCACTACGCAACAAGCCAAAGCCAAACAGACCGGAATCGAGGCGGTCGTTGGCTCCACCCAACGCTTAGCAACCATCGCTCAAGATATTGTCACCCACTTTGAAATTCGCCAAACTGCCAATCGCGGCAAAGGCATGATCGTCACCCTCAGCCGCCAAGTAGCTGCCAACCTTTACGATGCCATTATCAAAATCCGCCCTGACTGGCACAGCGATGACCTCAACAGCGGCAAAATCAAAGTCGTCATGACTGCCAGCGCCTCTGATAAGGGCAACTTGGTTAAACACCACACCAACAAGAAAAATCGTCAAATCTTGGCGCAACGGCTCAAAGATTCCACCAACGACCTCGAACTCGTTATCGTTTGCGATATGTGGCTCACTGGATTTGATGCCCCTATCCTTCACACGATGTATATGGACAAGCCGATGAAGGGGCACAACCTGATGCAGGCGATCGCCCGCATCAACCGCGTTTATTTTGAGAAGCAAGGCGGCTTGATTGTCGATTATTTGGGTGTTGCCAATGAACTCAGAGAAGCCCTGAAAGTTTACTCCCAAAGCGGCGGCAAAGGCGACCTCACCCTCGATCAACAGGTGGCGATCGGACTGCTGTTCGCCAAACTCGAAGTCGTTGAAGAAATTATGGCGGGCTTCAACTATCAGCCTTACTCCAACGCCAACACTGGGGACAAACTCAACATTCTCAAATCAGCGGCGAACTATGTCGCAGACCCGCAAATAAAAGACCGTTTCCTCGATGCCGTGACCGCACTCTCCAAAATCTATGCTCTCACCGCGCACCATCCAGAGGCGATCGACCAATCCGAAAAAATCTCCTTCTTTCAAGCCATCCAAGCGATTCTCCGCAAACTAGAACCAACCGACGGTAGCCTCAGCAATGCTGAAATCGAAACTGCTATCCGGCAAGTGGTGGATCAAGCCCTCGTCTCCGATACCGTCATCAACATCTTTGACGAAGCAGGTATCAAAAGCCCTGACCTCTCCATCATCTCCGACGAATTCCTGGAAGAAGTCGAAGGTATGGAGCATCAAAATCTGGCAGTGGAATTGCTCAAAAGACTGTTGCGCGATGAAATTAAAGCTCAACGTCGCACCAACATTGTCCAGAGCCGCCAACTTACCGAAATGCTTGAAGACTCCTTGCGGCGCTACCAAAACCAAGTAATTAGCGTCACGGATGTGATCCAAGAACTGATTAATCTCTCTAAGGATGTCCAAGCCGCCAAACAACGCGGTGAAGAGTTGGGGTTAGAACCCTATGAACTCGCCTTTTATGATGCCCTGGCTCAAAACCAGAGTGCGCGGGACGTGATGGGGCAAGACCAACTGCGAGAGTTGGCGATCGTCCTGGTAGCACGGGTACGCAAAAACGCTTCCATCGACTGGAATCTCAAAGAAAGCGTCCGAGCGAGAATGAAGGTGATGGTTAAACGCTTATTGCGCCAATATGGCTATCCACCTGATATGCAAGCTCTTGCGATCGAGTTGGTGTTAGAGCAGGCAAAGGTTTTCACCGAGTTTGAAGTAGAGACAAATCGTTCCTAATATTACCCAGGAATAGCAAAACTAAAGAGTGAAGCTGTAATTAGTTATAGTTGAGGCAAATATCCAAATTCTTGAGTCGGCTTAATGTTGTGGTAAATGCAAGTGTTGGGCGGTAAAAAACGGGAGAACTCGATCGCCCGAAGTCCCAAGCACCGCAGCAAAAACAGCAATTGGCTACCTAGTAATCACTAAACGGACTCTAGTAAATGTTCATTCCACCAACCGTCCCGACAATTCCTGCTCAAGTTTCCCAATCGCCAAATAATCCATTTATTAATGCCCAGGTAGTTAGCGTCGGCGACGGCGATACCCTCACAATCAGTAGCGCCAACGGGCAAAACCTAACCGTGAGATTGGCTTGCATTGACACCCCGGAAAGAAATCAACAAGGAGGAAAAGAGGCAGCCAATCGCCTTACTGCACTTCTTCCCAAAGGTGCATCAGTTAAAGTCGTCGTTGTAGATAAAGACCAGTATGGTCGCACAGTTGGAGTGGTGTTCAACGGCAGTAAAAATATTAATGTGCAACTTTTACAAGAAGGACAAGCCTGGGTGTATGAGCAGTACATAGGCAACTGTCGCACGACCGCCGACCAATTGCGCCAAGCTCAAAGCGTTGCCAAGCAAAACCGAGTCGGGTTATGGAGTCAAGCTAATCCTTGCCCTCCCTGGGACTTTAGAAAAAATCAGTGTGTAGCACAGCCCGCTGCTGCGCCACAAAAACCTGCACCAACTCCACAAAGACCTGCGCCGAGTCCACGAAATAATTGCGACCCGAGTTACCCCGACGTATGTATTCCGCCCGCACCGCCTGATTTAAATTGCGGCGATATTTCTCAGAAACGCTTTCGCGTACTGCAACCAGACCCACATGGGTTTGATAGGGACAAGGACGGCATTGGTTGTGAGAGGTAAAAGAAACTTGACACATCTTGATTCCCGTTTTTGCGAGTTTTGCAGGGCAACTGCACTGTCAAAATCTAAAATCTGAAATTATTTGGTCAAAAAGAGCGACTGGTATTCTGTTCTCTAGCGGCAAAGCCGATCGGCTTCGCCGACAATCAACTAAACCGAAATCTCCTAACTGCTTGATAGTTGGGGGATTTTTTGCTTCACACTTGCACGTTGCAACCCACAGCTTTTTTAAAAACTGGATGCACTGGGAGGATGTGGCACACAGAGAGCGGTCGGAGATGTCAGAGAGGCTGGCACAGGTCTTTATGTAAAGAGTTGATGTTTAAGTATTTTCACCGTAGACACTGAATTGAAAAAGCTTGAAGATGCAATAAGGACTTGTAATCCCTTTCTTTTGGAGAAATGATAAATGTCTAATCATAAAAATGACTCTGAAGATAAAACAGAGGCAATTGGGTATGTAGCTGGTGGTCTTGCTGCTGGAGCTGGTGTATATGGAGCAGTAGGTAATATGGGTTTAGTAGCTCTTGGTGGTGGTATTGCTGTTGGTGCAGCCCCCGTTGTTGCTGCTGGTGCTGTTGTCGGTTTAGCAGTATACGGATTCAAGAAAGCTTTTTTCAATTAAACGAAATTTTAGATATCTTAGGGCAATACTTCGGACAGTTTTTTAACTGCCCTGTAAGCCTTACAGAGACAGCCCTGCCATTTTTAACGCATTTTAGGAAACTTAGGGCTAGACTTAAACCTTGAAATAATAGTCCACCATATAGCCAGTCTGGATTTCGGCCACTCGATTAGATATAAAACTGTCCGAAGTATTGTTAGGGAAGAGCTATGGATGATTTGAAAATGGTTGGTGCTATTACCAGTGCAGCGGCAGCTACTGGGACAGGTTCTGTGACAATTGCTACAATTACTTCTTCAGCGCCTGGAATTCTTGGAGCTATTGGGTTTACCACCACTACAACCGTAGCTTTACCTGTAGCGGGTGTTGTGGCAGTAGCAGGGTTGGTCGCCTTTGGTGTTTTCAAAGGAGTAGAGATGGCACGCAAACAATCAGAATCTCAGTAATAATCCAATTTTAAAAACCTGTTATGCAGAGTAAACCTTACCCTGTCACCTTGTCGTAAAAGTTTCAAGCGCTAGTCTGGGAAATACCCGTTTCCTCGCCTAGCTTTTGCCCCGGTCGGAGAGGTGTGAGAGCGGTATGGCTCACAGTAAACAAGTTCATACGCAAGAGAGTAAGTAAATGTCAAAATCAAAAATTCAGCAATTAGTAGAAATGGCTCCGGGGATTCTTGGAGTTATAGGGTTTACCACCACTACAACCGCAGCTTTACCTGTAGCGGGTGTTGTGGCAGTAGGAGGGTTGGTCGCCTTTGGTGTTTTCAAAGGAGTAGAGATGGCACGCCAACAATCAGAATCTCAGTAATAATCCAATTTTAAAAACCTGTTATGCAGAGTAAACCTTACCCTGCCACCTTTTCGTAACAGTTTCAAGCACTAGGCTGGGAAATATCCGTTTCCCAGCCTAGCTTTTGCCCCGGTCGGAGAGGTCGGAGCGGTCACACAAAGCAAAACCCGCCAGAGTTGGAGTCTAGCGGTTTTTATAAGTTTGACAAAACTTTATTTTTAAGATACGAATAAAAAATCAACTTAATCTCAAACAGGTTTGAAAAATGACTTTAAATAATATCTCTCTGAATTTATTAGAGAATGGTTTAGATTTCATCATAAGAGGTTTAGATGAATTATATGTTTATGATAGTGAAGAACGTTTTATTATTCCTGTTTCTCAACCGCAAAAAGACTATAAATATGGAATAATCCATCTGTTTGCAGGATTTCTTTTACTTCTCAAAGAAAAGCTTTCACGGGATACACCAAAACTCATCTATAGAGACTTTCCCAAAAAAAGTGAAAGATTAAATCAACATTTAAACCAAGGAATAAGACCTTCTACTGTGGACTTGCATGAGGCTTTAAAACGTTTAAAACTGTTAGATAATGTTGAAAGTCGAGTTAATTTTACCGAATCTGATATGTCTGTAATTGAAAAGATTCAGGATTATAGAAATACTTTTGAACACTACAAAATTGAAAATATAAAGATTCTTGAGCTTGAAAATGTAATAATTTCTTTTATAGATTTGATTGATAGATTCCTTAACGAACATTTAGAAATAAATATTACCTCACTCGATTTATCTTCTGAAATAAGAGTTAAAATACTGTCAATAAAAATAATTTATGACCGTATAGTTAAAGATTCTGAAAATGCAATTAAAGTACGCGGTAAAGAAAAGATTAAAGAATTTAAGAAGGTAAGAAAAAGTGTTTTAAGAAAGTTATATGAAGAAAATAAAATTTATTTTAATGATACAAACGAGGATTATGATATTTTTGATACTTGTCCTAAATGTCATGAAGAAACTCTTATTTTTGAGGGTGAGTTTGCTGGTGTTTGTACTAATAAAAAATGTTATGAATACACACCTTTAACAAAATGTGATAAATGCGGAATAATGACACAAGGTTACGATTGGGAAGAAACATGGTGTAAAAGTTGTGATGATAATCAAACGCAAATGATAGAAGATAATATTGATGGGGACGATTTAGCGTTGTATGATTTTTCTTAATTTACTTTGATATGTCTGTACAGACACGTATTTGTAAAGGTTTGACACTCTAAATCAGGAAATACAAAGTTTCTTACGCACCTTTGTAGCTTTCCTCCCTATTTATATATTTATATAATTTGCTGATTATTTAGCTATAAAAAATAGAATAAGACTGGATATAGAAAGGTTGACAATAAGTGACATCTAAAAAAAGGTGAAAGATTTCTCTCACCTTTTTTTACAAATACTAAAACTTTAGGCGGGGTTTGCCTGTGGGTTATTATTACGCGATGAACTTATTCCTCCGGCGTTTCTGTCTCGCTCCCAACCTTGATCAACCTCGGTTTTTATGGCGTTAGCAATACATTCACCATGTTGACGACCTAATTCATTTAACACAGCGGCACCATAAATTGCTGCTGCAGCAGCAGCTACGGTTGAAGACGCAGGATCGGCCATAATTACTCCTTAAAAATAGAGTGGGTTCTTTGGAGCTATAGTTAGCTAACATAAACAATTATTATACATAAAGATTAACTGATGTGTGATTTAAGTCACTTAGTTAAGATACTAAAGCGTTAGTCAAAATATAAATTTGATGGCTCTCTAACTAATAGCAATTAAATCTTTTTATTTACTCAAGGATTAAATTTTAAGGCTATAATTCTTAACTTTGTTAAATGCTTTGCAAGCTTTGGGAAGAAAAATGAGTCTTTCCCTCCTAAACCCCCAGCGGGATTTTTACGACTGGCCGCCATTGTCTTTTTCGCAGCTACAGGTGAAAAATCGGCCATCGGAAAAATAGCCGCCTGCCCGTCCGGCTGAGGACACCAAAAACTCGTGTGTCACGCGCTTGATACTACTTGGCGTTACTGCTAGACTAAGTGAAACGCTTGACACAAGGGATTCATTTGTTATGCCAAACCCTAAAGGAGCAACTGCACTGTCAAAATCTAAAATCTGAATCTAAAATCTGAAATTGTTTGACCAAAAAGAGCGGTCGGTATTCTGTTGGCTGGTGGCAAGTGCGAGCGCACTTGCCGACAATCCACAAGAACTGGCCAAGCCTGAACACCCGCTAAGTCGGCAGATACAGACCACTGGAATCATTGGGTTTGGCGTGTAAATATTTAGAAGTCGTGGCGACTGAAGCATGACCCAAAGTTTGACTCAGCAGATGAATCGGTGCTCCCCGGTTGAGCGCGTGTGAAGCGTGGCAGTGCCGGAGCCAGTGCGCTGATGCTTTCTCGGAGAGTCCAACACGAACGGCTGCTACCTTAACCAGATGAGTTACAGAAATTGGGTTTAACCTACCGCCGTCGGACTTCTTGCGACTTCTAAAGATTGGTTCCAATTTGCCTGCATCACCACGGCTACTGAGCAATTCTGTGTACAACGACTTCGGCAAAAGCACGACGCGGGTTTTGTCAGCCTTGCCGTAAATCAAAAGTTGGCCACTCTCACCGTTACTCGTCAAGTCCTCCCAGTTCAAACCACAAAGCTCCGATACTCGCAGACCAGCGTAATAGAAAACCTTAAACATCAACCGATTCCGTTCGCACGGTTCGGACGCAATCAGCATCCTAACCTCAGCTTCAGTTAGGATTTTTTGGCTCAGAGTATCTTTGGGCTTAGGGGTACTTAGTGCAGCCCCAGCATTAACTTGGATAAGCCCGGTTTTGTGACCGAATGATAAAAGTGATTTCACCACAGCGATATAAGTGCGACGGGATGAAGTAGATAAGCCCCGCGCCTCCAGTGTATCCACGAAGTTTTGCAGGTCGCCGAGCGTCAGATACCCTGCTGGCTTCCCGACCGCCCCCAACAACAGCCCCGACACCCGGCGGTAGAGTTTTTGAGTGGTCTTCGACTTGCCATGTACCCACAGACAGACGAGCTGTTCTGTGAGGGTGTTGGTGGCAACAACTTGGAGACTGGGTTGATGGGTGTTGGGGACAAGTTTCATGGCGGTTTGAACGGGTAGGGTGAATCTAAGATAAGAAACCTAATTTAAGATTCAGATTTTTTAAGAAGCCCCATCCGTTTTGGTGGATGGGGCAGGCAGCTTTATTTATTCTTCATGCGGGTAAATATCAAGACTTGAGTAAGGGTCGCCCGTAGTATAGGAGTAATCCACTATCTCCTCCTCTTCTATTAAACCCGTCCCCGTTAGGTTCGCATCTGTCAAGTCTGTGTCCACTAGGTTCGTATCTTTTAATGTCGCAGCCGTTAAGTCAGCGCGGGTCAAGTTTGCACCGCTGAGATTTGTACCCACTAAATCTGTGTTGCCCAAGTCTGCATCAGTCAAATCAGCGCCGCTTAAATCCACACCACTTAAATCCGTACCAGCCAAATTAGCGCGGGTCAAGTTTGCACCTGAAAAAATCACATTTTTCAGTTCCGCATCAGTCAAATCAGCACCGGTCAAGTTTGCACCGCTTAAGTCCGTACCGTTTAAATCAGCGCGGGTTAAATCAGCGCCGCTTAAATCTGCCCCACTTAAAGGTAGATTTTTTAAATCAGCGCGGCTCAGCCAATCAGGCTTGTATCCTTGATTTTTGCAATCATCCTCCCAATCACCTTTCCGGCGTACACAAAAAACACCGATTTCTGCTGCTTGTCTACTCATTGTTTTTCTCCAATTAAAATACCATTGTTATGTCATATTCAAACATTCTAAAATAGCCCCATCCTTTTAGAGAGGGAGCGGGTTACTGCAGCTCACAAACTGGCGGCCGGCCGGTCGGACTCTGTGACCAGGGCCTTCAACCTCCGAGCGAGATTGGCTTTAGTGCCGTGTGCATCCATGCCTTTCAACTTGGCGAGCGAGCGCAACGATGGCAACGGCATTTTGTTTAGGACTTGCTCAATATCCCCCTCCTGTAGCGCCTGCTCAATATTGTCTCCGTGTAAAGGTTCTGGCTCGGTCGGTGCAGTAGGTGTAACTTGAACCTTAACCACTGTATTGGTTTTATCCGGGCGGGGAGCATACGGTGTAGTTGGTGCTGGCGCGGGTGCTGTGGCTGTGGCGGTCGGCTATGTGTACTACTATAGGCTCCTATAATTTACCAGTTACGGGGTTACATAAAAGTAGGATATATGGCAAAATGCAGACAGGGCAACGCTTGTGTCAAAGTTTGTCAAAAGTGGCATAAGAGGGACTTGCTTTTCCATAGGTTACATAGATACACGGGCGTGCGGATGCGTATACACGGGCGAGTGCGTGGATGTGGGCAACCAAATACGGAGGGCTTATGCAACCTTTTAAGTAGAATAAAATACGTAATCTACTACCGTTAAGATGCTTAAAACGGTAGCCTAACAAGAGGGTTGTATAAACGAATTAGGAGATACCCAAC
>NZ_JAUBUE010000120.1:0-2440 GCF_036705305.1 Microcoleus sp. B3-D7 | reverse complement strand
ACCGGCGCCAACTCCCACGCCCGAACCGGCGCCAACTCCCACGCCCGAACCGGCGCCAACTCCCACGCCCGAACCGGCGCCAACTCCCACGCCCGAACCGGCGCCAACTCCCACGCCCGAACCGGCGCCAACTCCCACGCCCGAACCGGCGCCAACTCCCACGCCCGAACCGGCGCCAACTCCCACGCCCGAACCGGTGCCAACTCCCACGCCCGAACCGACACCGACTCCAACTCCGGCGGCAGATGATTGCCTACTCGATAGCCTCAACGCCCCGCAACTAGATCCTGCCACCATCACCCCCAACCCCGTCCAACAAACTATCAACGGTGGCGACACTACCGATTTCATCATGGGCGGTGTCATCAACGACTCAATTAACGGACAAGTCGGCAACGATACTCTCTACGGCATGGGCGGCAATGACAACATTGACGGCGGCGCAGATAACGACTCAATCTTCGGCAATGGAGGCAGCGATTTCATCTCTGGCGGCGCTGGCAACGATACCATCTACGCTGGCAAAGATCCTGACACTGTGGTAGATGCCGAGGGCGACGACTTGTTGAGGGGAGATCTCGGCAATGATACAGTTGCCGGCGGCGTTGGCAACGACAGCATTTTCGGTGGTAAAGAGGACGATATCTTGCTGGGTGAAGATGGTGACGACTACATTTTAGGCAACTTAGGAAATGACACAATTAATGCCGGAAACGGCAACGATATTGCCTTTGGCAATGAAGGTACAGACCTGATTTTTGGCGACATCGGTAACGATAGCCTGTACGGAGGCAAAGAAAACGACAGTCTCGATGGCGGTGAGGGCAACGACTTACTGTTGGGCGGCAATGAAAACGATGTGCTTTGCGGCGACATCGGTAACGATACCCTGTACGGCGGCAAAGGTGATGATATTCTCAGTGGTGGCAGCGGTGCCGATTTCCTTTCCGGGGATGTTGGGGACGATACATTGACGGGAGGTTCGGGAAATGATGTGTTTTTCCTCAATCAAAGTTTGGGTAGCGACATCATTAATGATTTCCGCAAGGGAGAGGATTTAATTGGGTTGAATTCTGGTTTGAGTTTTAATCAACTCAGTATTACTTCCAGCAACAATCAAACTTTGATTACTGTGACGGACACCAATCAATTGTTGGCGAAGCTTAACAATATTACCCCCGGTATTCTCACTGCTACCGATTTCACTCAGGTAACAATCTAACTGCTTGGGGTAGGGTGCGCCATAAGCAGCCAGCCCGCTTATAAGTGGTGAAGAAAGCTCTCAAACTCCTGAAATTTGGTGGATGACGTTAGCGTCGCCCGCCCCTACGGGGGCTACGCCAACGAATAGGAGCGATCGATCTGATTCTTTTCAACAGCGATCGGTAATAAATCTTGTTTATTGCCGATCGCCCACACCTAGAATGAGGCACATCCGTCTATTGCAATCCTGAGCTGGCTAGCCATAAGTAGCGCCCGAATAAAGCCCGATTTCTCAACCATTAAATTCAAATTCTAGGGAAGTTTTTTCCAGGTAGGACAAAGTTAAAGTAATCAAAATTTTAGGCATTTTTCCTGGTTTTATCTAATGTGAATGTATCAGGTACTAGCTAGAGCAATTTTCAGGAATTCGGAACCCCCGAAAATCTTTTATTAATTTTCCCTGACCAAGGCTTCCCAATGGTTAGATGCACTACTTATCTGGCTAATGGTGTGCATGGTAAATCTATATAGAGAGGTTCCCCGTGCCGGACTATTTACATTACATCCTCTGCTGTTAATTGCTAAGAAAATCGCAATTTTTACACAGCTTAAGCTGATTAGGGAGACAAGTCTCGGATTTCACTTAGGGATAAAATTAAAGTTTTTACCTAAATTTTAATCTCCCGGAACGAGCACCGAGATTTTAATTCTGCCTACTGCCTTCTGCATCTCTAGCCTTCTGCTTTCAAGGTGAATCTACCAGCAAATAGTAAACATTCTCATGGGTATGCGAAATGAGTTCAACTTTTGCCACTAACATGGATTCACAATCTGTTTTCCCCAATGCTGGTTCTAAATCTATTGTCTTCATTGATCCCGACTTAGATGACTATCAAACTCTTGCGGGTGGCGTGCTTCCCAGTGCAGAGATCATCATTTTAGATAAAAATGGTAACGGAGTCGAGCAAATTACTGCGAAACTGCAAACAATTTCTGCTGCTGGGGAAACTGTAGGCCAAGTTCACATTTTTTCTCACGGCAATTCTGGCAGCTTGCAGCTAGGTTCTGCAACGCTGGATTCGGCTAATTTGCCGCAATATGAAAGCCAGTTGCAAGAGTGGCGAAATGCGCTGATCGACAAAGCCGATATTGTGCTTTACGGTTGCGATGTTGCGGCGGGTTCGGGAAGCGATTTTGTCGATCGCCTAGGCGAGTTAACCGGGGCTGATATTGCGGC
>NZ_JAUBUE010000066.1:0-25967 GCF_036705305.1 Microcoleus sp. B3-D7 | reverse complement strand
TCAGTGGTTTGACTCATTTCTATTGGTGGCCGGAGGCAAAAGTTTAATCATGGTTAATCGACCGGACATAATATTACTCCATGTCACTCGATTGCATCCCACGGGCAGTGCACTCAGAAAATAATTATTCTGATACAAAGGTCAACAATATGAGTTAGGAGTTGTGAATTAAAAATTAAACACGATATGACAAATTACAAATTACCTTCAACTTTTACATAAAAATCGGGGAAGATTCCGAGTTACTGCTGGCGTGACAAATGCGATTTTTGCCTTCGGTTTTGGCTTGAAAAAGGGCGCTGTCAGCGCTGCGAATTAGGGTGTTCGGAGATTCCTGGGCAGAAGGAATCGCTGTCGCAATGCCGCAACTGAGGGTAACGTAGGGGCCGATCGACGATCGCGCGTGGGGCAGTTTCAAGCTGGCGATGCCGTCGCAAATTTTCCGGGCGACAGCGTTTGCCCCTTCGGCGCTAGTGTTGGGCAGCACTAGGGCAAATTCTTCGCCACCGTAGCGGGCAGTCAAATCCCCAGCCCGCTTGGTGGCGCTGGCGATCGCCCCGGCAACTTGGCGCAAACAATCGTCCCCGCCGAGGTGCCCATAAAACTCGTTGTAAAGTTTAAAAAAGTCGATGTCCAACATAATTAAAGACAGCGACAGTTTCTCTCTTGCCAATCTGCGCCACTCTAAGTTCAAAACCCGATCGAACTGGCGGCGATTGGCAATGCCAGTCAGTCCGTCAGTAGTTGCCAGTTGCTGCAATTTTTGATTGGCTATTGCTAGCTTGCGGTAAAGTTGAGATTGTTCGATCGCGATCGCCACTTGATTTGCCAAGTGCTGTAAAAAATCTATTTCCCACTGCTGCCATTCCCTGACACCGCAGCAATTGTATGCTGTCAACATTCCCCACAAACTATTGCCATTTTCTGCGATCGAATCCGGCAAATTTTTACTGTGCGCCTGCGGTTTTCCACTCGCGTGGTGCCAGATATAATTTTCCGCTGCATCTTGATTGTTCTCGACTTCCCAAACAGTGGCTTCTGGTGTTTCTTTTGCCGTTTCCCAGTCGCCTGATTGCCAAATTGGTACGCTTATAACTGCTGCAATTTCACAATCTGTCAACAATTCTTTGCAACTGCCAGCCAAGGGGGCAGTGCTGACATCTGCTATTGCTTGTACCGACTGGGATTCGACTAAAATAAAGCATGACACCGCCAAAGCAGCACTAATATTTTGGTTTTGAATATAACCTTCTGGCAAACCGTCACCTGCGACGATCGCACCTTTTTGCTCTTCCCCGTCCAATTGAGACACCCAATCCTGACACCGATAAATTAAAACGCGGTCTGTTTGGAGAAATTGGCGCACTTCTGCAACGGTACTTTGGAGAATGCTTGCCGGATCTATTGACGATCGAATATGTTCGATCATTTTGCCCAACAGCCGCTGTCGCAGAGCCTGCTGCCGCAATTGTTCTTCGATTTGCTGGCGTTCGATCGCGTAATGGATTGCCCGCACCAGCAGAGTTCTGTGAAATCTTCCCTTTACCAAACAATCTTGAGCGCCCCAGCGCAATACCGACCGGGCAATATTTTCATCGCTGATATCTGTCAGCACCACAATTGGCAATGTGGGCCATCGCCCTTTCAAAACTGCGATCGCCTCGCTTCCCCTCAAGCTGTCTGACACTGACAAATCTAATAGTACGGCGTCAAACTTTTCTACCTCCAGACACCCGACTCCTCTCTCCAGAGACGTAACAGTTTGGAGGAGAAATAGAGACTCGCTGAATGACCCTAGAAGGTCTTCGATCATTGTCGGAGCTCCGAGGTCATCCTCAACCAACAAAATTTTCAGACATTGGTGACGTGTTAACACAACTATAGCGTTCGGAGCGCGTCGAAGGCAACTTTTTTGTTTTGAGAGCGATACTTGCGATAAGCCAATATTTCGGCTTATTAAATTCACTATACACTCAAACTAGGCATTTAGCGCTCCATTAATGCTTACATATCCGGCGGGAGTGAAACGATTTCAAACCAATACTCACATAAAGTCTTCATTACTTCAAGCAAGCCTTCAAAAGTGACTGGTTTGGATATGAAAGAATTGGCTCCCAAGCGGTAGCAAAGCAAAATATCTCCTCTGCGGTGGGAAGTTGTGAGCATTACAACTGGAATTTGTTGCAAATGGGGGTCAGATCTGATCGAAGTTAGTGTTTCTCGCCCGTCCAGCCTCGGCATATTCAGATCCAAAAGTATCAAGTCTGGCTGATGCCAATTGCTGCTACCAAGATATTGACCGCGACGGTACAAGTAGTCTAGCACTTGTTCTCCATTTTCCACAAATTCGCTCGTAATTGCTAATCGAACTTCTCTCAGTGCTTCCTTCACCAAAAAGCGCGTGTCCTCGTCATCGTTTGCTATTAAAAGAGTAAATTTTTTCTTTTGATAATTCACGGCTTTGCCTCACTACCAAATTCTTTTGTGAGGTTGCGGGACTTTGAGCCGTGTCTGACTACCTGCAAAGAATCTCTTGCCATCATCCGGTAAATCTGGCTGATAACACTGAAATTGTGTAGCTGTAATTTACCGTTTTTCTCCATTTGCAAAGGTTTGCGAATCATGCTTGTTTCACTTGGCAGTCTGTCCGAGAACCGGCCAACTGCAAACACATCACAAATCCTTCTCCGCGAACTACTAGGGAAAGTATTGCATCCCAAAGCAAGATGCTCTGGATACAGTTGAAAAAAATTAACAAGTCTTGCGCGCACCGCTGATTTATAAGTTGTATAAGGATAGAGCTACTAGATTTATATTGATAGATTTATCGCTCGATGTCATCAGTGAATATGCTACACTTTATAAGCATTTTTGTAAAGAAAAGATAAAGCTATTTAAAGCTTAAGTAAAGGACGGGTGACAATCAAGCAATTTAGTGACAAGCGCCCGGATTCATCCGTGGATCGAGAAAAAAGCTCCCAATCCTGATCACAAGCCCCTGGATTTATCAGTAAGGTCGCTTTCTTCAATTCTAAAATCTAAATTCTAAAATCTAAAATTGATTGACTGCTTCAGGCGGACTGCTGACTTCACTTTGGTATAGGAATAGAAAAATAAAAAGTCGAGCCTCGATTGGGTTCTGATTCTACCCACAGGCTGCCACCGTGCCGATCGACAATTCTTTGACAAATCGCTAAACCGATACCAGTTCCCGAATACTGTTTTTGGGTGTGCAAGCGCTGAAAAATCTGAAAAATTCGCGGATGGTACTGTGAGGCAATCCCAATACCATTATCCTGCACTGAAAACACCCAGCTCTCCCCCTGATGCGAAGCGTCCACCTGCACCACCGGCGCCTCACTGCTGCGGTACTTAATGGCGTTACCAATTAAATTTTGAAACAGTTGCAGCAGTTGAAAAGAGTCACCTTTTATCCTTGGCAAATTCCCCCTAGTCACTGAAGCTTGATTCTCGCGGATGGCCAAATGCAAATTAGCACAAGCATCCTCAAAAACCCGATTGCAATCTATCATCTCAAAAGGTTTCTGACTGCGACCGACCCGCGAATACTCCAGCAAGTCATCAATCAGCGCCTGCATCCGCTCGCAAGACTGAACAATATTGCGGATAAATTTATTCCCTTGGGCATCAAGTTGGTTGGGAAAGCGTTTTTCTAATAGTTGAGCGTAGCCAGCAATCGTGCTCAAAGGCGCTTGCAAATCGTGAGAAGCCACGTAAGCAAACTGTTCTAGTTCGGCATTAGAACGAGTTAATTCTTGAGCGTAGCGGGTTTGAGTGTCTAAACTCTCTTGCAGTAATTCTTGTACCAGCTTGCGTTCGGAAATATCCTCGATCGCACAAATCAAATACTGCAGCGTCCCCTTGACATCGCGCATTGCCGAAACCGTAACATTTGCCCAGCGCACTGCCTCATCTTTGCATAGCAAACGCTTTTCCACAGAAAAAGTTTGAATCTTCCCGGATAACAGCGAGCGCAGGTATTCTCTGTCCGCTTCTCTGTCATCTGGGTGAGTAATTGCCTCCCAATTTTGCTGTAACAATTCGGATTGTCCATAACGGACAATTTGACAAAAGCCGGGATTTACCCGCATAAATTTACCACAAAGCGCGGTTTTAGCTATGCCGACCGCAGCTTGCTCAAATATCGCGCGGAAGCGTTCTTCGCTGTCTCGTAGGGCAATTTCTGCTCGTTTGCGCTCGGTAATGTTACGAAATGTTACTGCCAGACCATCATTTAATTTGACCGCCACAATGTGCAGCCAAACAATTGTATCACCCTCGTGTTCGTAATAAAATTCTTGGTCTACAGTTTCTCCTGTTTCTACTACAGAAACATACAAATCAAATAACCTTTTATTGCTAACCTGTGAAACTTTGGCTAACAAATTCTTGCCAACTATCTCATGTAATAGCAGACCATAAAATTTTTCAGCGGCAGGGTTGATTAAGAGCCACTGGAAATCTACAATATTTTCCTCAGTGTTGCGGACAGCAGAATAAGCCACCACACAGTCTAAGGAACTATTTAATATGCTAGCCAGCAGCGACTGTGACTGTTGCAGTTGATAATTTTGTTCTTTTAACTGCTGTTGCAGTTTTTGCAATCGGACTTGCTTGTCGATGCGCGCTAAAACTTCTTCTACTTGAAATGGTTTAGTAATATAATCGGCGCCTCCTACTCGAAAAGCTTGTAGCTTATCGTTCATTTCATCTAATACGCTTAAAAAAATTACCGGAATTTGTTCAGTTTCTGGTGTCGCTTTCAGTCTCCGACAAACTTCATAACCGTTCATTTCCGGCATTCTAATGTCGAGCAAAATTAAATCTGGGCAATGGGTGATCGCAACATTCAACGCCAGTTGACCGCAAATAGCTCGATAAACTTGATACCCCTGGGAGGTTAGCAGTTTGGATAAGAACCGCAGATTGCTTGGTTGGTCATCAACCACCAATACTTTAATTTCGCTATTATCCATTTATTTTAAACTCGATTGAGTTAAATCCATTATCTTGTCGAGTCGGTAATCGGCAAGCAAATCTTTTAAAGCCTCAGCTAAAGTTGGATGACTTTCCCAGATGCGATCGACAAGTTGAATCGCCAGCTCTTCATTAACATCATTAGCTGCGTCATAGAGTTCCTTCACCCAGCTTTGAGGCATCTGATCCAGCAGCCCTCCGAAAAATGAATCGGGTTTTTCGTTCACACAATAACGCCGTAAAGCCCCGATAGGGAGTCGGGGCAACTCTTGATAAAGATAGCGCACTCCCAAGTAGCAAGCCATCTTATCAAAAAGGATTTGTTCTTGAAAAGGTTTCCGCACAAAATCGTCGCAACCTGCGGCGATAATTTCGCCTTTTTTTTCCTCAAAAGTGCTAGCAGTCAGAGCAATAATTATAGTTCGCCACTGATTTTCTTTCTCTTTCGCTCTAATTTTTCGGACAGCTTCAAAACCGTCCATTACTGGCATTCGCGTATCCAGCCAAATTAAATGAGGCTGCCAAGTTTCCCAAAGTTCAACCGCTTGGTAGCCATTTTCCGCTTCTCGGACTTCAAAACCAATTGGTTGCAACATTTTAACCAGCAGCAGCCGATTTTCTTGATTGTCGTCAACTGCTAAAATCCGATAAACCGGTTGATCTGCTTCTAGTCCGATCACCCGCTGCAATGTCGCCATTGTTATTTCAGACGAAATAGCGGCAAATACTCGGATATTAAATTTAAAACTGCTTCCCTCACCTAAAACACTTTTCACCCAAATATCCCCACCCATTATCTGCACATATTTTTTAGTAATTGTCAAACCCAATCCCGTACCATCAGCAGCTTTTCTCCCGACTTGTGTTTGCACGAAAGCATCAAATAAAGTATCAATTTCTGCTGTTGCTATGCCAACACCCGTATCTTCAACTTCAAACAAAATTAACAAGGGATCGACTGAGGTAGAGTTAGGATGAATTTCCGATTCTGCAGGCTGTGGCTGGTTGCTTTCCACGCTCACGCGCAGCCAAATACGGCCCCCGTCGTGAGTGAATTTCATGGCATTTGCCAGCAGGTTAATTAAGCAAACGCGCAGCTTTTTTTCGTCAGTTTTTATATATTGGGGAACATTTGCCTGGACCGAAAATCTCAGTTGCATTTTTTTTGTTTCAGCTTTGATTTGAAACATTTCTTCGAGAGTGTCGAGGAGTTGATAGAGGTCAAAGCTGCGTTGATCTAAGCCAATTATCCCTGCTTCTATTTTCGACAAGTCTAAAACATCGTTAATTAGTTCCAGCAAATGTTGACCGCTGCGATTAATAATTCGGAGATTTTCGAGATTTTCGTGGCTGAGCAAAGAGTCGCGGCTCATGACTTGAGTAAAACCCAAGATGGCGTTCAGGGGAGTCCGCAATTCGTGGCTCATGTTGGCAACGAATTGACTTTTTGCTAGCGAAGCAGCGGCCGCTTCTTCTTCGGCTTTTTTGCGTTCAATTATTTCTTCTTGCAGTTCTTTATTGCGATCGAGCAATTGTTTTTTCAGTCTCTGGATAGTCAGTTGGTGTTCGATTCGCGCTAAAACTTCTGCTACATGAAACGGTTTTGTGACATAATCAACCCCTCCCACTTGAAAGGCGGTTAGTTTGTCCAATACTTCATCTAAAGCGCTGATAAAAATAACGGGAATGTCGGATGTCTTCGGATCTTCCTTGAGCTGTGTGCAGACTTCGTAGCCGTCCATTTCGGGCATTTTGATGTCGAGCAAAATCAAATCGGGAGAACCAGATCGCGCGGCCCTGATTGCCATTTTGCCGTTAATTACGCCGCGGACTTTGTAGCCTCGATCAGACAGCGTTGCTGATAAAACTTGCAAATTTTCTGGAGTATCGTCAACAATTAATATGTTGCCTTTATTTTCTTCTATTTGATTGTTGGTCATCGAGCGCTATTTTTTGTTAATTTAAGAAGTGGTGAAATTATGAAAACTGGTTAAATAATCATTATAGCACTCTCTCCTCAATCAACTCCTTTTATATTTACAGAACTTATCCTAGTTAAGATTGGAGATTTGACCTTAAAGAATGGGGAATGACTGATGATTACCAGGGTGTGGAGCTGGCCTACAAGTAAATTAGTCTATCGGCCGCAGGCGAGTTTACAAATAGGCGATCGACCTACATCATCAATAATCCTGAACCTGCCCCTATTATCCCTTGTTATTTCATCCTTCAACAATTTCTAAACTCGTCAATCAAATCGAGAATCCGATCGCACCGGAAGTTATTCGCCAAATCGGCGATCGCGCTGCGGAAACTCGCATTAATAGGAGGAATCGACAACAGCCGAAAAATCTCCTCGTTATCAACCGCATCCGCCGCAGAATACAATTCATCAATCCATTCAGCAGGCATAGCTTCCAAAAATGAAGTATTGAGCGTAAAAGCCAAATCAGCCGTTTCAGTTGCCGTGGAAACCTCGGCGGACACCGCAGCATCAGAAGTTAGCGAAGCTTCTCGATCGTAAACATAGCGGACTCCCAGATACTTAGCCATTTTTTCCAGAATCACTTGCTCCCGAAAAGGCTTCGCTACAAAATCATCGCAACCAGCAGACAAAATCAGTGATCGCTCCTCATCAAAAGCACTTGCAGTCAGAGCAATAATCACCGTTGCTTGACCTTTCAAATGCGCTTTAATCTGTTTAGTAGCTTCGTAACCGTCCATCACCGGCATCCGCATATCCATCCAAATCAAATGAGGTTCCCAACTCGACCACATTTCCACAGCTTGAACGCCATTTTCAGCTTCCTGCACCGCAAAGCCGAGCGATGTCAGCATTCTGACCAACAGCAAGCGGCTTTCCAGGCGATCGTCAACAGCTAAAATCCGGTATTCTGGCTGTCCGGGTTCCAGACCCACCACTCGGCGAGCTGTTTGAGCCACCTGAATTTCCACTGCATTAGGGAGCCAAACTTTAACATCAAACCTAAAAATGCTGCCGCGACCGAGGGTGCTTGTTACCGTCATCTTCCCTCCCATTAACTTAACGAACTGCTTGCTGATTGGCAAGCCCAAACCTGTTCCTTCTTGAGCTTTTTTCCCGCTTTCTGTTTGTGCGAAAGGTTTAAACAAATTATCCATTTCTTCCGCAGAAATTCCTGAACCAGTGTCTTCCACTTCAAATAGCAAATAGCAACTTTCATTTCGCCGAAATTCGGGGGAATTTTTGTTGCTTAGCAGCTCATGTTTTAGTCTCAAATTAACACCCCCTTCCGCAGTAAATTTAATAGCATTACCTACAACATTGATCAAGACTTGTCGCAACTTGCTTTCGTCAGTTTCTATATATTGAGGTAGATCTGGGGGGCAATCAAAAATTAACTGCAACCCTTTTTTCTCGGCTTGCAGCTTCAGCATATTTTCAGTATTAGTTAGCATTTTGTGCAAGTCGAAGGTGCTGTTATTAAGTGTCACCAGCCCGACTTCAATTTTTGACATTTGCAGAATATTGTTGATCAAAACGAGCAAATGTTCCCCGCTCTGGGTAATAATTCCTAAGTATTGCTGTTGGTCGGCATCGAGGTCTGGGTCGCGGGCTAGCAGTTGGCTAAAACCGAGAATTGCGTTGAGGGGAGTTCGCAATTCGTGGCTCATATTCGAGAGAAATTCGCTTTTTGCCCTGTTCGCTCTGTCGGCTTCTTCTTTAGCTTTTTGCAGGACTATTTCAGCTTGTTTGCGTTCGGTAATATCGCTAGCAGTGCCTGTGGTGCCGATGATGTTTCCTTCAGCGTCCATGCGCGCGATCGCCTTGGTATTTACATCAATCTTTCTGCCGTCTTTTCCTAATACTATATTTTCGTACTGAAACACAGTTTTTCCCGTCAGCAAGCGCTGCTGAAGTTCCCATTTCCAATCTATTTCTCCTGGGGCTAAGAAATCGCTAAAAGAACAGCCGAGCATTTCTTCAGGCTCGTAACCGTATATTTGTTTAACTGCTTGGTTGACAAAAGTAATGTGTCCTTGAGCATTGCAAGACCAGATAATATCTTGGGAAGTTTCAACTAAATGACGGTATTTTTCTTCGCTCTCTGCAAGGGCTATTTCTGCCAGCTTGCGTGGGGTAATGTCCATCAAAGTTGTGAAGAGTTTTGTCACTTGACCTTGTTGGTTGACAACTACTTCTCCTCTGGCTTCAATGTAGCGGATGAAGCCGGCTTCACTTATTTGTGACGGGCAATTATCTGCAGCAATTTTCGGTTCCGGGCGCAGAATTCGATATTCCAAACTGTAAGATTGCCCGCTAGCAATAGCAGTGTCGATCGTTGTTTGCCACTTTTGTCGATCGTCGGGATGCACGTATTGCGAAAACTCAGTTAGTGTTGGCGCAGGCTGGGTTGGATCGATCCCAAAAATCCGAGATAGTTCTTCCGACCAAGTAGTTGTGTTTGCCGATAAATCGCATTCCCAATTACCGACACGGGCGATTCTTTGCGCTGCTGCTAAAGAAGCCGCTACAGCTCGGAGTTTTTCTTCGGCTAATTTGCGATCGCTAATATCTTGAATCACAGAAATCACGCAGGTTTCGCCATGAATATCAATGATTTCTGCTGACAGCAGCCCGGTTCGGATTTCCCCTGTTTTAGTGCGAAAATCAAATTCGTAGTTGAGAATAATTTGTTTTTCATCTAACATTTTAAACAACTCGGCGCGGGCTTGTATATTTTCCCAAAGATTCAAATCAAGCGCCGTGCGATCGATAATTTCTGCAGCCGAATAACCGATTGTCTGGCAAAAAGCCTCATTAATTTCTAAATAACGACCGTCATTAAATCTGGTAATAGTAATCGGGTTGGGAGAAGAACGAAAAGCTTTAGCAAACTTTTCCTCAGACAACCGCAGTTGTGCAGTCCGCTCCTCGACTAAAGTTTCCAGCTCTTGATTTAGCTTTTGGAGTTGAGCATTTTGTTGCGCTAATTGCTTCTCCCTAAAATAGCTGTTAATCGCTTCTTTTACCGTCAACTTCAAATCTTCGGACTGCCAAGGCTTCGATATATATCGGTACAATTTAGCATATTTAATAGTATTCGCCACTGCTTCTAGGTCTGCTTGCCCCGTCAGCATAATTTTGATAGTTTTTGGCGAAATTATGTGAATCTGCTTGAGCAATTCGTCCCCTTTGATATTCGGCATCAGATAGTCGGAAATCACTGCTACGATTTCGCACCCCTCTGCCAGTAATTCCTCGATTAACTCTAAAGCATCTTCGCCACCTTCAGCGGTTTCTAATAAGTGTTCTTCGCCCAGGGTTTTTTTTAACTCAATTTTCAAACTTTCAAGAATTATTGGTTCGTCATCCACACAAATAATCACAGGTTTATTGTTCATATTTTTGTCAAACCAGATTTTATAGTTTCTACTAATTCTTTGCGTTCCCACGGCTTGTACAAACAACGGTGCAAGTTTGCTTGCTCTTTCACCCGTGCTATTGCTACTTCGTCTGCTTGCCCGGTCAGCATAACTTTCACAATTTTAGGATATTTGTGGTGAACCATAATCAAAAAATCATCTCCTTTAATCCCTGGCATTAACCAGTCAGATACTATGACTAAAATATCACTCTCATCTTCGTTTTGAATTTCCTCCATAATTTCCAGAGCTTCCTCTGCATTTTCTGCTACTTCATAGAGGTAAGCATCCCCAAATTCTTTTTTAAGTTGAATTTTTAAACTATTTAAGACCACAACTTCATCGTCAACGCACAAAATTACTGGTTTAGACATAAAACTTTACTGCTATTAAATTTTAAAAATAGGGGCATTTCCCTCTTTTTTTTATTGCTATCAAGGGATTCCGACTGGCAAGGATATAGTAAATTTTGTTTGGCCAGGCACGCTTTCTACTTGCAGTTCACCTTGGTGTTTTTCCATAATTTTTTGAACTATATCTAATCCCAAACCGCTGCCTTCCCCTGGAGGTTTAGTTGTGAAAAACGGCTCAAAAATTCTCGGCATAATCTCTGGAGGAATGCCGGGACCACTGTCGGTAATACTGACTGATATTGCGTTCGCTTGGTGTTTGACATCAATTTTTAACACGCCTTTGTTGCCCATCGCTTGTAAAGCATTGTGAACCAAATTTGTCCAAACTTGATTGAGTTCATCAGGATAGCATAGCACAGAGGGCAAATTAGTACCATAGTTTCTGACTACTTCCACACCGTGTTTGATTTGGTAGTGGTAAAGCGTTAAAACAGTATCAATACCGTCGGTAATATTAGAGATTACTTTGGAACCCGACTGGTCGTAACGAGAGTAGCTTTTTAAAGCAAAAACAATTTTGGCGGCCCTATCTGTAGCAGTTGCAATATTTTTAGTGCTTTTTTGTACCGTAGCAAATTGGTAGGCGGTTTGTACAATGTTTCGACTTTGCTTGTCTTTCAATAAAGGTAAAAAAGGTTCTATATTATTACCGATGCCGATATCTAATAAAGTACAGGCAAGACTGGCGGCGTCGTCAATTTTTTCTGATTCTAGTTGCCCCTGCAAAAGTTTTTTTAACTGACGTTTTTCTTTACTAGATAATGTATCTGTTTCTTGGCTGGACTTGTGTAGCAAAGCAAAGAAATCCTGCCGCCGTTCCGGGGATAGTTGTTGAAAAAATATCGGCAACTGCTGCAACTGTTCCGTCCAGAAATCGGCGATGTTCTGCACAGAAGAGCGAATCGCCCCTAAAGGAGAATTGATTTCATGAGCAACTCCGGCAATTAACTGTCCGAGGGCTGCCATTTTTTCTGATTGAATAAGTTCTTTTTGAGTCCGCTTCAGTTCTTCTAAGGTATGAGATAACTCTGCATTTTTTTGGCAGAGGGCTGACTCGGCTATTTTGCGGGCGTTGATGTTGCGGGCAACCCAAATGACTGCATCTTTTGAGAATAGAGAAATGCAGGCAGAAAACCAAATTTCGCGATCACAAACTGTTAAGCTGTAGTCAAAATTGATAGTTTGTTCGGTTTCTAAAACTTGCTGAACTAACACCCACCAATCATCCGGGTTGTTATCGTCAAGAAAATGTTCTATAGTCAAGCTGACTATATCGCAATCAGGCTCAGACACCGCTGCCACATTCGTTGGCAAAATTTCTATGTTCCGCTGACTGTCTAGCACGAGAACTATGTCGGTCATTGCTTCAAAAACGGCGCGGACTTTCCTTTCAGAAAAGTGCAATTTTTCTTCTAGCAGTTTCCGACCACTAACTTGTTGCTGCAATTCTTCGTTACTGGCTGCTAGTTGAACCGTGCGGTCTAGAACTCGCTGTTCGAGTTCGGTGTTGAGGCGGCGAACTTCAGCTTCAGCCGTGGTGCGGTCTTGTATTTCCTTTTTTAACTGACTGTTGGCATTAATTAATTCTAAAGTTCGCTGTTTTATTTGTTCTTCCAAATTATCATTTAAAATTCGCAATTTTTCTTCGACTTCTGTTCTCCGCAACGCTTCTTTTTGCAATTCTTCGTTCATTTTGTTCAACTCCTGAATTTTGTCGGCAACTGTTTCCTGCAAAAGCTCGACATTTGCGTGCATTTCTACCGGATCTAAAGCCTGCAGCAGGCTAATTTCAGTCACAATTCCGGCTAAAAATCCTTCCTCGTCCACCACCACTAAGCGCCGGATGCTGTGCTGCTGCATTAACTGGTGAGCCTGCCACAAGGTGGCTTTTACCTGCAACGGTATCAGCGGAAAACTCATCCTGGCGGTGATGGGAGTACGTGCAAAATCTAGTCCAGAAGCTTGGAATTTAACAATGTCGCGTTCTGTAATTATGCCCACAGGTTTCTGATTTTTGTTGTCGCTGTCAGTGCAAATGACTATGCAGCTTTTGCGCTGGCTTCTCATCTGTTTTGCGACTTCTAAAACTGAGGCGCTGCTTGAAGTAACTATTACTTGTGTGGTCATAATTTCTTCGGCGCGCCACATTTTCAGCAAGTCGGCCGGTTTGAGGATTTGACGGATGCTTTCGCAGGTGATAGCGCCTAGCAAGTTGCCACCTTCGTCTAGGAGGGGTAAATGACGGATTCTTTTCGATCGCAATATGCTCAATACCTTGAAGATATTTCCCGCTTGATCGAGGGAAATAGCGATCGGGTTTTCAGTCATCACCTCAGAAATTGCCACCCCTGCTAGCGGTATTTCGCTAGCAGTTATTTTCACAACATCGCGTTCTGTAAAAATTCCGAGCAATTGCTGCTCAAACGCGATTAAAATGCAACTGGCACTCGCCTGAGTCATGGCAGCAATTGCGACTTTCAAGGGTGTGTCTGGAGGTAGCACCGGTGGTTTGGGGTCGATCGCCTGTTTTAGCAAGCTTTGGGTATTAGAAACTGTTGTTGACATGGGCAAATCAAGGGGAATATATGCAGGCGAAACCGCCACTTAATACCATTTTAGATTTCAAATTTTACACTCGCGGCACGCTCACCGCAATCGATAATTGACATCAGTCTAAAGTTGCATTTTAGTCGCACATTGGTAGGATTTTTAGTGCAATCCCGCTAAACGGCGATCGGAATTAACACCATACACATCCTTTGACCGATAACTGATGTTACTTCTATTTTACCCGAATGTTTTTCCACACTTTTTTTAACAATCTCCCGTCCCCAGCCCCTGCCTTCGTCGGCGGGTTGTGTGGTAAAGAACGGAGCACATATTTGTGGCCAAATTCCCCGGTAATTCACTTGCCACTGACGAGCAGGCTCTGATTTTCTGCTCTCACCTCTACTTTTAAAAGTCGGCAATTCTCTATCGCTTATAAACCAATACTCCGGACAGTTTTTGGAAAGATACTACAAGCCTTACAGGGCAAGCATCATAAAAAAGTCGAATTAAATGCAAGTCACGGCTATAGGTGACATTGATTTAATTATCCACGCTCGCCTCAAAGTCAAGCGAGAATAAGCCATTGGGCCATAGAAAAAGTGTCCCGACTATTGATAAACCATTCTGCATCATATTTAGGGAAACTTATTTGAGTTCGTCTGGATTACACAACAATTTAGGCAGTGTAGCTTGAGAATTTCTGACAACTTCTACTCTGGGTTTTAGTTTTTTTAATCAAAAGTTAATAGATTTTTAAGGGGTCATTAAGAGTGGCACTTACTTTTATACCATACAGTTATATCGAAAATCTTTTTATAATTAAAAATTACTTGTGTGTCTCTCCCTAGCAAATTATCTTATTGATAATCTGTGAATAAATGACAGAGACTATCTGCCTGAATCAGCCATTCAAGCATCCTTTGATGAAATCGGTGATTGCCGTGCAATTTTCGGGATTTTTTATGTTGAAAAAGCAGGTTGATTTATTCAGAAAAATCCCGTTTTATTCCTGTAAGTTATTGTCATAAAACAATAGAAATATTGCGTTTTTTGGCACCATAACCGACGACTTCAAACTCAGCATTTTTGATAATAATTTAATAGCTTTCTCGGAACATGAGCCTGCTTTCCCTGAGATGAAACTTGCTGTGAGCGATACAAGCTGCTACTAAATATAATATCCTGCCTCAGAGGCTGTTGGCATTGAACATCGATAACTGTACCTATGTGTTGCAGTAACTAGCAGCCCAGAAAATCACAGTGCCCGCAATTGTAAATAATAACCCTGCCTTTGCGCGCAAGCATTCAAGGCAGGGTTATTATTGAGTATTCCGAGTTTTCAAGGGTGAAGCGAGGGCGCTGCTGCCGACTTCGGCTGCCCAGCAATGCACTACTCGCCCAATCGAGTGATTTTAGCGCTGCGTTCGGCCAACATCAGCACTACATAAATAGTCATTACATAGCCGGCGGCCAGAATGGGAATAATTAGAGGAATATCGCGATAAATCATAGTTAGAACCAAAAGTCAAGGACGAGGAGGAGCAGGACAAGTTCAAGACCTACTACATTAAGTCAGCACGCAAGACCATGCCTTGGTTCTGAAGGCTGTTTTTCCATATCAAGCCTACGGGAACATTTAGGCGTTCCCGGTCATCAATAATGATTTACTGCTTTACAGATGCTTAAACAGCCTAAAACCATCCACTTTAGCTGCTTTGAGCTTCCGTGCACATAAGATGCGCTACTCTTAACTTCTGAAAACTTTTAGCCGCGAGGAACTAAAAATCTGTCCCAGAAATTTTGGCTGCGATCGACTAACAAGGCTGGCTCTACGAAACTCTTACAGGCACCTACAAGCTACCTGCCAGTCTGGCTGTACTTAATGTATAGAATTGTTTAAATCCTTAATACCCATAATAACACAGGGTTTCTGGGATTTAGAGATTTTTTGGCAGTGTCCTTAACAATTCGATACAATAGGGGCAACCCCTCTGGCAGCCGGCTACTCGCCTCTGGCAGGCGGGTGACTTCCATCGGGTGGCAGATGACAAATAACTGCCGATCGCCTAGATTTTTCTTTTCTATTGCAGAGAATTACCTTAAAATAAAGATATGATTTGTAAAATTTTGTTACTTTACGGCTTGAGTCGGCGTATCCATGATCTCTAGCACTCTCCTATTTTCCTCGGTTGAAGAAGACCTGCGACTGTTGACAGAAAACTTAAAACAGTTAGTGGGTGCCCGTCATCCCATCTTGTACGCGGCTGCAGAATACTTATTCGGCACAAAGGGAAAACGAGTGAGACCCGCAATCGTTCTGTTGATGGCCAAGGCGACTATGCCCGATCGGGAAATCACGGAAAAACACCGCCGCCTCGCTGAAATCACGGAAATGATCCACACAGCTAGTCTCGTGCACGACGACGTGGTGGACGAGTCGGATCTGCGGCGGGGAGTGCCGACGGTTCACAGTCGGTTTAACAACCGAGTGGCAGTATTGGCGGGAGACTTTCTGTTTGCTCAATCTTCCTGGCATTTGGCAAATCTCGACAACCTGCCAGTAGTCAAACTGCTTTCAGAAGTGATTATGGATTTAGCTGAGGGGGAAATTCAACAGGGACTCAATGGATTTGACACCAGCTTGTCGATCGAAGCGTACCTCGAAAAAAGTTATTACAAAACAGCGTCTTTAATTGCCAACAGTTCCAAAGCAGCGGGCTGTTTGAGCGAAGTTTCAGCGGAAATAGCAGACGATTTGTACAACTACGGTCGGAACATTGGTTTGGCATTCCAAATAGTAGATGATATATTAGATTTCACCGCTTCAACGGAAACTTTGGGGAAACCTGCAGGCTCGGATCTCAGAAGCGGTAATCTGACAGCACCCGCACTATTTGCCCTAGAAGAAAAACCTTACTTGGAAGTTCTCATAGAACGCGAATTTGCCCAAGAAGGAGATCTAGAGCAGGCCCTGGCACTGGTAGAAGATTCTAAAGGCATAGAGCGATCGCGAGAACTAGCCACAAATCACGCACAGAAAGCCGTCGCATACTTAGCGGCGCTGCCCCATTCAGAGTCCCGTCAAGCTTTGATTGATTTGGCTGAATACGTTTTGAGTAGACTTTATTAGAGGTTAAAAAGTTACACTTTATTGGTAATGGGGAATTGGTAATGGGGAATGCCCAATGCCTAATGCCCTGTTACCAATTAATAGAAAATTCAGTTGTTTAGGCAATATCCGGCGGTGGAGCCGATCGATACTGTTGCAAGTAAACGTTAATTAAACTCTGTACTTGCTCGCGAGGGATTTCCGTCCCGACTTCCTGATTTCCGGGACTTTCAAAAAAAACAATGCTGTCAAGACCTTCCAGAGCTATCATCTGAAATAAAATGTGAGTGACAGGCAAAAGCACCGGTCTGAGGCGATCGCCCCCAGCAGCCGCAGCCTGCGACGCATCTTTAATACTATTCCAAGCATAAATCACCCTCTTCTCCCGTCCCGGTTGCTTGAGATTGCTCAAAACCACGATCGCCCAACTTTGGTCTACCGCTTGCAGGATCGAGTATTCGAGGTGCTGTAGCTGTTGGGCAATTAACACCAGTGCCGGGGCGATCGCCTTTAAGATTTGTGGCGTCGAACCGTCGGGCGGAGCTTTTTCGATCAATGCTTGAATCTGTTGGTCTAAATCCATCAGTCAGTTCTTTGATATCTAAAATTAAAAATTTCAGGTTAGCAGGTCCGCATCCAAGTATATATTACCCAGCACTGCCCTATTAAAGATAAGCTGACACCCATCTAAATTTAATATTTAGCAGCCTACAGCCCTTGTAGCGAGCATTTGGGCAAAAAAATTAAGTGCGTAACAGCTTACACAATGTCATCCAAAAAGTCTAACGGTAGGGTGCTGAGCGCTAGCGCTGTCCAGGTGTGTTAAACCTGAGTCCGATCAAAAACCGAAAACGGTTATTTCACGTTCGGATTTGTCACACTTAAAGCTATAAAAACTGTTTGGGGAGTTTGGTTTCAAAATAAAAGCGCCCAAAGTTAGTAACCTCATGAGCGGGCTGGGTGTTTATGGCGAACCTTACCCCAGATGGCGGCTCAAAGAATTTGTTGGCCCTACTCCTATATATCTATTGTTCATATTTATAGTTGGTCGATCGTCCTTGACGCTACCCTACCTGCCGCAGCACCTCGGCCTCATCAGCTACACCCCTAGCTTTTTCGTTGTTAACACACCCACATTTACCTCAAATGTAACGAAATATTACAAGATGACGCTAAAGCTGCATAGAGGCTTGACAGCAAAGAATTAAGCGGCTAATCTGATATACATACCCGGGTAAGTCAATTCACTGTCATATGCAAGAAAAGCAAAAAGTTACATTGTATCTTCCACCAGAACTGCATCGCCAGCTCAAAATCCGAGCCGCAGTCGAAACTGAACCGATGTCATCAATTGCAGAAAGGGCAATTGTCTTCTACCTAGGAAATCCCGAACTGGTGGACGAAGTAGAAGCCTCCTACGGACAAACCCATCGGGTATACAACTGTCCAGAATGCACGGGTTCAGTAGTAATGCGAGATGGAGAACTGGCATCCGTAACAAGTCAGCCGAGCGTATTGGCTGAACAGGATCTTCCAGTAAAGCAGGTGTCGGGCGTCAGTGCCAGCACGGCCAAACCGGGAGAGGAAGAATTGGTTCCCTGCTAAGAATGCCTTGCTTCCCCAAAAAGCTAAAACTGAAATTTTCAGTAACAGGGCCAAGGGCAGCAGTGAGATTCAGCAAAGATAGCACCGTCTCTAGTGGGTCGAGGACTATGCAAGAAGAGATCAGTATTCTAATCCAAGCTCAATATCCTCTGATCTACCTCGTGACATCCGAGGAAGAGCGGTGTGAGCAAGCAATTTCGACAATAGCTCAAGCAAAACCACAGCGACGAGTATTTATCTGGACTGTAACTCACGGCATTGTGGAGTATGGTCAACCCCGCACCACCACCCAACACAACACCGTCTCGCCAGAGGCAGCAATTGAATGGGTGATCAGGCAGCGAGAACCCAACAGTAACGCTAGCATCTACATTTTCAAAGATTTACATCCTTTTATAGATTCTCCTCCGGTAACGAGGTGGTTGCGCGATGCGATCGCCAACTTCAAAGGAACGCAAAAGACAATTATACTGATGTCTCCTTTGCAGCAAATTCCGATCGAGCTAGAAAAGGAAGTAGTGGTATTAGACTTCGCGTTGCCAGACATGAAGGAACTCAACCAAGTATTGTCTGGTCAGTTGGAGCAAACGAAATCGCGACGCATTACCACAGAAGCGCGAGAAAAACTTTTAAAAGCAGCCTTGGGATTGACCAAGGACGAAGCTGAAAAAGTTTATCGCAAAGCCCAAGTTTCGACGGGGCGCCTCACAGAAGAAGAAGTAGACATAGTTCTTTCGGAGAAAAAGCAATTAATTCGGCGCAACGGCATTCTAGAGTTCATTGAAGAAGACGAAACCCTGGATGCAGTCGGCGGTTTAGAAGAGCTGAAGCGGTGGCTGAGACAGCGTTCCAACGCCTTTACAGAAAGGGCGAGAGAATACGGTCTGCCCCAACCAAAAGGGATGTTAATTCTGGGCGTACCGGGATGCGGAAAATCGCTGATTGCCAAGACTACCTCCCGCCTGTGGGGACTGCCCCTGCTGAGGCTAGATATGGGTAGAGTCTACGACGGTTCGATGGTGGGTCGCTCGGAAGCCAACCTCCGCAATGCCCTCAAAACCGCAGAATCCATCTCTCCAGCCCTCCTGTTCATCGACGAACTAGACAAAGCCTTTGCAGGAGGCACTGGTTCGGCCGACTCAGACGGAGGAACCTCCAGCCGGATTTTCGGTTCCTTCCTCACTTGGATGCAAGAAAAGACTTCCCCAGTCTTCGTAATGGCAACAGCCAACCGAATCGAGCGGTTGCCGGGAGAATTCTTGAGGAAAGGCCGATTCGACGAACTCTTCTTTGTTGATCTGCCTACCAAAGAAGAACGCCAAGATATATTTAAGATTCACCTGTCAAAGCGGCGTCGGGAAATTACTCGCTTCGATTTAGAGCAACTTTCCAATGTTTCCGAGGGCTTTTCAGGTGCAGAGATTGAGCAAGCGCTAGTAGCCGCAATGTACGAAGCCTTCGCTCAAGATCGAGAGTTTACGCAGCTAGACATCATCGCGGCCATTAAATCTACAATGCCACTGTCTAAAACAATGACCGAACAGGTCACCGCCCTTCGAGATTGGGCTAGACAGCGTGCACGGCCCGCTGCGTCTTCCGTCGCTGAATACCAGCGAATGGAATTCTAAAAGCTTTCTCCTGGTCCAAACAGGAGCAAAGGCTAGCAACAGCTAGCAGTTCGATTGAAGAGCCGCCCAGCGGCACCGTTAAATCCAGACCGTTGTTGTTTCTCTCTCAGTTTTATTAGGAGGAAATCCAATGTCTCACTTTAGCACTCTGCGTACCAAAATCACCGATGCCGAAATCCTGAAAGCTTCACTGCGCGACTTGGGCATTTCAGTCAAGTCAGAAGCTGATGTTCGTGGCTATAACGGTCAGCGCGTTCGCTCCGACATCGTAGCGATTCTCGAAGGCGAATATGACCTAGGCTGGTCTCGCAATAGCGATGGTTCCTTTGACCTGATTGCCGACCTCTGGGGCGTCGCCAAAAAACACAATCAAACTGAGTTAATCAACTCCATCAACCAGAAGTACGCAGTTAACAAGACCTTGGCCGCAGTCAAGCAGCGCGGTTTGCAAAATGCCAACGTTAAGCTGGTAGTGCAAAACTAATTGATCTGCAGGTTTCCAAGCTCGCGGGTTAACCAAACAAACGGGTTAACCCGTTTTTCGATCGCTAGGATGTAGAGGGGGTCTTTGGGCCGCCACATACTTTTTTATCACCCCCAAGCAGCAGCTTTCAACTTGAAAGCTGCTGCTTTATGCTTTAATGGTCGGCTACCTAATGCTTCGGGCAATCGTCGATCGTTTGTTGATAAATTTCAAGTATTCGATCGACTTTCCGTTCCCAATCAAAATGCTGCCGGACTCGTTCCCGTCCCGGACAACCCATACTCTGCAGCAATTCTGGTGAAGGAGCGATCTTGAGCATCGCATCTGTCGATCCCTTGACAAATCCTTATTTAGGGTTTGCTGAATAAGCGCTCGCAAACTAGCCCTGTCAAGGTGACTGCCGAGCCTGGTCTAAAAGCCTTGTTGTAGAAAGATGACGATGACGTGAGTTCACAATTCCCCGGGGGTTTCTTCTTTTTGGGGGAGCGTGGCTGCTTCAGGAAAGACTTCAAATTCACTCGGGGAGCCAAATCCAACAAAAAATCAGCTAATTAAGATAGAGACCAAGCCTGGATAAATGACCAATGATCAGGTTCACAGGCTATAGTCATTCCTCGATAAGTGCCTTGAATTTCATCAACCAAGTATAATTCTGAAAGACTCGACTCAATTTTACCGACACCATGTACACTGCCGAGAGTTCTTCGGACAACAGCTAAAATATTGTAAGAAACCAAAGCGAGGCAAAAATAAAATAAAGCAGCTTTCAGATAACCCAAGGTTTGAATTTCGCCCTCAAAGTTCTTAGTTACGATTTTAAATAGAGTTTCAACACTCCAACGTCCTCGATATATAGTCATTTCAAATAAATGTGAGACAAATGCAAGATGATGTAAAATCAAGAAAAATTGTTAACTCGGAGCCGAAAAATGGCTTACAGTCTAGATTTGAGAAAAAGAGTAGTGAATTATGTGGAAAATGGAGGGGGTATAACCAAAGCCGCCGCCCTGTTTAAAGTAGGAAGAGCAACAATATACAGATGGCTAGGGAGGGAAGACCTCCCTAGCAACTAAGGTAGAACACCGTGAGCGAAAGATAGACTGGGAAGCACTCAGAAAAGATGTAAAAGAAAATCCCGAAGCAAGATTAATAGAAAGAGCAAGGAAATTCGGGGTGAGAGCGAGTGCCATATCCTATGCCTTAAACAAAATGAAAATTACGAGAAAAAAAAATCGTTATAGAGAAAGAAATAGAGAATAAATAAATAATAAAATACTACCAAACAATAATAAATTCAATTAAAGCTCATGGTAGTAAAAGCCTTGTATTTATTGATGAATCAGGATTTGAAGAGTTTCAGGCTTATGTTTATGCCTGGTTCAAAAAAGGAAAAAAAGTCTATGGGGATAGACAAGGAAAACGGGGGAAAAGAGAAAATTTAGTAGCAGGAAGAACAAAAGGAAACAAGGACTTCATTGCACCTATGGTCTTTACTGTCAGCTTGAATCCAGAAAGTTTTGAAGGGTGGTTAGCTTTATATTTATTGCCATCTTTAACAATACCATCAATATTAATCATGGAGAATGCACCGATTCATCGTAAGACAGCAATTAGACTCCTGGTGGAGGAAGCAGGCCATCAGATACTTTTTTTACCAAAATACTCTCCTGACTTAAATGGTATTGAGCATGATTTTAGTGCATTAAAGAGAGCTATAATGTATTCGCATTCTGCCACATCTCTTGATGAGAGTATTCGCGTTTATTGTGCAACTTAGTGTCTCATTTTTATTTGAAATAACTATAATATAGAATGGCTGAATCTAGTATTAGAAAAGTTTGCCAAACAAACCGGAGCTGGACAATCGAAAACCATCTTGCTAGTCATGGACAGAGCCGGCTGGCATAGGAGCGAGCGAGTGGTGGTTCCATCAGGAATTTATGTAGAATATTTGCCACTTTACTCTCCGGAACTTCAGCCAGCAGAAAGGTTGTGGTCTCTGGCTGACAAACCATTAGTCAATAAAAGTTTTGACAAAATACAAGACTTGGAAGCAGTTCTGGAAGAACGCTGTCAAATTTTATCGACAACTCTGACAGAACCCATCAAAAATCTTACCAATTATTATTGGTGGCCCAATAACTGCTCGCCTCGCGAAGGATAGCTGATATTTTTTTTGCCTTCTTATCTAAATAATCATTAACGAGCGCCTGAGAGCTTGTCAAGCGAATAGATTCACTTGTTTACTAATTATCTAGCGGGCTATATTTATTGAACTTAGTGACAGTATTCGTTCAAAGTTTACCCAAAGTTGGATTTTTTAAAATAACACAAGCGAATGAAGTTTTTTTTCGCCATCATAAAGGGGGTAAGTAACCCGGATTTGGTATAAATACAATCCCATTGAACATCGACTCTTCCCTCATATAACCAGAGCCTGTCAAGGAGTGATTTTTACAAGTCTAAATTTAGTCAAAAGTCTCGTCTCATGGAAAAAACTCACACTAACAAGGCTCTATCTGTAGTTGTAAATGTGGTAGATAAAATCTATGAAATTGGTCGAAAGGTGACTGATGATTTTAAAAAAAATCTGAAAATTGTTTTTGATGAATATTTACCAAATGGAATTATCGAGCGATCCCTCAACTCAGGAATTAATCAAGTTATTACTTTTTCATTCCTTAGCCCAGATGTAAACATACTTTTTTTGCTTTAATATCCTCCGAACTTGTCCTCCACTTAATTTTATTCCTGTGGATTCCTCTAAGTATGTTGCTAATCTCTGCGCTGTCCATCGTCCCAAATTATATCCTAATTATTCAGGGTATTTCTCTAGGGTTTTTAATAATATTTCTATATATTTATCTTTGGCTTTTTTGTGATTTCCCTTCATCCTTTCATCTATTAGACTTTCTAGATTGTCTGGGTCTCCCTTGAGACACCAGTAAGATACCTTGTTTACTGAACAACCCAAAAAATCAGCGATTTTAGATTGCGTTTTGCCGTCCTTGAGCAATAATAAAATCATAATTCTTTCTCTGATATTTGCCTTTTATTCTTCTCTTAAGGCTTTTTTTAGTTTCTCTATTTGTTTGGGATTGAGATGGTTTTTGGCTGGCATTTTTGTAGTTATTGACTAAACTAAATTTTTATTAGACCCTATTTAAAGGCACAACAGCTTATCACTGACGGCTATTGTGTGTATCGCTTGTTTAAGCGATGAGTGTGACCAAAAGAGGGAGCAAAACAGGGATGACTAGAGTTGAAGGAGAAAATTGTCGTCTACGGCACTATCTGGCTCGACTTCACCGCAAGACTTTGTGTTATTCCAAGTCCGTTGACATCTTGTACAAGTCAGTACGCTTGCTGATCTACTATCTTAAACACGGGCGGATTCCTCTGTTCTCTTAATCATTCACCTTTGTGCAACACCAAGGAAGTTACTTGCCAAAAAATCTCTCATGTACCGATTCACTAACTGCGGCTGTTCCTGCTGCACCCAGTGGCTGCAATTAGGAATGTAATGAATCTGAAAATCCCCGACGTAATCTGCGGTTCCATAGGTTAACTCTTTGCCGAGGGCGACATCATTTTCTCCCCAAATCATCAGCGTCGGAACTTGCAGCACGCTCCAATTCTGGCGATCGAGAAATCCGCGAGCAATATTGCGGTAATAATTGATAGTAGCAGTCAGAGCGCCCCGTTTGGCAGCCGCATCTTTGTAAGCTTCAATATCTGAGGGGCTAAAGGTGCTTTTGTTAACTGCCATACCTTCCAAAGCAGCCGAAATTGCCTGATAGTCGCCCAACTGAATTAACAACTCCGGCAAAACTGGCAACTGAAACAAAAAGATGTACCAACTTCTCAGCAATTGTTGGGGAGTGCGTAACCCTTCAGCAAACTTTGCCGGATGTGGTAGATTCATCACAATTAATTTATCCACCATTTGGGGATAAGCATAAGCAAAATTCCAGGCGATCGCACCTCCCCAGTCGTGACCCACTAAGACGCAACTTTCGTATCCCAAACCCTGAATAATGCCTTTGACATCTTGCACAAACTCTGCCATCACGTAAGCAGATTGATCCTGAGGTTTGTCGCTGTCGTTGTAACCCCTGAGATCTACAGCGACTACTTTATAATCTGATGCAAATTCTGGGATTTGATGTCGCCAAGAATACCAAAATTCAGGAAATCCGTGCAGCATCAGCATCAGTGGCCCAGAACCTTGAGTGACACAGTGCAGTTTGATGCCGTTCGTAGCGATAAATTCGTGTTTCCAAGCAGCTTCTAGCACAGACATATTTGATGCTTCCTCTAGCTATCGAGATAGCCTAACAGTTCCTCTTTTTAAGAGGAACCAACTTTAGGCATATCTAGCAATTCTCCCAGCACTGGTAAACTCTTCCTTTTCTCTTCATTTATAGAACAGGCGCCCCGCCGGTGGTTCTTCGCGCAAAAAAAGCCGTAGCTTGCGGGGCGGGACTCCATCGCCCGTTGCCCAAAAAGATTGCTATCTCTGTCCAAATAATAGTATAATGTTGCTGGCATCCAGACAACTGTTAAGCCAAAAATTACTCATTTTTGAGCGCGCGAAAATCCCGAAGCGCAACATTTTGAGGTCTGGTGAAGGTGCCAGTTCAATAATTAATATCTGGCGAGTGTACTAGGAATTAAAGGAGTTAATACTATGTCGGGCGATCGGCTGCAAAACATTGTTAACCGCTTGACAGATCGTCTAAAGCGCGATGTATTAGTTGAAAAATCCCTCTACGACATTCGAGAAATTTTACAGAGCGATCGCGCCGTACTGTACTATTTTTACAGACAGTGGCAAGGTCGAGTGACTTACGAGATGTTGAGTGCGATCGAACTCTCAATCTTGGGTTCAACGGGGCCAGACGAATGTTTTAACGGCGACTACGCTGCTTTGTACGAAGCCGGCAGAGTTAGAGCAATTACAGATATTGAAGTAGAACCAATTCACCAATGCCACCGAGATTTTCTGCGTAGCCTGAAAGTTCGCGCCAATTTAGTTGTGCCTATTTTAACGAACAAAGGACTGTGGGGGCTGTTAATTGCTCATCAGTGCAGCGGGCCCCGTACTTGGTCGCGATCGGACATTGAATTCATGCAGAAACAAGCACAAAATATGGCAATGTCTCCCACTATTCAAGATAGTTAATATCGCATCTACTATTAGTACATAATATACCAGGATTTCACCCTCGAATAACTGTAATCGATCGCCCCCTTGGAGTAGTATGAATCTCAGTGTTCAACCGTTCTTCGAGTTCGGGTGCATTCTCTCGGCGATCGAAAATGACCAACCGCAATCTTGTCCCAATCTAGCGAGATATCCATCTAACCCACTTTCCGCACCCTCCACTGTCACAATCGGCTTTTGCGGAATTTTGTGAACCCAAATGGTCACTTTTTATACAGGCAAGTGGGAAATTGGACTGGCGATGCCAGTTCAATTTCGCCAAACTCCGAAAATTCGTAGTTTGACAGTTCAGGGTGCGGAATGTGGGTAGTAAGTAGAGCCCGAAACGCGAGCAAGAAGCGCTGGAAGAGATTCTAACTCTTTTCCAAAACTAAGCCTAACCGCACAGGTCAGCCGCCGCTAATAACATCTCGAACTCAACGAAAAGCTCAAATTGTCGGCTGCACCGCATTGTTAAGTAGTACTTCCGAATTAACCCTCTTTTGTCACTCTCGTGGTAGTATAAGGAGTGACACACCCCAAAAGCATTGCCAGTCCTATGGTAGAG
>NZ_JAUBUE010000004.1:0-255098 GCF_036705305.1 Microcoleus sp. B3-D7 | reverse complement strand
AGGGGTTGGAAATTTCTGTGATTTCTATTGTCGAAATTGAGACTCGTTTATCTTATAGCTTAAGCGTACAACAAACTACGTCACGTCCTCCCCGCCGGTGAAAAAACTGCCACAAAATCCGAAGAATTGCTGGTCTAAGAAATCGCGCAAAAAACCGGAGCCTCAAAGCTCAACGCCTGACATCACAAGAGTTGATGACTATGCACAACATCTAAAAAATACTCATTGTTACTTCCCAACTTCTGTACGTTATTTGGTGGCTGATGGCTATTACTATCGAGCTAAATTCTGGGATGCTGTGCGGGACTTAAATTTAGACTTTATTGGCAAGTTAAGAAGTGATGCTAACCTACGCTATTTCTATACAGGTGAACAAAAAAAACTGGGAGCTCCACGTAAATATGATGGTAAGGTTGACTGCCATGATTTGAGTCGTCTTAATTTTGTTAAAAACCTAAAACCGGGAGTTTCCTTATCTACATTGCAGGTGGATCGTTGTTGTTTAAATTGCCCAATTTGTTTGGTTTGTATCTCTGAGGTTCAAGCCAACGGCAAAATCAAAAATGCTTTATTGTTTAGCACTGATATTCACCTACCACCTGAGCAAATTCTTGAATATTATCAGGCTCGCTTCCAGATCGAATTTATTTTTCGTGATGCCAAGCAATTTACGGGATTGTCAGATTGTCAATCTCGTCATTTACCACGGCTTGATTTTCATTTTAATGCCAGTCTTATTGCCTTAAACTTAGCTAAACATGAACTCTCTAGTTGTCATTCATCTGCCAAGTCGTTTGTGTTTTCTATGGCCTCTTATAAACGTCTGGAATTCAATAAGCATCTACTTTGTACCTTTATTGATAAGTTAGATTTAGACCGGGATTTGATTTTAAATCACCCTAATCTTCCTTCAGTCTTGTCTTATGGTACTTTGGCTGCTTAAAAACTGTCCGGAGTATTGGTTTATCTATAATTTATGAAAAGAGGCTGGGTTTTTATTAAAATCCTCAGTACAATTAAATCGACTGTACCCATAATCTATCCTTAAAGCAACACCTAAATTAAAGAGAGGTGGTCCTCTTTAATTTAGGTGTATTAAAAAATACACGTACAAACACTGTTGTGTACTCCTTAAGGCAGATTTACATTAAATTTATTGATTCCGACGAAATAATGATTGAGTTAATTTTACTGACATCGATCGCGACTACTACACCGACGACGATGCCTCCGCCACCTCCGATGACTGCTTGATCCAGAATTACTAGAGTGAAGAGGGAACAGGCGCTGGCGGTAATTTTTGGTTCGGTACAGGTGCGCTAGAGGGAACAGGCGCTGGTGGTAATTTTTGGCTAGGTAGAGGTAAGGAAGTTGGTTGGGGTTGGGGCTGAGGCAAACCGGGAACACGGATATATTTCCAATTACCAGTAAACAATAGGTACATAACACCCGCAAGCAGGACACCACTAACAACAGCAGCAGTAATTTTCCAAACACTGTAGGGACGTTCGCCTTGAACTTCAGCGGTGCGTGCATTAACCATTACTTGATATCGTTGGTTTTGATAACGATAGGCACACAGCCACACAGGTAGCAAAATATGCTTAAAAGTGATACCACTGTAATCAGTAGAAATGCTGTGAACCCGCTGCTCGTCGCCACCAATATTCCTACAAACATCCGAGTGAATAGTACCGGCCATGACATTTTTAGCAGATTCAAATCCTTGAGTGAGAGAAACTTGCGATCGCTGCGCTTCAAACCCAGCTAAATAAGATGAATTGTAAGCGCGCAGCGACTCCTTGAGATGCCAAGGTTCTAACGCATCTAGACGCGGGCGATCGACTGAAGTTGTAGCGGGAATCAGAATATCGTCAAAAAAGCGATCGACTCTGCCAGAAGCAGGCCACCACCTAGTATGTTGCACTTCGCGAGTTTTAGTTTCTGTTTCGCCCTGCGAGTTTGTTTCTGTATAAGTTTCAGTCACATAGTAGTGTTCCCCGCGAGAACCTTGATAGTAACTAACCGTATAAGTGTCGTAAGTCCAAAACGGCAAATAAACCCCTTGAATTTTCTCCTGTTGCGCTAGGGATTTCAAAGCAGAGGGAGCAAACCAGCGATTGCTGAGCCACTTCTGAATGCTTTCTCTGGCCTGTTTATCCGTAACTTCAAAAGGAACAATTCCCTCTGGATGCACGCTAGGGCTAGCCTTTGCAGGTTGCGTCACAATTGGCGAAGCACAAAATGGACATTTACCCGCTACTTTCGGCGGTTCAAAAGTAACACTTGCTCCGCAATCATTGCATTTTACTTCAAGGGCTGTTGTTGATAAAGTTGCCAGCGCCGTTCGATCGAGTTGGAGATATTGTTCGTAAGAATTTTCCTTTACCTCTTCAGCAGTTTGGGGAATTGCATCCTCCCAGCCGCAGTAAGCACACTTGAGTTTTCCTGCTTGGGGGTTGAACTCTAAATAAGCCCCGCAGCTAGGACAGGGAAAACGTTTAACAGCAGGTTCAGAAGTATTCATAATAGTTTATTGGTGATGTAATTGGTAATCGGTAATCGGGAAAGCAGATTAATTACCAATTACCAATTAACTAAATATGCAAACAAAAATTTAGGCTGCTGCTGGCGGGGGAGGCGGCGGTACTGTCGCCAACAAAGATGCTAATTCCGGCACTTGCGATGCTAACTTCCAGCCGTCAAAACCCGCACGCCACACCATTACCTGATGTGTCAAACCATTTTGCAGAAGTTGATGCAATTCAAAAGGGCCTGATTGTTGACCGTTTTGGGCAATATACCACTGAGTTTGTATTGGCGGGGGAGGTGGCGGCGGAGTCTGCGATGCTGGCGGCTGCATCATATTTGTCATTTGCTGACCTAGTGCCATTCCCATGCCAAATTCTAATGCTTGATTGCCGCCGCTAGGGTTATTTGCAGATGCTTCTATAGCGTTAGCAGCTTGATATTGGGTATATTGCTGCATATTTCCCAGAAGTCCGATCGAGGCTCGTTTGTCGAGTGCTGCTTCAACTTCAGGCGGCATCGAGATATTTTCAATTAATAGCTGAGTTAACTCTAACCCAAACTGCTGGATACTTGGCTGTATGGCAACTCGCACCTGTTCGCCCATGTGGGTGTAGTTGGCTGCAAAGTCCAGCAGGGGAACGCGGGAACTGCCAACCCAATTGGCAAAGGCACTGACTATTGTATTGCGTAGCTGTTCGGTGATTTCATCTACTTGAAATAGTCCGTCAGTGCTGATTAGTTGTTTTAAGAGTTGTTCTGGATGGGAAACTTTAATGTTGTATGTGCCAAAAGCCCGCATTCTCACTGGGCCCAGTTCTGGATCGCGGATAATTACAGGGTTAGAGGTTCCCCATCTCAGGTTGGTAAATATTTTGGTGTTAAAAAAGTAGACTTCTGCTTTAAAGGGAGAGTTGAAACCGTAGGGCCAGCCTTTTAAGGTACTCAGAACGGGTAAGTTGCGGGTGTACAGTTCGTGCATTCCCGGAGCGAATACATCGGCAACTTGACCTTCGCTGACAAAGACTGCTATTTGTCCGGGTCGTACAGTTAGTTTAGCACCTTGTTTAATTTCGTTTTGGTGACGCTCAAATCGATAGGCAATGGTGTCGCTGGTATTGTCCAACCATTCGATGATATCGACAAATTCGCCGCGAATCTTGTCAAAGAGTCCCATAGATTTATTTGGGGTTGTTGTTTGATTTTAGCTTCAATAGGAGCGATCGATGTTCCCGATCGCCCTTGTAAAGTTTTTACGTGCGATCGCTGGGGATGGGGGCGATCGCACTTGCAGACAATTCATAATTTCGGTTCAATTCCAGCCGATCGCAACTGAGCGCGCAATTCCTCTAATTGGTCTTGGGCTTGTTGAGTTCTTTCTTGTTCGCGATCGGCTCTTTGCTGTTCTTGTTGATCTCTTTCAAATCCCGTCAACAGCAAATTTCCTGCACTATCCCACCAGCGCAACCAAGGTAATTCCACATTTTGATATATACCTTGCCAAATTCCCAATTCCACTCCTAACTGTGCGATCGGATAATGACCGCGCTCGTTTGCAGCAACTAATTGATACCTATCTTCGATCAGGTGATAGACTTCAACGCTAGCCTTAGTTACTTCATAAATCCCGTAAAGTGCCGGACGGATTACATTTTCATAAATCCAGAATTTACCCGGCTTAGTTTCCTGTTCACCCGATCGCAATAAAGGCGTTCTGTCCCGTTCTTCTGCACCATTGCCCCATACAAACTCTAACACAATTAACGGTGCTACAAATTCTTGCCACATCACATAAGAACGGCGCGACTGACCATCCAGTGTTGGCGGAACATTAGGCACATAAAACCAGTCCGGTGCTTCTGCACCCCGTTCTAGCGGCTCAGTTAATCGCCAATAAATGCCGCTGTCTTGACCGATACAATAGTTCCCGTCAGCATGAATTCTTTGCAAAACGGGAGTAATTGAATCGGTTAATAGAATGCTTTGGGGATGTTCTTGAAAGTTTTTCACAAAAGGGCCGTCGGATTCTGGTAATTGAGTGTGATCCGGCCAGCCTGCGGGATTGTTTTCGACATCAAGGGTGAATTTCATAATTTTATTTTGATTGCAGGCATTGTTGGAGCGAGATTGTGATTGTAGGCAAACTCGATACATCTAACTTAGACCTCTATCTCCCAATTTTCCAGACGCAAACCCTCAACACGGCTGAACTCGCGGGTATTGTGAGTTACAAGAATTAGGTTGTTGGCAAGAGCAATAGAGGAAATCAAAAGGTCATTAGGGCCAATGGGTGTCCCAGATGCAGCTAATTGAGCGCGAATTTGACCGTAAATTAGGGCAGACTGGTCATCAAAGGGAAGAGATATAAAGCGATTCAAAAAATCTTGCTGTTGGGCAAGCGATCGACCGGGATTGTTGCTTCTCATAGATCCATAGAACAGTTCAGCTTTAACAACAGAACATACTGCGACATCCTGTGAAGGTAGAGCCTGCAACCTTCGCAAAACTCCAATCGATCTGCCGTTCAAGTAACCGATACAGGTATTGGTATCCAGTAAATAAATCACAGCAATTCCTCTCGCTCTTCATATTCCCCTTGCTCTCCTCGAACTAAAGGTTCATCCTGAAAGCACCCGAAAGTTCTCTCAAAAAAACCGGGCGGCCAGCCTAAATCTTCGGGTGTTTTAGCCTCAGTTGCAGTTGCTATAGGCTGGAAAATTACAATAACTTCCAAATCTGTATCTTTGATACCACCGGGGATTTGCAAATGCAACATCCCGTCGGAACCAACGCGCGATCGTACTTTAATACTTTGCATAATTAACCCGCTAAATTTGCTTTCTATTCTAGTTTAAACAGCATAGGTTGGGCCAGTAAAACGAAACCCAACAAATAATGCCGATCCGGGTTAACGCAAATTCCAGCTACACGCGCCTGCAACCCGCCGCGCGCACCCAGCCAACCCCAGCAACCTGAAGCGCAGGTGAGGCAATCCCCCTGCAGCCCCCGCTTCTCGACGCGGTACAATAAATGCAATCATACTTAACGCTTATATTGAAAAGGCTACACACAACGCCACAGGAGACAACTGACGCATGGGTAAAGTAGTTGGCATTGACCTCGGAACAACAAACTCAGTAGTAGCCGTCATGGAAGGCGGCAAACCGGTTGTGATTGCCAATGCAGAAGGGATGCGGACAACTCCCTCGGTAGTCGCTTTCACAAAGGAAGGAGAACGCCTGGTGGGACAGATGGCCAGACGCCAGACTGTTCTCAACCCGCAAAACACCTTTTACGCCGTCAAGCGGTACATCGGGCGCAAATATACCGAACTGACTCCAGAATCAAAGCGCGTCCCTTACACAACTCGCCGCGACGAAAACGGGAACATCAAAATCAAGTGTCCCCGCCTGAAAAAAGATTTTGCCCCAGAGGAAATTTCGGCGATGGTTTTGCGGAAACTGGCCGATGAAGCCAGCCGCTATCTGGGACAAGAGGTGACGGGGGCTGTAATTACTGTTCCCGCTTATTTCAATGACTCGCAGCGACAGGCGACGCGGGATGCTGGACGAATTGCCGGACTTGATGTCAAACGGATTTTAAATGAGCCGACAGCGGCTTCTTTGGCTTACGGTTTGGACAGGCGAGAAAGTCAAACTATTTTAGTGTTTGATTTGGGCGGCGGTACTTTTGATGTGTCGATTTTAGACGTGGGAGACGGAGTATTTGAAGTCAAAGCAACTAGCGGCGATACTCAATTAGGCGGTAATGATTTTGACTCCAAAATTGTGGATTGGTTGGCAGAACAATTCTTAGAAAAAGAAGGAATTGATTTGCGACGCAACCGGCAAGCTTTGCAGCGCTTGATCGAAGCGGCAGAAAAAGCCAAGATTGAGCTGTCGGGAGTCGGTGTCACTGAGATTAATTTGCCGTTTATCGATGCGAACGAAGACGGGCCTTTGCATCTGGAAACGCGACTAACTCGCGGTCAATTTGAGGGGCTGTGCACAGATTTGGTGCAGCGGCTGCGGCGTCCGGTGAAACAAGCTTTGGCTGATGCAAGTTTGAGTCCTTCTCGCATTGATGAAGTTGTGCTAGTTGGCGGTTCGACTCGCATTCCTTTGGTACAGGAAGTTGTTCGCAACTTGATTGATAAAGAGCCGAATCAAAATGTGAATCCCGATGAAGTTGTGGCGGTGGGAGCGGCAATTCAGGCGGGGATTTTGGGAGGCGAGGTTCGCGATGTGCTGCTGTTAGATGTAACGCCGCTGTCGCTGGGTTTGGAAACTATCGGCGGTGTGATGAAAAAACTGATTCCTCGGAATACTACTATTCCCGTCAGGCGATCGGACATTTTTTCGACTGCTGAAAACAACCAAACTGTGGTAGAAATTCACGTGATCCAAGGGGAACGCGAATTAGGCAGAGATAATAAGTCTTTGGGACGGTTTAAACTAACTGGAATTCCGCCGGCACCGCGAGGGATTCCGCAGGTGCAAGTAGCTTTTGATATTGACGCTAACGGGATGCTGTTGGTGACTGCTTTGGACAAAACTACCGGCAGGGAACAAAGCATTACTGTGCAAGGTGCTTCGACGCTGACTCAGCAGGAAGTGAATCAAATGATTCGCGATGCGGAACAGTTTGCTCAAGCTGATAAGTTGCAGCGGGAAAGGGTAGAAAAACGCAATCGCGCTGAAGCTTTAGCTTATCAAGCCGAGCGGCAGTTGCGAGAGGTGGCGCTCGATCGCGGAATGCAGTTTGCTCAAAGAAGCCGCCAGCGAATTGAAACTTTAATTCGGGAATTGCGAGACAGTTTGGAACGCAATGATGAGCGCGGAGTTGACCAAGTTGGTTCGGATTTGCAGGATGCTCTTTACGATTTGAGCAGGGAAGTTTCCGCGTTTGCGATGGATGACGATGATGACGATTTCTTTGAGTCTGTGAAGCGGACTTTTACGGGCGACGGTACCAAGCGGCGCAGCGATGACAGCAGCTATTATACCAATGCTAAGCCGTACAGGCGATCGACTGTCGATCCAATTCCCGATCGCACTGGCGATCGTATGGGCGATCGTATGGGCGATCGTATGGGCGATCGTATGGGCGATCGTATGGGCGATCGTAGAAGCAGTGCTAATCGCCCCACTCGCCCTTATCAAAATCAAAGCGACGATTGGGATGATGACGACGATTGGCTCTAATTAGTGGTTAGTCATTAGTCCCTAGTCATTAGTCCCTAGTTTGAAGCAGGGAAGCAGCATGACTAATGACTAATGACTAATAATTAATAACTAATGACTAATGACTAATAACTAATGACTAACTATGCAGAATTTTCGCAATTACTATCTAATTTTGGGAGTGCCCAAAGATGCCACGGCTGATGAGATTAAGAAAGCCTATCGACGGCTAGCCAGACAGTTGCACCCTGACGTAAATCCGGGGGATAAATCGGCTGAAGATAGGTTTAAGGATATTAATGAAGCTTACGATATTCTTTCCGATATTGACAAGCGAGCTCAATACGATCAGTTTAGTAAATTCTGGAAACAAAAGGGATTTCAAGGCAAGCAAGGGGTGCGACTTCCCAATTTCAAAACTTGGGGAAATGGTAAAGCTACCCGCAAAAAACCGGCCGAAGATGTCGATTTTAGCGATTACTCTGATTTTAATAAATTTCTAGATCAAGTGCTCGGAAGGCGCCGGGAAGTGAGGATGGCGACAGCGAATGATGCACCGCGAGTAGACTCCTATGAACCGTGGAGTACGGCTTCTAAGAAAACGAGTTATGTAGCTAATTCTAGGGAAGATAGAAGGGATGTGGACGATCGCGAAATGCGACGGGAAACAGACGATCGCGAAATCAGAAGGGATATAGCCGATCGCGAAATGCGACGGGAGATAGTCGATCGCGAAATCAGAAGGGATATAGCCGATCGCGAAATGCGACGGGAAATTAGGGAAACAGTCGATCGCGAAACGAGAAGAGACATTGAGGCCAGGCTAACTCTGCCTTTGGAAAGGGCTTATTCGGGCGGTACTGAGCGAATTCGTCTGGAAGATGGGCGAGCGATCGAGGTGAATCTGCCTCCTGCTATGGTATCAGGCCAGCGGATTCGCTTGCGAAATCAAGGTATTGCCGGCGGAGATTTATATTTGAAAATCACGGTTTCTCCCCATCAATTTTTTCGATTGGAAATGTCGGATGTTTGCTGCGAATTGCCACTGACTCCCAGCGAAGCGGTGTTAGGCGGAGATATTGAAGTACCGACGCTGGATGGTTTGGTAAAGATGAAATTGCCACCGGGAGTAACGTCTGGAAAGCGGTTGCGGCTGGCTAACAAGGGCTATCCGACGGGAAATGGCGATCGGGGCGATCAATTGGTAGAAATTCAGGTGTTAATTCCCAAAGAAATTAGCGAGGAGGAACGGGAATTATACGAAAAGTTGCGGCAGGTTGAGTCTTTTAAACCGCGTCAGGATTTATCGGTTTAATGTAGAGTACGCAATGCGCTCGTTTAATTTTGTAGGGGCGCAATAATGCGCGCCTTACTACTAATGGTGTACGAAAAATTAGGAGATGCTTGGCTAAATTTTACTGACATATCAGATTTCGCCACTTGGCTGTAAATAGATGATATCAAATCTGTGGGTATCGGAATTATTCATCTCTCTCTTCTCTTCCTCTGCGGCCTCTGCGGCCTCTGCGGTTTAATAATTCCGAAACAACCATAAACAATATGATTTGTCGCCAGAATAGCCGATCGCACTTTCAGCAATCCTGAATCGCATAAGTAAAATTACTGTTGTGATTATTCCTGAACTAGCAGAGAATTAAAACTAAGGTAATTTTCCCACAATCAGGAGCAGTCTGCAGCGATGACTCAAATGCCCCCTCAATGCAACAATCTGCAAGAGCAAGTTGACTCTTTACTGCAACTGCTGCGTCAGGAATCGTCTTTGCGACAACAAGATATCACGGCGGTACAAGCTTCTCTGAAAAAAGCAATTTCTCCTGAGTTTGAAATTGTGTTTGCTGGCGCTTTCAGTGCGGGAAAATCGATGCTGATTAATGCTTTGTTGGAGCGGGAATTGCTCTACAGTGCTGAAGGACACGCGACAGGTACGGAATGTTATATCGCCTTTGCTGAGCCGGAACAAGAGCGCGTTGTTCTAACTTTTTTGAGCGAGTTTGAGATTAGCCAGCAAGCTTCTGTGCTTTGCCATCAGTTAGGTTTAACTACTGAACTTAATATTAATCAAACAGATGTAGTGTCGCTGTTGTCTCAGGGATGTAACATAATTATTGAAACGGAAGGCGGCGAAAATAAATCCGAGCTCGCCAAAAAAGCTAAGGCTTTGATGCTGCTGTTAGAAGGTTTTGAGGCAAATCGCGATCGCATCCAAACTCTCGAAAACGCTACCTATTCGATGGAACAGTTTAACTTTTCCAATCTCAAGGAAGCTGCTAGTTATGCCCGTCGCGGTAGCAACAGTGCTGTACTCAAGCGAGTTGAATATTACTGTTATCATCCCTTGCTACAAGATGGCAATATTATTATCGATACGCCGGGAATTGATGCGCCGGTGCAGCGGGATGCAGAATTGACTTATGATAAGATTGAAAGCCCCGATACTTCGGCAGTTGTCTGCGTTTTGAAAGCGGCTTCGTCTGGGGAAATGACGACGGAGGAAACCGAGTTGATGGAAAAAACACGGGGAAATCCGGGAATTCGCGATCGACTGTTTTACATTTTCAACCGCATCGACGAAACTTGGTACAACACGCAACTGCGACAGCGGTTAGAAAATCTGATTAATTCTGACTTTCGCGATACTGCGAGAGTTTACAAAACTAGCGGATTGTTGGGATTTTACGGGAGTTTGATTCGAGGGACAACAGGGCGCGATCGCTTTGGTTTAAATACAATCTTTGCCAGCAGTCAAGGGCGAGTTTCGGGAGATGATAAATTAGATTCAGACTTTCTCGGTAATAGTGAAGAAATTCCGCAATTTGTTAGTGAATTTAATCGCTACTGTGCGAATTCTGGCAAGCTATCTCCGAGCAAATTTCGCATTTCAGTGAACAGCTACGAAACACCTAATGAAAACTACGTGCGGATTCTTGCAGAGCAAGGACAACCATTAATTGCTCAATTAATTCAAGATAGCGGTATCGAAGATTTTCGCACAGCCATCACCCGTTACCTCACCGAAGAAAAACGCCCGCAACTGTTCAAAAATCTCGCTGACGATTTAGAAGATTTGTGCATTCAACTGCGGAAATATTACCAAACAATTCAGCGGAATTTGGACAGCCAGCCCCGCGAAATTGAAGCGATGAAAGCACAAGAACTTTTGCGACTAAATCAAGAATTGCAGCAAGTCGGACAGGATTTTCGGGAACATATCGCCGAAGAAGTCAATGAAATGATTATGAACAGATGCGATATTTTCGATATAGACTTTCGGCAACTGCAATCTCGGATGATCCGGCGCTTGGATGAATTGTTAGACGGATTTTCTGTTGAGGCGGCTTACGGACGCACTTTGCGGAATCATCCCCGCAATGCTACAGCACCTTTAATTGCTGTTTTAGTTGAGGCACTTTACTATTTAGCGAATCAGTTGGAAGATATTTTAGTAGAGGCTACTAAGTCACTGGTTGATAATTATTTCCAGTATTTGAAAGATAGCGTTCGCAAGTCTGAATACTATCGATTACTTTATCGGTTGTTGGGGAATGACGGGGGAATTGAACAGCAGTTAGAGGAGTTATCAAAGCGGGTTTCTGATGCTTTGGTAAATGCGGCGGGCGTAGAGTGCGATCGCTACGTGCGAGAAAGTCCCCGTTTTTACGACGAAGGGACATTTTCGATTTATCAATTCCGGGAAACATTGCAGCAAACTTCTCAAGGTTTCGACTGCGAAAATATGGTTGACGCCCAACCGGCAATTCGGCAATTATTGCGGCTAGATTTCGAGCCGAAAGTATCTAGAACTATTCGACAAACTTTCCGCCAAACTGTCAACCAAACTCTGAAAGAGCATTTGTTGCCGCTGGCCCAAAAGCAAGCTGATGATATTTTGCAGAAATACAGTCAAGCCCGCGATTATTTGGAGCAAACTTTGGCACAGGAGGCGGAGGAAAAGATTGCTGGGAATCTGCGGCGGCAAGCCGAGAATGAGCAAAAGATTCAAGAGTACGATCGGGCGGTTTCTGGGATTAATAGTTGTTTGCAGGCGATGAAGTTGCACGAGCATTTGTTGCCTGTAATTGGACAAAATGATAGCGTTTCGGTGGATGGTGAATGATTGGAATGGGGGTAATTGAAATTACGGCGATCGGAAATCGGCGATTGGAAATCCGGCGATCGGAAATCGCGTCTACACAGACAAAACCCGCCTTCGCGGGTTGAAGACATTCTGAGTCCGCGGAGGCGGACATCGTTTGTATAGCCGCGAATTCTATTCGCCGGGGCAATTGTCAAAAGAGAGATACTACTCTAAGATAGTTAGGATGACAGTTTAAAGAAATTAAAGATTAATATGGAAGATAAATTTGATTTTTACAACTGCGGTAATGAGGATGCTTTATCTTTCGGTAACGCAATGCTTAAAGTAGAAAAACTCAAGGAAACAGTAAATGGAGTTTTGCCTGAATATGGGTTAGGAGAGAAACTAACTCACTTGTTGAATAAACAAAACCTCTACATTTCTGTAGGTTCAAATACTGACCAACAACCTAATGCTTATGAGAAGTGGTTTGGTCAAGGTATAGATTGTGAAATTCTCAGAGTGGGTGCTAATGGCTGGAAGAAAGGAAAGATGAAGCTTAAACTCAATGTCACTATAGAGTTTTGCCCAGACGAACCTGAAGTAGAAGAAACACCAGAAAACAACGAATCAGAAACTAGCAAACCAGAATCTCCCCTTGACGATTTGCGTCGCCAACTTCTCAATCAAGAAAACTCACCCAGCTAATCCATCAAACATCCGCGTTAATTCGCGTTCATCTGCGGTTAAAAATCATCATGTCTAAAACCCCCAGAATTCCCATTCCCCCAGAAGTCAGAAAATACGTATTTACTCGCAATAAATACCAATGCCAAAGCTGCGGCCAAACCAAACTAGAAACCCAACTCACGATCGATCATATCATCCCCTTAGCCCGCGGCGGCAGCAACGACATCAGCAACTTGCAAACCCTCTGCGGCACCTGCAACCAAAAGAAAACAGACAAACTAGACCCGCGCTTCAGGCGACACTTTGACCTTTGATATTTAACAGTATAATAAAATCAGCAATTTAAGCTTGAAATTGCTAACCTCTCTTCGATCGCACTTTTAATCCCTAGCTTGGATAACTGCAATGGTGACAAAAACAGTTGACGTGCAAGAAGCACAGACAAATTTAAAAGAGTTATTATCTCTAGCACTTAAAGGCATAGAGGTTGTTCTCACAGAAGGCGGTATTCCCCTTGTCCGTTTAGCGCCGATCGCCTCCCCAACTAAGCAGCGTACAGCGGGATTGCACGCAGGATCGATCTGGACAAGCGACGATTTTGATGAACCATTACCAGACGAATTTTGGACAAGGAATCTATGAAAATATTGCTGGATACTCATACATTATTCCTTCTTCCTTCAATCCGTTACATCGTTACATCTCACATCTTGCACCATTGTCAAGAACAGGCAAGATGCCTGTTCCACAATAAAATTTATCTCTTGTGGAACAGGCATCTTGCCTGTTCCTAAGCAAGTAATTGAGAATGGTGGAACATCTCAGTTACATCCGTTACATCCGTGGAGCGAATCCGTTGCTAAACTTCCTTCTTCCTACCATCGATAATACCGATAAGGATCGTCCCCATTCTCAAAATCCGTCTTGTAATCCCAGTGATAAAACTCCCGACTCGAACCGTTAAACACAGAAACATCCGCCTTAAAACTCGCCCCTAAATTAGCCAAAATCTGAGCATTTGCCCTGGTTTGCCGCCAGCGAGTAAAACGCAAATAAGTCTTAGTATCAGCATCCAAACTGTCCGGTTCAATCTGAGAAAAAATCGCCACACCCTTGCCAACTTTTACCCGACTTAACAAACCGTCAGCACCGATTTCTCCCCCAGACTTAATCAACCAAGTATCATAAAAAGAGCGCGATCGCAAATCTGAGGCACTAACCCCCTTCACCTCATCCCAACTCGGAACCGCCAGCGAACCTCCGAAATCCTGCGCTTGCTGCAAACCCACGCCCAAACCCGCAGCAGGCACTTGACGCGGCAAGAAAAACGCCTTCCCACCAGCATTCAAATAACCGCGCAAATCTGCATCTTTCAGATTCGCTTCTCTCCCCACAATGACCAAACCAACATCATTAGAAAGCGAACTAGCGCGCTGATAAATTACCCCCAAACTGTCCAACTTTTGGGCATCTTCATCTCCCCCTATTAAAACCACTTGATCCGGCTTTCCAAGTACCGGAGAATTCATCCCGTAACTCACCATTTGTTGCACTAACTGCGCCGCCCCAGCATCTACAGAATAATGGTCTTCCAAATCCAACTCGTTTAAAATCAGCCGCCCTTTTCCGTAATCCAATTCCATCAGCGGCGAATAAGCTAAATCAAACTCAGATTCCAAAATGGGACGCCAACCGCTGCGGTGCGGTTTCTCAATAGAAGCGCTACTAACACCGCCACGATTTCCCCAACGCCAGCCGTACCAAGGTTTATTTGCTGGACTCAAATTAGGGCCAGTTTGGATTGTATCTGGATAAGCTTCAAGCAGCGTGCTTTCTCCCACCCAATCCCGCAAATCTTCACTGTCTAAACCGTTAATTGCGGGATGTTTGCTGTCAACTGGATAAGCGCGGCGGCTGACGTGGGCAGCAACCCGGAAACCCGTATTTTCCAGCCATTCCCTGCGCTGAGGAAACACAATTACTTTGCCGCCGTTTCGCACAAAACTTTCTACACTTCCCGGCAAATTTTCCCCGCTAGAAAATGCTTCCCTACCGATAATTAATAGCGATGAAACTTGCGAACCCTTCCACGGTACAAGCTGATAACCTAATTGTTTTAACATTGCCGATGTTTTGCCGGCTGGATCGAAAATTGTCACCGAATCTTTAATGTTGGATTGTTTGGGAAAAACGCGGAAAGCAAATGTATCAGAATGCGATCGATCGCCCACCCGTGCGGTCAAGCGAATTTCGCCGTCAGCCTTGCTAGAAATGGTATTTGGCAATTTTACGTTTATTGGGAAAAACAGCGTTTCTGCCGCCTCAATTATCCCTTTTCCCTCGCCCTTTGTTACTTCTTTGCCCTTCACCAAAACTCGCCAATTAAACGTAAATTCTTGCGGCGTCCGCCTATCGTTAATTAACACTACTTGCTTTGCCACTTTTCCGCCCACAAACAAATTGTGATCTTTGGCAGTAAAAACCGGGCTAGCACCAGCAATCCAAGCCAAAGTCGAGCTATTATTATTCATAATTGCCTCGCCCCCAGGATGAACAGTGTAAGCTTCGGGCTGCAAATAATTCAAAAGATTATTCGAGACTTGCTTCAAATAAACTCCCCGGCGACCCGGTTGAAAGGCCCCAATATCCACCTTTTTTCTGCCTGCTTCGGAAACTTCCCAACCATGTCCGTCATTCCAAGGAATCATCCCCCCAGACATTCCAAAAGTCCGCCAACTCCGCCAAGTATTTGTACTGAATAACTGCTGCAACTTTTGAAAAGCTGGGGCAAAATCTAACTCTTTTTTTAAATGCCAGTTTTGATACTCCTGACCCTTGACAAATTGCTCGCGAATTTTAGCTTTATAAGCGGCAGTTTCCAACTCGTAAGCCTGCTTGCCAAAATAAATGGCCGCAAACTCAGTCATCCAAGGTTCGCTGAGAATCACCTGACCAAAACCTTTGCGATTCCGCATCATTGTTGCGTGCAGAGGAGTCCCAAACTCGACTGCCATGTAGGGCCTTTCCCCGGTTTTGCTCCACTCAGAAATCCACTCTTCCCGTTCTTGCAAAGGAATCATATTTAAATAAGAATTCAGCGCATAAACATCGCCGAAGTGTGCGCCTTGGTGTACCATCACAGGTCTGGTTGGGTCTGCCGATTTAATAGTAGCTAAAGCATCATTTCCTAGGGGAGTGTTGACCCGCAAACGCTGGTTTTCCGGGGGACTGAGAGTTCCTTCTACTTTGCTTTTGCCGATGCGACGGGGATTTAGGTCGTCAGCGTTGCCGAAAAAATTAGGACTTGTCGCCCACATTAATACTGATGGATGATTGCGGTAGCGGCGCATTTCAGTCACCATTCGCTCTTTCCAGCGGTTTTTCCACAGGGGGTTCTTCCACTTGCCATTCCAAGCGATAGGACTAATGTCTAAAGCGGGAGCCATAATGGGAAAACCTTTGAGGTCTGCTCTTTCGGAAAACAACTCTCGGAAGTGCCATCTACCCCGTTCGTCGTGATTCCAAGGCCACATTTCTGTTATGTTAAACCCGGCTTTGACGTAGCCATCAATTAGGCTATCTGCAACTTCTACTGTGCCGCCTTGCCAAGTATCGGAGTGCAAGATTGGTCGCAGTCGAATTTCAGTTCCGTTTAAGAAAAATTTGCGCCCTTCTATCCAAAATTCGCGGAAGCCAAAAGGTTGGTTGTATTGTGTGTCAATGCCGCTGCCTTTTACTTCTAATTGCAGGGTGTAAAGGTTTGGTTGCCCGAGATCCCAAAGACGGGGATTTGGCCAATTCCAATGAACTTGAACGGTTTGAATTGGTTTAGCTTTAACGTTGGCAGTGGCGGTGAATTTTTGTTGTAGTTTGCCTTTTTCGTCGAGCATTTGCGCGATTATTTCTACTTGACCGTTTTGGGCAACGTCTTTGAGTTCAACATCTAATTTAACTTGCTTTTTTCGGGTGGAAGTTTGGACGAATACGTCCCTAATTAGCGGGCCTGGAGGAAGGCTCAGAAGCCTTACTTCGCCGATTATTCCCCGCGATTGCAACTTTGATTTTTCTGTGTAGATTTCTGTGGGACCCATGATGACGGCTTTTTCCTTTTCATCGGATACTGCCACCACTAAAATAGATATGGTGTTTTGACCTGGTTTTGCTGCTTTGGTAATTTCAATAGTGCCGTAGGGCCAGGGGATTTGACCGCAGTTAATGCCGTTGACAAAGATGACTGCATCGGTGCTGACTCTGGCTAAGTCGAGAAAAATTCGGCGGTTTGTCCAGTCGCCGGGAAGGTCTATATTTCTCTGATACCAAGCTTTTGATAGTTGTTTACTGTTGAAGTTTTCCCAATCTTTGCCGTTGCCGCGAGTGATGATTCCGGGTACGGATTCGTTGTTTTCTTTTTGCCAATCTCCGGGCACCGAGATGGAGCCCCAATTTGGGGAGACAGGGGGGTTTTGGGGGTTGCCAACTGCGGGGACAAATTGCCAAGTTCCGTTGAGATAAATTTGCGATCGTTTGTTGTCGATCGCCCCGGCAGCCAGGGTGGTAAGATTGGGGAAGCCGATGGATATCGCTGAGCTGCTGGCGAAGTTGGGATTTTGCAGCGCGTAACCGACGAATCCAAAGAGGGTGGCGGCTGCGAAAAATAATCCGATAATTTTGGCCAGCTTGTGATTCACTCGCTTATTGCTCCCAGAAATTAGATAATCTAATTTGTCCCTTGATCTATGATAGCAGTTGATTTAGCAGAAATTCCCGTGCCAATCTGTCTCTGGGAAGATGGCACAGAGCCGACAAATGTGGTTTTGTATAGAAAAAATAAATACTTAGTTTTAACTAAGTTTTAACAAGGTTGTTTCATAGACATAAGCAATAGTGCGATCGCGCCATCGCTACAGGTCAACAAAAATGAGTCCGTTTGAGGTCTTGCCCTTACCCATTAAATCTTACAGTATTGCTACATTTAGCGCCGGCACGGCTTTACTGCTGACAACTCTGTTACTGTTTTCCTTCCAGGCAGCTCCTGCAATCTTACTTTTGGCGGCTGCAATGGTTATAGCTTGGTATGCGGGCTTAAAGTCCGCAAAACAAGAACTAGAAATAGAACGTAATATTATTTCCAAAGTAATTGACACGACGGCTTGCTTGATTGTAGTTCTAGACAGCCAAGGACGGATTGTCCGCTTTAACCAAGCTTGCGAAAAAACTACAGGCTACTCGACAGCAGAAGTAATCAATAAATATCTTTGGGATTTGTTTTTAATTCCAGAAGAAACAGAGCCAGTTAAAACTGTTTTTACCAAGCTCAAGCTCGAAAATTTTAACAGCCAATATCAAAACTATTGGCGCACAAAAAATGGGCAGAAGCGCTTAATTTCTTGGTCTAATACTGTGACCCTAGATGGGGATGGCTTGGTGGAATATGTGATAGGAACTGGTATTGATATTACCGATCGCAAAGAAGCAGAAATAGCCCTGGCTTTATCCTACACTAACCTAGAAAGCCACGTCAAACAACGCACAGCAGAACTGACAGTAGCTAAAGAAGCCCTGCAAGCTCAAGAAGAACGATTTCGCTGTTTAAGTTCCTGTTCGCCTGTCGGCATTTTTATGGCAGATTTTGAGGGGCGCTACACCTATGCAAACCCACGCTGTCAGGCTATTTGTGGCTTAAGTTTGACAGAACTTTTAGGAGACGGTTGGGAGAAGTGCATTCACCCGGAAGACAGCGATCGCGTATTGAGCCGATGGCTGGATTATACTCGGCAAGGTGGGGAATATGCGATCGAGTATCGCCTGCAAACACCACAGGGGATTGTGCGTTGGATTAACGTTTGTTCCTCGCCGATGTTTTCGGACTCCGGCGAACTCATCGGACACGTGGGCACGGTGAGAGATGTCACGGAAAGACAACAAGCGCAAACAGCTTTGGCAAGCAGCGAACAGCAACTGAGAAGGCTGCTAGAAAATACGCCAGATATCATTATCCGCGCTGACAAAGAGCTGCGTTATATTTATGTCAATCAAGCAGTTGAAAGAACCCAAGGAAAACCGCTTTCATTCTTCTTGGGCAAAACCAGTCAAGCAATAGGAATGTCGCCGGAACAGTGCCAGATGTGGGAGGAAACCCTGCACAAAGTGTTAGAAACAGGTCGAGAAGAAATCATCGAATTTCAGGCTTCCTCAACCAACGGCATCCGAAGTTATCAATCGCGGGTAGTTCCAGAATTTGACCAAAATGGCGTAGCAGAATCGGCTTTAATTGTCGCCCGCGATATCACAGAAATAAAACTTGCAGAAACTCAAAGATTGCAGTTAACAATCGAGCAAACAGCGAGGGAAAAAGCGGAAATAGAACAGCAGCGCTCGGCCTTTTTAGCAGAAGTCAGCAAAATGCTGGCTGATGCGTTTGACGGGGAAACGGTGCTGCAAAAGGTAGCAGAATTAGCAATAAATTCGATCGCCGACGGGTGCTGCATTCATTTGACCGAAACCGACTCAAAAGTGCGTCGAGTCGCTGCGGCTCACGCCGAAGCCTCTATAGTTGATAGTCTGAATAACTTGAGAATCCGAAGTTTGAGCGCCGACAATGCTGTTAACGGCTATCCCCTGGTAATCCGCAGCGGAAAATCCGAACTAATTACCGAAGTGGATGAGGAGATTTTAGCAGCAGGAGCGGAAAATGCCGCAGAAATGGAAATATTGCGATCGCTCAATATCGGATCTCACGCTTGCGTACCGCTGAAAGCCCGCGGGCGGGTAATGGGTTCCATCACTTGCTTTACCTCGAAGTTGGGCCGCCGCTACACTGCAGAAGACATGGCAATGCTAGAAGATTTAGCATACCGCGTGGCGATCGCCCTCGACAACGCCAGACTTTACACAGAAGCGCAGGAAGCACTATCTCAAACATCCCAATCCTTCGCCTTAATTGACTCGCTATTAGAAGCATCTCCCCTAGCGATTTGCTTTCTGGATCGCGAAATGCGCTTCATCCGTATCAATCAAGTATTAGCAGAACTCAACGGTTTGCCGATAGAACAGCATCTCGGCCAAGACTTCCGGCAATTGTTGCCAGAACATGCAGCCAAATTTGCGCCGATAATTCAGCAAGTTTTAGCAACGGGTCAGCCTGTTTTAAACTTAGAAATGAGCGGCGAACCTGATGGAAAACCCGGATATTTCGGCTACTGGCTCGCCAACTACTACCCAGTAAAAAATGAAAGGGCAGAAATAATCGGAGTCGGCCTAATTATCACAGATATTACCGCAGAAAAACAAACTGAATTAGCTTTGCGGGAAAGCGAAATGCGATTCCGCAGCGTGGTAGAATCTAACATGATCGGCATCGGTTTCTGGGATGCCAGCGGCGAAGTTACGGACGCTAACGACGCCTTGCTGGAAATGATCGGATATACAAGAGAAGACTTAGCTTCGGGACAGATCCGCTGGCTCGAACTCACTGCGCCGGAATATCTAGAACTCGATCGCCTCGCCATCGCGCAAGTCGAAGCAGAAGGAAGTTGCACACCTTTTGAAAAAGAATATCTCCGCAAAGACGGCACGCGCTTCCCAGTTTTAGTCGGCGGCGGAAACTTCCAAGGATGCACAGACAAAGGAGCATTCTTCGTACTAGATATCACCGATCGCAAACAAGCCCAAAACCAACTTCGAGAAAACGAAATACGCATTCGCCGCCAACTAGCAGAACTCGATTTAGTTTACAAGACTACACCAGTCGGGCTGTGCTTTGTCGATACCAATTTGCGCTACATCCGCCTGAACGAGTGCCTCGCTCAGATCAACGGGCGATCGATCGCAGACCACATCGGGCGCACCATTAGAGAAGTAATTCCCGAAATGGCCGATATGGTAGAGCGGATTTACCGCCAAGTGCTGGCGACGCAAACCCCCGTGCTCGACTTGGAAGTTAAGGCCGAAACAAAGCAACAGCCGGGAGTTTTGCGCGATTGGCAAATCAGCTTTTACCCCGTGAGCGATGAATCAGGAACGCTGCTGGGAGTCAGCACCGTGGTTGCCGAAATCACCGATCGCAACCAAGCAAAACGGGTAATCCAGCAAAGCGAAGCCATATTCCGGCGGCTGTTCGAGTCAAATATTTTTGGAGTCGCGATCGGCGATTTTAGCGGCCGCATCGCCTACGCCAACCAATCCCTGCTCAACATGGTCGGCTACACCCGCTCAGACTTGCTCTCGGGTAAAATGCGGTGGGACAGGATGACCCCCCCCGAATACCTGCACCTCGACGCCTTAGCGGCCCAAGAACTGCGGGCTAACGGAGTCGCAACTCCTTTCAAGAAAGAGTACATCCGCAAAGATGGCAGCCGCGTGCCGATTCTGATGGGCGGAACCACTCTGTCCCCGGACGATCGCGAACCAGAGACGATCGTCGCATTCTTCATCGACTTGACCGAGATCTCCCGCGTGGAAGCAGAACTCAAAAACAATCAAGAACGGCTGCAAATCGCTCAGCAAGCAGGCAAAATCGGAACTTTTGAATGGAACGTCCAAACCGGCGAGATCGCCTGTACACCGGAGTTAGAGGCTTTGTACGGGCTGCCTGCAGGCGGTATCGACAGCTATCAAAATTGGGTGGAAATGTTGCATCCAGACGATCGCGCTTTGACTCAACAGCAGGTAAAAGCTGCGGCGGTGTCCGGGGAGGAATTAAACATTGAGTTCCGCATCTGCCGCCCGGACAAAAGCGTGGGCTGGATTGCTTGCAGGGCGAAGGTGTTTCAGGACGATCGGGGTTTGCCTTTGCGGATGATCGGGGTGAATGTCGATATCACGGATCGCAAACAAGCAGAAGCAGCGCGATCGCACATCAATCAAACTTTAGAAGCCTTGATTCAGGCTTGTCCTCTAGCAATTACCGTTTTGGACTGCGACGACGGCACTGTGAAAATGTGGAACCCAGCAGCCGAGAGGATTTTTGGCTGGCATGAATCAGAAACGGTAGGTCAATTTGTGCCTTGCGTTCCCGCAGACAAGCGGGAGGAATTCACGGCTAATTTGAAAAGAATTCGCGAAGGAAACGCGATCGCAGGCATGGAAACCCACCGCCAAAGGAAAGACGGCAGCTCGATCGACATCAGTTTGTGGGCAACTCCAGTCCGCGACAGCAACGGCAACATCAACTGTATGTCGATCATCACCGACATCAGCGAGCGCAAGCAAGTCGAGGCCCAACGCGCTCAGTTGCTCGAACGCGAACAGGCCGCGCGGGTGGAAGCAGAAGCTATCAGCCGCCGGAAAGACGAGTTTCTAGACTCTCTTTCCCACGAACTGCGAACGCCTTTAAATGTGATTCTGGGGTGGGCACAGATCCTGCGCGCCCACCCCTACAACGAAGCTAAATTAGCTTCGGGTTTGGAAGCCATTGAGCGTCAGTCGAAGGTGCAGAGCCAGCTAGTGGAAGATTTGCTCGACGTTTCCCGGATTACTCAAGGCAAGCTGGCCCTGAAACCCGGCTGGTTCTACATGGTAAAGACGATCGAGGCGGCTCATAATTCAGTTCGTTTGGCAGCCGAGGCCAAGTCTGTCACCGTTTCGTTAGAACTTGACCCCGCAGTCAGCTTGATGTGGGGCGACGCCCAGAGGTTGCAGCAGGTAGTATGGAATTTGCTGACTAACGCCGTGAAGTTTACGCCTTCGGGGGGAAATGTGGAACTGCGCTTATCTGCGGTAGCTGTTAGCGATTCCTCATCACCCAATTACGTGCAAATTACTGTCAGCGATACCGGAAAGGGCATTCCTGCTGATTTTCTGCCCTACGTGTTCGATCGCTTCCGACAAGCAGACGCCTCGAAAACTAAGGCTGAGGGCGGTTTGGGACTGGGATTGGCGATCGTCGATCACTTGGTACAACTCCACGGGGGCACTGTGACTGCGGAAAGTCCCGGTAAAGACCAGGGTGCGACATTTACCGTGACACTGCCTCTCAAACAGCCTCGGAGTAAGCAGCCGCAGTTGAGAGGAGAAAGGAAATCCAATCCAAGGTCTCCGGGTATTTTGGCTGGTTTAAAGGTGTTGGTAGTTGACGACGAACCCGACAACCGCGAGTTTTTGATGCTTGCGCTCCAACAGTGCGGGGCGACTGCGATTGCTGCTGCAACGGCTGCAGAGGCGATCGACATTTTACAGCAGTCGCCGCCTGATATTTTAGTCAGCGATATCGGTATGCCCGTTGAGGACGGCTACTGGCTGATCAGCAAAGTGCGATCGTCCGAATCCGACAAAATCAAGGGCTTGCCGGCCGTGGCGCTGACAGCTTATGCTAGCGAAGAAGACCGCGATCGGGCGATCGCCATTGGTTACAACGAACACTTAACAAAGCCGATCGAACCGGCTTTCTTCGCCACCGTTTTAGCCAAGTTAGCAAAGGGGCATTAGGGCGATCGGCTTCGATTAACGCACAAATAAGATCATTTCCCTTTGATGCGGATTTGTATGATGTTAAATCTTGTAAGGGCGGGTTCACCAATAATAATTGCCCCTAATCTACAATCTCATAAACCCGCCCCCGCTGGATTTTAATTAACGACATGATTGCCGAAATACACAAAGAAATTAGAAAAGTTATCACAGTTTTTGTAAGTAAAAATGAATCAAATGCCCAACAGCTAGAAACAGAACTAACAGAAGCAAATTTTGACAGGTGCGTCCAATCTTCGCTAGTAGTTGCCTATATTGCAATACGGTTCATTTAAGCTCGATTCCCCCTAAGCCCCCTTTTTAAGGGGGGACAATAACTTACTCAAAGTCCCCCTTCTTAAGGGGGATGCGAGGGGGATATCCGAGGAATAAATAGTTTTAAATGAACCGTATTGGGCTATATTGAACCGGGCGGAAAATTTCACAGTTTTTAGGGCGCGCCAATTGCCGGGAAAGGCACGCTACAGCAGTTAAAATAGGATTATCAGCGCAATTGGTTCACACCCATGCCCATTTATCACTTCAACCGCCTAACCGCCAAATTTTTCAGCAAGCTGCCACTGCGAACGGTTTTGATTGTTCCGTTTGTTTTGCAAACGGTAAGTGTAGTTGGGCTAGTGGGCTATCTTTCTTTCAAAAGTGGTCAGGAATCAGTCGAGGATGTGGCGCATCAGTTAATCGAACAAGTAGGAGAACGGATTAGCGATCGCCTCACGGATAATAATGGGCTGTCGGCAATCAATACCTTTCTGCCTAGGCTGCAATTCTCGGCGTCTGGACAAACTTTTATTATGGATCGATCCGGCAATCTGATTGCCACATCTACACTAGAAACACCCTTGGTGACGCCAACAAAAAAGCAACCGACGCCATTGCTAGCCACCAACAGCAAGGATGCCCGCACGCGAGATATTGCTCGACAACTCGCCAACCGATTTGGCAACTTCCGCACGTTGCAAACAACCCAGAAATTGACCCTGGTGAGCAAGGGCGATAGGCAGTTTGTCCGCGTCACTCCCTATCGAGATTTCCGTGGTTTGGATTGGTTGATTGTGGTGGTGGTGCCAGAGTCTGATTTCATGGCTCGCATTCAAGCAAATACGCGCAACACATTGTGGTTATTGGCTGGTACACTGCCGCTGGCGATCGCGATCGGATTTTTGACTTCCCGTTGGGTGACAAAGCCAATTAGGCGCTTGAATACGGCAGCCCAAAATGTTGCCACAGGAAAATGGGATCAACCTTTAGAAATTAGACGCTGGGATGAAGTCGGATATCTCGCCAATTCTTTCAATTTTATGGCAGCGCAACTGCAACAGGCTTTTGCAGACCAAAAATCTTTAAACGAAGCTTTAGCGCAAAGAGAGAGCCAACTCAAGCAATTTCTCGAAGCCATACCTGCGGGAGTATCTATCCACGATGCCTCCGGTAAAGTCGTGTACTTGAACAAAACTGCCAAGCATTGGCTCGGCGTAGAAACTATCCCCGATGCGACTTTAGAAGAAGCAGTAGAAGTTTATCAAATCTACCGCCAAAACCAGCTTTATCCCACTGAAGAACTGCCCGCATTCCGAGCACTGCGTGGCGAAACAGTATTCGTGGAAGATGTAGAACTTCATCGAAATGGGAAATTTATTCCTTTTGAGGTGCGCGCCACACCAATTTTTGACGAAGGCGGAAATATTATTTATGCCATCCATGCTTTTTATAATATCGCACAGCGCAAACAATCTGAAAAAATATTAACTGACTACAATCACACTTTAGCAGCCGAAGTTGCCGAACGTAGCGGGGCATTAGCTCGTGCTAACGCACTATTACAATATGAAATTACCGATCGCCAATTGCTCGAACAAAAACTTTACACTTCTACTGAGCAATTTGTGAAAATATTTGAGTCAATTACAGATATTGTATTGATTTTTGATGTCCAAGAAGAAACCATCCAAATTATACCCACTAAGGGAATTTTTCAATACAACTATCATACGAATCAGATCGACACCATCATCGAACAATTTTTTCAGGAGGCCAGCGAGGCGATTTATTTCGCGCAAGTTCGACAGGCATTGGCAACCCAACAAACTATTAGTTTTGATTACAGTCTGCAGATTAATAACCAAGAAGTTTGGTTTGCTGCGAAAATTTCGCCGCTGTCGGATAGCTCTGCGGTTTGGGTAGCGCGCGACATTAGCGATCGCCAGTTGGCGGAAGCCCGACTGCTGGAAGCCCAAAAAATTGCCCGTATTGGCAGTTGGGAATACGATATTGCCACAGCAACAACCACTTGGAGTGAAGAACTCTATCGCATTTATGAGCTCGATCCGACTCAAAAACCGCTGCCCAGCGAACAATTAATCGAGCGTTTTCATCCAGAAGATCGATCGCGCTATCTGGCAATGGTGCGCGATCAAGCTATGTGTGGGAAAAGCTTTGAAATTGATCTGCGGCTGATCCGAAGAGATGGCTCGCTCAGTTACATTGAAGTCCGAGGGAAACCTGTTTATGATGAAAAAGGGCAGTTGATCCGTTTGTTCGGCACTGTCTTGGATATTAGCGATCGCAAACAAGCGGAGTCAGCTTTGCGAGAAAGCGCCCAGGGAGAACAAGCCATCGCCCGATCGATCGAGCGCATCCGTCAATCCTTAGATATTGACACAATATTCAAAACCACAACCTCTGAACTGCGACAAACCCTAAAATGCGATCGTGTCGGTATCTATCGCTTTAATCCTGATTGGAGCGGGGAATTTGTTGCCGAATCAATGGCTGCCGGCTGGAAGTCTCTGATCCCACAAGCCGACGATTTTAATGTGCCAAACACTCTCGTCGAAGACTCTCGCTGTACCGTGAAAACTATGCAAGCCGGCGGTACACCAGTGCTGGATACCTATCTACAAAAAAATCAAGGCGGTATGTACGCTAGAGGCGTTCCTTACCGCATAATTGAAGACATATACAGCGCTGGGTTGAGTCCTTGTTACCTAGAACTGTTAAAACAATTCCAAGCTAGAGCCTACGTTATTTTCCCCATATTTTGCGGCAGTCAACTTTGGGGTTTGCTCGCCAGCTATCAAAATTCTGCACCCCGCACTTGGCGCGAAGCAGAAATCAATATTGGGCTGCAAATTAGCACTCAACTAGGAGTCGCCTTACAACAAGCTCAATTGCTCGAAGCCACTCAACAGCAAGCAGTACAGCTTCAACAAGCCGCCTGGGCCGCAGAAGCTGCCAACCTTGCCAAAAGCACTTTCCTAGCAAATATGAGCCACGAACTCCGCACCCCGCTCAACGCAATTCTGGGATTCTCCCAATTGATGCAGCGCTCTACCAACCTCACTCGCGAACAACAGGAAAATATCCGCATTATCAACCGCAGCGGAGAACACTTGCTAGCTCTGATCAATCAAATATTAGATTTAGCCAAAATAGAGGCAGGACGCATTACACTCAACCCCACCGAATTTCAATTAAGCAGCCTGTTGAACGATCTGGAAGAGATGTTTCAACTCCAGGCAAGGGAGCAACAATTGCAGTTAATCTTTTACTGCTCTAGCGAAACTCCCGAATACGTGCAAACAGATCAAATGAAATTACGCCAAGTTTTAATTAACCTGCTTTCTAACGCCATTAAATTTACCAAACACGGAGTAATTAGGTTAAGAGTAAGTGCATCTATCGACAGTGAAAATCAGCACTTACCCATCAGTAATTACCAATTACATTTTGAAATAGAAGACACGGGTTCCGGCATAGCTGCTGATGAGTTAGATAAGCTTTTCCAAGCCTTTGTGCAAACCAAAACAGGAACCAAATCTCAGCAAGGAACAGGCTTGGGGCTGGCTATCAGCCAACAGTTTGTCAAGCTGATGGGCGGCGTGATTACTGTACGGAGTGAAGTAGGACGCGGCACCACCTTCGCGTTTGATATCCCCGTCAGCGCCGTTGATGCCCCGGCGACTGAACCCGTACAGCCACCGCGTCGGGTGATAGCGCTGGAACGCAACCAGCCACGCTATCGTATTTTGATTGTGGACGATCAATCGGACAACCGCCAACTGCTGATCAAACTCCTCGCGGGCTTTAACTTTGAACTCGAAGAAGTCAGCAACGGCATGGAAGCTATTGAAATGTGGTCGAGTTTTGAGCCACACTTAATTTTTATGGATATGTGGATGCCCGTGATGGATGGACATGAAGCAACCAAACGCATTAAAGCCACCGTTAAAGGTCAAGCTACGGCAATTATTGCCGTGAGTGCCGGTAACGCTGAAGAAGCGCAAAGCGTTACTGTATCAGATGATTGCGATGACTTTATCCACAAACCCTTTCGAGATACAGAAATTTTTGCCACCCTCCACAAACATCTGGGAGTGCGTTACATTTACGGTGAACCGGAGAGTGTACCCGAGTCAACTCAAATCGAGGCTCCGACTCCAGAGACTCTTGCAGCCTTACCCGCAGATTGGCTGGCAGCTTTAGAGAAAGCCACAATTGAGTGCGATTTAGAGTTAATTCTGATCCAAATTGAGCAAATTCGCGATCGCAATGACGATTTAGCTAGCGCTCTAGCCACATTGGCTAACGAGTTTCAGTTCAATCAAATACTAGCTCTCATTCATCCCGAACCAAAATAATAAGGATATGAGATAGGTTTGTAGTGAGTACGATCGTCCTCATAACACCCCATCGCGCGATCGTACTCACTACAAACCTATAAAGGTTATTTTACCGAACTAGATATGAATTCCGAACCCACTCCCGTCTTAAAAGGGAATATTTTAATTGTTGATGATATTCCGGCTAATTTGCAACTTTTAGCTCAAATACTCTCGCAGCAAGGGTACAAAACACGCACCGCACCCGACGGTAAACTAGCGCTGCGGTCGATCGAGTTAACTCCTCCTGACTTGATTTTGCTCGACATCATGATGCCCGGTATGGATGGCTACAAAGTCTGCCAAGCATTGAAAGCTTCTCCCACAACCAAGGACATTCCAGTTATTTTTATCAGTGCTTTGAATGAAGTATTAGATAAAGTCAAAGCCTTTGAAGTTGGTGGTATAGATTATATCACAAAACCGTTTCACGAACAAGAAGTTCTCGCCCGCGTCTCAAATCAACTCGTGCAGCGCCAGTTGTTCCAGCAAACACAATCCTACGCCCAGCAACTCGAACAAACCGTAACTGAACTCAAGAAAACTCAAGCTCAGTTAATACAGAAGGAAAAAATGGCTTCTTTAGGTCAGCTAGCGGCAGGAATTGCTCACGAAATCAACAATCCCGTCAGCTTTATCTACGGTAACATTGCTCTAGCGGCGGACTATGCACGAGATTTGCTTCGCCTCCTCGAATTGTACCGACATTACTACCCGCACCCGGTGGCAGAAATTATCGGCGAATTGGACGAGATTCAACCCGAATTCATCGCAGAGGATTATCCAAAACTTCTGAATTCGATGACCGAAGGTGCTTCTCGGATTAGCGAAATTGTGATGTCTTTGCGGAAATTCACCCGCCTTGGCGAACAAAAGTACAAGCCAGTGGATATTCATGAAGGCATTGACAATACTTTAGTTATTTTGCAGCACCGATTGAAGGGAGCAAACAAAGCTGGTGAGATAGAGGTCATTAAACACTACAGCCAACTGCCAAGAGTCACCTGTTACGCCAGTGAGTTAAATCAGGTGTTCATGAACCTGCTAAGTAATGCTATTGATGCCCTGGAAACTCAACCATCTCCCCGAAAAATTACCATCAGCACTTCAGTAAGTTGTGAGTCTGAATCTGCCCTGCACAATCAAGATTCAAAATTAGCCACTCACAACTATAAATCCGTTGTTATTCACATTGCCGATAACGGTTGTGGGATGAGTGAGGAAGTGCGCCACCAGATATTTGACCCATTTTTTACTACGAAGCCTGTAGGCCGCGGTATTGGATTAGGGTTGGCAATCAGTCACGATATTGTAGTGGAAAAACATCGAGGTCAAATCAGTTGTATTTCTGCTCCGGGCCGAGGAACCAAGTTAATTGTGCAGATTCCGATATCTGTTAAATCAATTCCGGTTGCACCGGAATGACTGTTGACTGTTGACTGTTGACTGTTAACTGTTTGGAAATTTGAACCATACCGATGCAACCGGAAACGATATTAAATGTTAAAATCTTTTAAATCTTATAAGTTCGCAGTAAGGAGTTTAGTCCTGAAATATAGGACTAAACTCCTCACTACAAACAGGTGCGTAATAAGCACTAAAGTCGTGAGATTGTATTTACTTTAAATCCAGCAACCCACTCGTTTTCAGCTTGGGATTAAACCGGATTTCTTCAGTTACGCCGCGAGCTTTCAGCAGCGAGAAAATTTCATTTTCCACGCGCCGCGCGACATTTTTCAACAATTTATCTTTGGCAATTTCATCGGCGAAGATACCTTCATAATTTGCCGTTTCTTGGGCCGTCATTACAGTTTTGGTGTCGATGGGATCGTTCCACTTGCCAGCATCGGCACCGTTACCCTGGGGTTGGGAACCGTTTTCGGCAATCCAACTTGATCGGATGCTTTCTAGGATAGTGCGGCTGGGCTTGTCAATAGTTTGGACTTTCAGCCAGTAGCAATATTGGGTTTGGCGTACCAAATGCTGTTTGAGGCTGAGGTAAATGTCGCGAGAATAGCCGACAAATTGCAGGACTTTCTCGTTGTCAAAAATCGCGTAAACGCCGATTTTTCCCTGGACAAAATCGGGCAATTTTCCCTCGGAGTCTATGTAGGGAATGAATTCTAAGCTGGCGAGAGATTGAATGTCTTCTGTCATCCGATTTTAGATGTTAGATTTTAGATTTTAGATTAAACCACAGATTAGCCAGCCTTTACCTAAGTCTTAAAAACTCGATAAATTGCACAGAGGCGGCTGGGTTTAAATATTTTGGCTTGGAACATGAAATTAGGCGGGACGTTGACGATCGCAAAATCGCTCGATTCGTGATACTTTTCAAATTCCGCAGGCATTCCCTTCGGCGTCTCGCTGCTGTAAGGGACTGGCTGAAAAAGTAACTCGGCAAACTCAATGCGCGAGCATTGCAATTGTACCGCTACTTGTTTTACAAAGCTTTCACCGGTTAACAAACCGAACAGTGCAGTTTTAGCCTCTGGTTCGAGGACAAAACTGCTATCGTAACTTTCAATAATCTTAAGACCCATTTTCTCTATACTCCTGACAGACGGCGGTGAATGGTTATTGGTTAACTGTTGAGCGATCGGCTTAATCCTGAATTTTACCAAAAACTTGGGTCTATCGCACAAAGCCCCGTCCTTCTAGGACGGCTTTAATTTTCCTAGAACAGTGCTATTATTTTTATAACCTGTTCAGGAACGTAAATGTTAGTATTTGAAGTCAAGCTAGAAGGAAAAAGCGAGCAGTACGAAAGGCTAGATGAAGCCATTAGCACTGCTCGCTTTATTCGTAATAGCTGCATCAGATACTGGATGGATACGAAGGGTGTGGATCGATACGACTTAAGCGCTTATTGTGCGGTACTAGCCAAAAAATTCCCTTGGGCTGCCAAGCTAAACTCAATGGCACGACAGGCGTCTGCTGAAAGAGCTTGGTCATCAATTGCTCGTTTCTAGGACAACTGTAAGGAAAGTAAGCCTAGAAAGAAAGGTTTCCCACGCTTTAAAAAGCATGAAACACACGGTTCCGTAGAATACAAAACTTGTGGGTGGAAGCTTTCTGAAGACAGAAGAACTATCAAGTTCAGCGATGGCTTCAAAGCAGGAAGCTTTAAGTTGTGGGGAACTCGCGACCTACACTTCTACCAATTGAACCAGATCAAACGGGTGCGAGTAGTTCGTCGCGCTGATGGCTACTACGATCAATTCTGGTGCGATTCGTTCTGGAGAAACCTAATTCAATTAGGAGGATTCCAGGCTCTAGTAGGGTAATCCAATAAGGATAGAGTTCGCACTTTAATCCCTTGCTAGATGACAACTCAATAACCATGTGGGTGAGAGCTAATCCCTCAAATCCCACCCCACAGGTGCAGTGGTGAAAGCACTTCCCCTACGGTAGCGACTAGCCCTCAATCCGTAAAGCGGGGAAGAAAGGCGGCAATGCTGGAAGCCTAAGCTGGCATCCGTTGAGCAAGAACCTATGAATAGCGAAAGCAAAGATGTGTGTGAGCCTTCGTTAGAGCTGAACCAGCGAAATAAGGCTGATACGCTGGCCGACCCAAAAAGGGCAAGGATAGGGAGTTGGCAAGCCAGAAATTGACCAACAAGCACTTCCCGAAAACCCGGAGGAAAAGCATCATTCTAACGGTTCAACCAATGGTTATTGGGAACGAAGTAAACCCTCATTAGCTCTTAGTTAAGTCGATAACTGAGCAGGTGCTAACCGTATGCTGTGAGTGGGGAAGATTGAGTCAAAAGCGAAAGCCTTACTTAACACTAAGGATATGCTGACGGACTCGCGGTGACATGGAATGTAAAGCTACAAGTAGTGGTAAACAAGTCATGAACACGGTAATACAACCGATGTATGAATGGAACCTTATTCCCTGGCAAAAGCTAGAGAAAAAAGTGTTCAAGCTGCAAAAGCGGATTTACAAAGCCTCTCAACGTGGAGATGTCAAGACACTTCGCAGACTCCAAAAGCTATTGATGAGTTCCTGGTCAGCAAAATGTATTGCGGTTCGTAGAGTCACCCAAGATAACCAAGGTAAAAAGACGGCTGGTGTAGATGGTGTTAAATCATTGACCCCGAATCAACGTCTAAACCTAATAGGAGAATTAAAATTGGGTGCCAAGGTGAGTCCCACCAGGAGAGTATGGATTCCAAAACCTGGTAGGGAAGAGAAACGACCCTTGGGAATACCTACAATGAAAGACCGCGCTTTGCAAGCACTTGTCAAACAGGCGTTAGAGCCAGAATGGGAAGCGCGATTTGAACCTAACAGCTATGGGTTCAGACCTGGGAGGTCATGTCAAGATGCGGTTCAAGCCATATACAATGCAATTAGGTATAAAGCTAAATACGTGCTAGATGCCGATATTGCAAAATGCTTCGACCACATCAACCATCAAGCACTGCTAGAAAAATTAAATACCAGCCCAAAGACTAGGCGACAAATTCGCTCATGGTTAAGGGCTGGAGTTATGGACGGAAAGCAGTTGTTTCCTACATTCGAGGGTACACCACAAGGGGGAGTAATATCACCTTTGTTAGCAAATATTGCCCTACACGGAATGGAAGAACGGGTTAAAGCTTACGCAGAAACCCTAGAGATGAGATACCCAAATGGCAAGAAAATGCCAAAAAGGGATAAAAGAACCAGTCTTAATCTCATCCGGTATGCCGATGACTTCGTGATTCTCCACGAAGACATAACCGTTGTCCAAGAATGTAAAGAGTTAATCTCTGAATGGTTAAAAGGCATAGGCTTGGAATTAAAGCCCAGTAAAACAAGAACAGCCCATACCCTAAAAGAATTTGAAGGGGAAAAATCAGGGTTTGACTTCTTGGGGTTCAATATTAAGCAGGTAAAAGTAGGAAAATACCGAACCGACCTAAATACAAAGAAAGAACCATTGGGATTTATAACACTCATCACCCCAAGCCAAATAAAAGTACAGGAACATTACAAACACGTTGCAGAAGTAATTGACGCCCACAAAGCGGCTCCGCAATCAGGGTTGATAAAAAATCTCAACCCAATAATTAGAGGATGGGCAAATTACTACTCAACACAAGTGAGTAAGAAAATTTATTCTCACTTGGACTTTCAGGTGTACTGGAAATTAAGGTCTTGGGCAAAACGTCGTCACCCCCAAAAAACGGGTAAATGGATAACAAAAAAATACTGGCAATCCATAAACGGCGATAACTGGGTCTTCGCAACCAGGCAAGAAGGTAAAAACTTTTTGCGGTTACAAAAACATGATGCAACACCGATAAAACGTCATGTCAAAGTTAAAAGCGAAGCGTCACCATACGACGGTAATCTGGTTTATTGGAGTTCAAGAATGGGCGAACATCCGGAGATGCCGAAGCGAACAGCATCCCTGCTTAAAAAGCAGAATGGAAAATGCGCCCACTGCAAAATGTACTTCAGAGATGAAGATGTTATAGAACTCGACCATGAAATCCCCAAATCGAAAGGTGGCAAGGATTCATATGAGAATTGGCAACTTCTTCATCGACACTGCCACGACACAAAGACTGCTACAGACGGCAGTTATGGCGAACAATCTGACTGCAATAGTGTCAAGCCTAAACCACCCCTCAACCAAAATTGGTATTGGGAAAAGGATATGTTGGTAATGAGGTCTGTGTGACAAACACCGTGTCACTGAGGAGCCGTGTAATGGGAAACTATTATGCACGGTTTTGGAGAGCAGCGGCTCTCGTGAGGGAGTCGCTGACTTTAATTATTGACGCTGAACGAAATGAAAAGCGCGAACCTACTGGTAAGACTATTGGTTTAGACCTGGGCTTGACCCATTTCTACACAAACTCTGATGGTAATGCTGTTGAGAATCCACGTCACCTGAGAAAGTCTCAGAAGTCACTTAAACGACTTAATCGTAAACTTTCCAGAACCCAGCAAGGTTCTAAAAATAGAGCCAAGGCTCGGAATCGATTGAGCAGAAAACACCTCAAGGTAAGTAGGCGGCGTAAAGACTTTGCTGTGAAATTAGCAAGGTGCGTAGTCCAGTCAAACGACTTGGTAGCCTATGAAGACTTGCAGGTGGATAATATGGTTAAAAACAAAAAGCTATCCAAGTCGATCTCAGATGCAGCTTGGACAGCTTTTAGGGGTTGGGTTGAATACTTTGGCAAAGTGTTTGGTGTAGCTACTGTTGCAGTCGCGCCACACTACACCAGCCAAAATTGTTCTAATTGCGGGAAAGTTGCGAAGAAATCGCTAAGTCAGACAACACATATTTGCCCGCATTGTGGATTTGTTTTAGACCGAGATTGGAATGCAGCTCGCAACATATTAGAACTTGGATTGCGTACCGTGGGGCACACGGGAACCTCAAACGCCTCTGGAGACATCGACCTCTGGTTGAGTGAGGAAACTCCTTCAAGTAAGTCGGGTCGTAGAAAGAGGAAACCTAAACAGTGATGTTTAGAATCACCGTGGCTTTAGCGGGTGTGAGGATGTCAACTGAGATTGACCGTTTTGAAGGCAGAAGGTATTCGGCAGGAGGTCAATCGATTTGAGATTTGAGATTTGAGATTAAAGAATTGAAGCCTTGACCCCACCGATCAATTCGGGGCCTGGTTTATCGGATACAGGTTTTTTATTTCTCTACGGATGAATCGGGGGGCTTGTATCCTGGATGGTTTCGGTCAATGAAAATACCACAATCAGGAAATTTTGACAAATAGCCCTGATTTATTTGCCGATCGCTTTTATCATGTCCGTATCGCCATCTATCCGACTACGACTAAAAGGCTATGCAGAAGATTGAAAAAGCATCATTCCCAGCTTTGAGAAGTGCCCCGAACCAGCCGGACTGGCTAGAATTGGTAGAATACGCCTCTGTTGCTGGTTCAGCGATTGGCACGATTGCTGCAGGATTGTCGGGCCAAATTGTCTACGCTGCCGCCCCCTTAACCGCAGCACTCTCGATAAATCTCGCCAATCGCCAGCGTTTCGAGCAACAAATGCAACAAAAGGCAAATTCTGCGATTACGGACTTACAGGCCGCAGTAGAACGTCGATCGCAGCAAGTTCAGATACTACCTGGAGAACCTGCGGAACTCTACACCGCCGTCTCTGACTTGCAGCAGAAACTCCAGGGCTTGGAATCCGGGGCCATCGCCGAGGTACAAGCTGCCGTAGCCTCCCTCGAACGCCAAGCCCAGGCGCTGCCTGCTGATTCTCAGGAACTCTACACGATCCTCTCCGATTTGCAGCAAAAACTCCGCATTTTGGAAACTAGCGCCCTGAGAGAGCATGATTGGGAAAATGTCAACGTCCGATTTTTATTGATGGGCGAAAAGTTAACTGAAGTTAAAACTATTACGGCTCAGTTACAGGAGCGATCGAACGAAGTAGACTTCGATACCATCCAAGGTTCTCTCAAGCAATTGCAGGACTTGCTCGATCGACCCACAATAGATGCAGGGATGCTGCAAACCGAGATACAGCATTTGCAGCAGCAAGTGTCCGAGTTGCAGAGACAAAATCAAGAAATTGTCAAGCCTTATTTGCAGCGTCTGACTCGCGCCGTGAAGAAACTATCAGCAAATTAGTCTTACTTATTCGTTTTTCGTAGGGTGCAGCGCGGGCATCTTCCCGCATTCTTTCGTAGGGGGTTCTTCTGCCGCGCACCTTACCAATTACCCATTACCCGTTACTAAATTTTTGCCAAGCTTGCCAGAAAACATAAATCGATAACACTGCCAAGAGCGATCGAAAAGCTAAACTAACAATACGATCGGGCAATCTCGGCAAAAACCGCGTGCTCACCTGCGCGCCCAACAAACCGCCGCCGCCAAGAATTAACCCCACAACCCACAAAACATTCCCGCGCGCCGCGTGTCCCGCCGTCGCCGAAATTGCCGTGATGACTATGACGCCCAAGCTGGTTTGAATTGCGGTTTTAATGCTTTCTCCTAACAGCAAAATTTGCAGGGGAACCATAATTACGCCGCCGCCTACGCCGAACAAACCGGCTAATAAACCCGCCGCACTGCCGGTAGCAATTTTAGCAAAAGTTGGATGAAATAAAATATTTGAATTATTGGGTAATTCGTGATTGGTAATTGGTAATTGAGCATTTTCTCCTTGTCCCGCTTGTCCTCCCAGTTCCTCTTGTTCTAGTTCCGCTTTCTTCTTAGCTGTCAGGTGCTTGCGAACTTCAATCAAATAAATATTCAGCCACAGCAACAGCCCAAAAGTAAGTAACAGCAAGTAAGGCGGAAATATCCCCGCCAAATAAGCACCGATTTGTGCTGTGATGACGGCGGGAAATCCGATGCCTGCGACTTGGCTCAAGCTGAGGTAGCCCATGCGCCAATTCTGGATGCTGCCAGAAATAGCTGTAATGACGATCGACAAACCGCTAGTAGCAACCGCTTCCACGGGGGCGTAATTGAGAGCCACCAACAAAGGCACGAGAACCGTACCGCCACCGATACCCAAAAATCCAGCTAGAATTCCGGCAAAAACTCCCGCCGCACCCAACATCAATAATTCAGTGATAGTCATTAGTCATTAGTCAAAAGTTAACAGTCCACAGTCAACAATCAACAGTCAACAGTCCACAGTCAACAGTTAACAGTCAACAATCAAATTTTAAGAATCATTAGTTGTGCCGTCCGGCATAATTGCCCGCCTCAAATCGGCATCGCGGAAGTTAGTTCGATTGAGATTAGCATCAATCAAAACCGCTTCCACCAAAACAGCCCCGCTGAAATTAGACCAGCACAGCTTTGCCCGGTACAAATTAGCACCGCTCAAATTAGCTCTTGCCAGCGTAGACCAACTCACATTAGCAACTCTCAAATTAGCATTGCTCAGATTAGCGTCCGTGAGATTAGCTCCAACCATCGTTACTTGGCGCAAGTCTGCACCAGCCAAGTTTGCCCCGCTCACCATCGCCCCGCTGAGAATTGCCTGATTCAGATTAGCTCTTTCTAAAAGCGACTCGCTGAGGATGGCATTTGTCAGGTTTACCGCTTTGAGAGTTGACCAACTCAAATTTGCCTTCATCAAATTAATACGAATCATGCTAGCGTCGGTTAAGTTGGCCGCAAACAAATTCGCTTCGGTAAAGTTGGCTTCGGTCAAATTAGCTTCGGTCAAATTAGCCTTGGTCATGTTGACTTCTCTCGCCATTGATCCGCGCAGGTTGGCTCCCATCAGGTTAGCCCCGCTGAGATTGGCGCGGCTCAAATCGGTACCGATGAGATTTGCTTCGCTGAGGTTGGCTTCCGTCAAGTCCACCCCTGCCAATTTCACCTCGCGCAAGTTCGCTCCCGTCAGGTTAGCGCCTTTGAGGTTTGCGTCTTGGAAATTCGCTCTGGTAAAGTTAGCCTCGCTGAGGTTTACCCCTTTTAAGTCGGCCCCGACGAGGTTAATCTCTCGAAAATTTCTTTCTCCGGCCGCATATTGCCTCAGAATTCGATCGGCCTCCATGTCATTCGCCTCGCAATTTTTTTTAAACGTTAGAGTGATGGGTGTTACCACATCATCCCAGATAACTACGGTATTCACTCTGCACGCTGTACTATCTGTAGAATCTTTGCACGGCTTTCCGGACACTGCTGTGCCACTGCCTCCTAAAAGGTCTGACAAATATCAAAGCTTCTGAGAAAATCAACAATAGGGTAAAACTCTCGGCGCTCGGCACTGAGTCAGTCGAGTTTAGATTTTAGATTTTAGATTTGCTCCACAGATTCATCTGGGAGCCGGAACTTTGGTCTAAAATTATGGGCTCACCACGACGATTATCGGAAACTTGTATTCGTTTTTGGGCGAGCTGGCAGTTGACAACTGACAACTGTCAACTGTCAACTGTCAACTGTCAACTGTCAACAGACAAAGGAAATTTTAAAATGCCTGAAAATTTGAGAAGCCAAGCTGTGACTGGGGGCGTGCAGCGCGCGCCCAACCGAGCAATGCTGCGGGCAGTCGGTTTTGGTGACGGCGATTTCACTAAGCCGATTGTGGGGATTGCCAACGGGTACAGCACGATTACGCCCTGCAATATGGGATTGAACGACCTCGCTTTGCGGGCTATTGCGGGTGCAAAGGAAGCTGGGGCGATGCCACAGATGTTCGGTACGATTACTATCAGCGACGGGATCTCGATGGGAACAGAAGGGATGAAATATTCTCTGGTGTCGAGAGATGTAATTGCTGATTCGATAGAAACTGTTTGCAACGGCCAAAGTATGGACGGGTTGCTGGCTGTCGGCGGTTGCGATAAAAATATGCCGGGGGCGATGATTGCGATCGCCCGCATGAACATTCCTGCTATTTTTGTTTACGGTGGCACGATCAAACCAGGACACCACAACGGACGCGATTTAACCGTTGTCAGCGCTTTTGAAGCAGTCGGTCAATTCAGCGCAGGCAAAATTGACCAAACAGAACTCAATGCAGTGGAACAGAATGCTTGTCCGGGTGCGGGTTCTTGCGGCGGAATGTTCACAGCAAATACGATGTCGAGTGCTTTTGAAGCGATGGGCATGAGTTTGCCTTATTCTTCGACAATGGCTGCTGAGGATGCCGAAAAAGCTGACAGCGCTGCCGAATCTGCAAAAGTGGTGGTGGAAGCGATCCGCAAACAGTTGTTACCGAGCCAAATTTTGACTCGCAAGGCCTTTGAAAATGCGATCGCGGTAATCATGGCAGTCGGCGGTTCAACCAATGCTGTGCTGCATTTATTAGCCATTTCCAATGCGATCGGCGTTGAGTTGTCCCTCGACGATTTTGAAACTATTAGAGCGAAAGTGCCGGTGCTGTGCGACCTCAAACCCAGCGGCAAATACGTAGCAACCGATTTGCACAAAGCCGGCGGCATTCCCCAAGTAATGAAAATCCTGCTAGAACAGGGTTTGCTGCATGGAGACGCGCTGACTATTACCGGTCAAACTGTTGCGGAAGTGTTGGCAGATATTCCAGCCGAACCCCGCACCGACCAAGATGTCATCCGCCCTTGGAACAAGCCGATTTACGCCCAAGGACATTTAGCAATTCTCAGGGGAAATCTGGCAACAGAAGGAGCAGTTGCTAAAATTACTGGCGTTAAGAAACCGCAAATTACCGGCCCGGCGCGGGTATTTGAATCGGAAGAAAATTGTTTGGAGGCAATTTTAGCCGGCAAAATTCAAGCCGGAGATGTGATTATCATCCGCTACGAAGGGCCTAAAGGCGGGCCGGGAATGCGCGAAATGTTAGCACCAACTTCGGCAATTATTGGCGCAGGTTTGGGCGATTCTGTAGGGTTAATTACTGACGGCCGCTTCTCTGGCGGAACTTACGGCATGGTTGTCGGTCACGTTGCACCCGAAGCGCAAGTTGGCGGGACAATTGCTCTGGTACAAGAGGGCGATTCGATTACAATTGATGCTCAAAATCGCTTGTTGCAGCTCAATGTTTCTGATGCAGAATTGGAGCAGCGGCGGGCTCTTTGGCAGCCTCCTAAACCGCGCTATACTAAGGGCGTTTTGGCTAAATACGCTAAGTTGGTTTCTTCTAGCAGTGTCGGTGCTGTGACTGATTTAGGTTTGGGTTAAAGTAGGAATTTTTTTAACCGCAGATGAAGGCAGATAAACGCAGATGAACGCAGATGGAATTTTATCTGCGTTCATCTGTGTTCATCCGCTGATATCTGCGGTTAAAAAATTCTCAAATTAACTGCGCTGATTCAAAAAGCGGCCTGCCATCGACATGGCGTCAGTAATATCTACGTCGCCGTCTCCATCTGAATCTAAAAATGTATTCAAAACAGGATTGCTGCCTTGGGCTGGGTTTTGGGCGTTGCTGCCGGTTTTTAGCAAATTCAGCACCAGCGGCACCAAAACAGGTATCATCGCCTGCACTGTGGCGTTATTCAAACCGGTTCTGTGGGCGATATCATTCACTATCTGCGTCAGTTGACCGACTCCGAACAAACTCTGTACCGCTTGCGGATTGGGATTTGTGCCGCTAAATTGGTTGACAAGTTGTTGAGCTTGTGCGTCTCCTGACTGCGATCGCACGTTTTGCAATGCCGATCGCACGTGTCCGCCCAAAACCGACATTGCTAGCTGAGTCGTACCCGCATCGATGCCCTGGTTGCCGCTCAACTGCTCTACCGCACCGAGAATGTTGCCCAACTGATTGGGGCTTGCTTGTTGGTTGGGATTGTCGATCGCGCTCAAAATTTGGTCAAATAGTCCCATAATTTTCGCTCCGTACAGTGATTGCTCAACTTTAAATTATAGCAAATCCTGTTTTTCAAGATTATGGAAAATAGTTTTTATTTTGGTATTATCACTCAGTAAGTGAGATAACGACAGTCAGTCAGTAAGAAATCTCATACCATTTGAGATTTGAGATTTGAGATTTTAGAGGTGGAATGAATTCTGACATCATAGTGGAGAGCTTGCTTGCAGTTGCATTCTTTTTTCAAACAGGGATAAAAACGGATAATTTTTAAGTTTTTACAGTTCCTCTTTTTTCAACCTTGGTTGGCACTTTCTCGTTGCCTATGGAATTTGATTCCCGAGCATTTGGAGGTTGTAAGAGCGTATTTGGCATTGAATCTTCATGCTTAATCGGCAGGGCGATCGAAAATTCCGTCCCCGTTCCTACCTCCGACCAAAAGTTAATCGTTCCCCCGTGTTTCTTAACAATAATTTCGCGACCAATTGCCAATCCCAAACCAGTACCTACACCTCTCGGTTTAGTAGTAAAGAATGTTTCAAACATTTTTTCTTGACTCTCGGGCGCTATTCCCATACCGTTATCAGAAATTCGCACTACCACTGAGTCGTCGTCCAAGTATTCTGTAGCAATCACAATTCTCGGCGAAAAACTCGGTGCTTCTTGTTTGCTTGAGTCCGAAGCCGATTGTTTTTTCGCCTCCTCAGAGCTGGTTTTCTCAATGTTTGCTTTCTCTTCCACAGCATCTAGTGCATTGTTCAGGAGATTCACAAATACCTGGTAAAGCAAACCCATATAGCCTTCAATACTCGGGATGTTCCCGTAATTGCACACCACTTCAATGCCTTGTTTTATTCGGCTGTTTAGAATCAGCAAACTGCTGTCTATGCAGGCGTGCAAATCGACGGGATGAGGGGCTGCCTCATCGAGGCGAGAAAAATCTTTCAAACTTAAAATAATAGCTTTGGCTCTTTCAGCGCCTACTTGCATTGAGTCAAATATTTTGATCAAATCTTCTTTGAGAAAATCGATGTCTATTTCTTCGCCTTTCGCCAGCACTGCGGCAGGCGGGTTGGCAATTTCTGTTTCGTAAGTTTTGAGCAAATCTAAAATATCTTCAACATAATTTCGGGCTGGGTCGATATTGGCATAGATAAAATTGATTGGGTTGTTAACTTCGTGAGCAACACCGGCTAACATCCGCCCCAAAGTTGCCATTTTTTCATTTTGAAGTATCTGGATTTGTTGTTCGGATTTCAATTCTTGTAGCAACTGATTTACTTTCTGAATCAGTTGATTCAGCGAAGCTGCTAATACTCCCACTTCATCGGTGCTGGTAACTGGTACTTGCAACTGAAAATTAGATTCTTCAGTGACTCGCTGAGCAATTTTAGTTACAGCGGCGAGGGGTTTGGCGATCGCCCGACTGGTGAAGCCCGCCAGCACTGCTGCAACGACGATCGACAGTGCCATGCTACCCAAAATTATTTGCACCCGCAGCGCCTGGGCTCGCAGCAGATCCTCCCGCCCTGCATCTTCTTGCTCTTGGGCGCGAGCGATAATTGCTGCTATATCATTGACAGCCGTATTTAGTTGCAACCCTGTTTTATTTCGAGCGAAATTCGACAGCAACTTACGTTTTACGCTTTGTTGAGCGGGGTTATTGGGCAACTGACTAATTTTTTTATTAACTATTTCTAGTTGATAAATATAATTAGACAGTAGGGAATTGCAAGTATTTCTAAATTTACCTACCCCTTTTATTTGTTTCAGGTATTTAGGTTTCTTAACTTCAGATAGTAACTCTTTTAAGCTGTAAATATTCTTTTGTAGCTGTTTGTATTTGCTGTCAAATATTTGGGGCTTGTCGATGCCGTAAATCAGCCACTCTTGGCTGTTTTGCGTCCGAACTAAAGCCACCTGCAACTTATGTAAAAGCTGAGTTTCTCGATCGAGGTGTACTTGATTGTTAATTCTGCGATAGTAATGAGTGCCCACCAACATCCCGACAGTCGTTCCCCCAATCGCAACACAAAGAGCCAGTGCGTACCCACGGCAGATTTTGTCGTGAATACTGAGGTTGCCCAAGGAACGGGCTATGTGAGCGAAATAATTGGGCTTTGGTGGCTGGGTCTCTTTGATGTTATGCTCGCAAGAGGTAGAGAGTTCTTGTGAAGGCTGATTCAGATGTTTGAGCTGCATAGATGCTAACCTGTGAATAATTCACGCACTGACAATTCAGTCTAACTTAACTCGCGGCTGATTTGAGAGTACCGCATTGATATTTAATGTGATAATTTTTGTAAATTAGGATGCTCTTACCTGGCCTAAGAAACCCGGTTTCTCGTTTCTACTTTCGGAGCTTCCAGCAGGCACTGGTGTTAAAAAACCGGGTTTCTGTGTACTTAATGTCATATTTTTTTCTTAATAAAAAAGTATTGCTAGACTTGCGATCGAATAAATCACGGAATAAATAAGTAAGTAGATGCAAATAAGCCAGCCTGCTGTTCGGTCGAGTAATAAGCTGTGGCTTAAGTAGGTAGGCGGGAAAAATAATCTTTATGTAACTAAATATTAAGTAGCGTGATTAAAGTGAAATTTAACACGTTGTGTACGGTAGTTTCCTCTTTCTCCTCTAACTTCTAATCCATGAATTACGGCGTGGCGACTTCTAACTCCGAGTCAAATATCTCTCCCACTAATTCATCTTTTTTCATAGTTGCCACTCCAATTCAATTGGGTTTATTTCGGCACAATATTTGGATAAAAAATATGTACACCCTATTTTTTTATTTTTAAACTAACAGTTTTAATTCTTGATATCGGTGTATTGTCCGTTGTTTTGGCTGATTATTTTGGAGCGTCTAATTTAGCAGGTTTTTGGGCTTATTGCTCCATGAGCTTGATATAAACTTTTCGATAAACCAAATTACCAAACCGCAAATCCAGCTAATTTAATGTTATAAAATTCTTACAATAATCTACGATTCCGCCGTTTCGTTTATTTCAGCAGTTTTTACTACCCTCGTTGGTAATAAGTGTAACCAGGTTCACTCCTTGCACAAAACCATGATTGAACAAAATATTTTCACCCGATTTCTTCCACCCACGCAGCCGATTACAACATATCTAGGTCTGGTTTAATTTGGTGTAATGCAGATTCTTGGTTTCCTTTATGACTCTTCCTTTCTCGTTCGCAAATAAACAACCTTTTTTTTATGATTTTTTTAATCAGTTGTGACTTAATAGAATAGAACGCTCTTTTTATAGTTGTTCATCTAATAAAATACTGGGGTATGTAGGTAGTTTTTTTTGAGGCTTTCTTATAAAAGCTCTATTTTTTCTTCTTTTAACTTCTGTTTTAAAAAGCAGTCACAAAATTACAAAATCTTTTTCTTTAACAGTTTTTGCCATTTATGTAAAACCTATTTTCCTGTGGGTGGAGTCCAATTAATCCGCAGCAGCTATTTTTCCAACGTACCAGCCAGGTGCATTTAATCTAACTACAAGGGCGGGCGTACTTAAGTTTTTGTGTTCCATCCGCCGTTCTATATTGTCAGAGATTTTTGTCTTGCTTTTGAGTCAAAATACCCTTAATATAGCCCCCATATATTTAGTTTACTCAGTAGAAACATTCTCTGTAGTAACTTATATATTTAACACAGTTTTATTTGCTCACACCTACTTACTAAAACTCTATTTCAGTGTTGACATCGTTTTAGAGAATCGGTTATATTACCTTTCTTTTAATTTCCTACTTTATCAACAATAATTATAAAAAATTATTATGCTGGTCGTTCTTGTAGAAGAAGGTTTAATCTAGCTATATCAAGCCTTCTACTTTTCAAGTAATTCGCTTAGAAAATCCCCGGGTTTTTGTTTATTGCTTAATCCCACTACACGAGATATTGCTGGTAGTGTTTTACGCTTCATATCAGAAAAATCCTACATGAAAGTAATTAAACGCCTCACAATTTCTCACTTCGAGGGAGAGTGTTTTGTATGCTCTCTATAATTCACCGTAATCGTCAATCGTCAACAAATTTTATCTTTACGCCGAGTTCTCCGAGCTTCAACATAGTCGTAAAGGGTTTACGGCACTTTCTTGTTTTATTATTTCAGGAAAGTAATGAAACAGCGTTACTTTCTGTTTTTATTATCTCATGAAATTCATAAGAGAGCGTTACTTTCTGTTTTTATTATCTCATGAAATTCATAAGATATCGTTACCTTAGATTCGCCGAATTTCCCTAACTCATTTCATGCAGGAGCCAACAGTAAGTAAATATAATATTTAGAGAATGTCGTGCAGCTAAGTAACTCTTCTCATTACTATGGCTGACGCCAGGCTAGGTTATCAGCTCATGTGTTTAAGGCGAAGTGTTTAAAAAAATAATCAGCAATAAAACCCTATAAACTCATGTTCATGCGTACTACGGCTCTCACTGCAATAGAACTCAAGACTGCGATCGTCCGGGAACCCTTGGTGGTTTCGCCCGATACGACGGTGATGGATGCGATCGCCCAAATGAGCGGCGTGCGATCGCTCTGCAACACCCCTAGAACGGCGGATGGTCAACTCGACGACCTCCACCTAGAGGCGCGATCGAGCTGCGTGTTGGTAGTGGAAAACGAGCAATTGGTCGGCGTAGTGACCGAGCGAGATGTGGTGCGGCTGAGTGCTGGGCAGCGTTCCTTGGAGAATGTGGCGCTCCGGGAGGTGATGGCACACCCCGTCGTCACCCTCCGCGAGTCCGCCTTCACCGATTTATTTTTTGCGATTAACCTGCTCCAGCAGCACCAGATTCGCCATTTGCCCATCCTCGACGATCTCGATCGCCTAGTTGGCCTAGTGACTCACGAAAGTCTGCGGCAAACCTCTCGACCGATCGACCTGCTGCGGTTGCGTATCGTAGCAGAAGTGATGACCCGCGAAGTGATTTGTGCTGCGCCGGATTGTTCCCTACTGGCGATCGCCCAACTTATGGCAGAGCATCGCGTCAGTTCGGTGATGATCGTGCACCCAGGCGGAATCTCTACTGAACCGCTACAAATTCCAGTGGGGATTCTCACCGAGCGGGATATTGTGCAATTTCAGACATTGGGCTTGAACCTGGAAACCTGTCTAGCTGAGGCGGTGATGAGTACGCCGATTTTTAAGGTCAAGCCAGAGGAGCCGCTCTGGACTGTGCAGGAGATCATGGAGCAGCGATCGATCCGTCGGTTGGCGGTGACGGGGGAGCTAGGAGAACTATTAGGCATCGTCACCCAGACCAGTTTGCTGCAAGCCCTCAACCCGCTGGAGCTATACAAACTGGTCCAGAAGTGGGAACAGAAGGTGGTGCGCCTAGAGGCGGAAAAAGTGGCGCTGCTGGCAAATCGCAACCTTGAGCTCGAGCAGCAGGTGGAAGCTCGGACAGCCGCCCTCAAAGCAAAGGCCGATCGAGAGCAACTTCTCAATACCATTGCCGAGCAGATCCGCTCGTCCCTGAATTTGTCAGATATTCTGCATACTACGGTGCAGGAAATTCACTCGCTTCTGGGGTGCGATCGCGTCATCATTTACCAGTTTCGACCTGACTTTAGCGGCACAGTGATTGCGGAAGCGATTACTGACACGGGGCGATCGGTGCTCCATAGGGAAGCCCGCGATCCTTGCATGAACCCCGAATGGCTGGAACCCTATCGCCAGGGCAGAATTCGCGTCATCAACGACATCTACGGCGAAGCAATGACCCCGTGCCATCAGGAAATGTTAGTGGGGTTTGATATTCGCGCCAAGCTGATGGTGCCGATCGTGATTGAGGAACAACTGCGCGGATTAATGATCGCCAGTTATCGAGCCACTGCACACTCTTGGACGACTGACGAGATCGAACTCCTGCGACAAGTTTCTCTACAGGTGGCGATCGCCCTTGGGCAAGCCACGATCCAGCAAAAATTGCAGAATGAACTGGTAAAGCGACAGCGGATCGAAGCCACCCTGATCGAGAGCGAACAACGCTACGCCGCCCTTGCCGCTGCGGCTCCGGTGGGGATTTTTCGCACCGATGCCGAGGGGCTATGCACCTATGTCAACGATCGCTGCTTTCAGCTCAGCGGACTCAGACCAGGAGCCACTATCGCACAGGGATGGCAACAAGGAGTGCACCCCGACGATCGCGATTGGGTCATTGCCGAATGGAAGCAATTTATCCAAGGGAACCACTCTTTTGAACTCGAATATCGCTTTCAACGTCCCGACGGTACGGTAACGTGGGTTTATGGGCAGTGCGTCGCCGAACTCGATGCCAATGGACATCAGAGCGGCTATATAGGCACCATTACCGACATTAGCGATCGCAAACGAACTGAAGTCCGCCTGCAAGAAAGCGAAGAACGCTACGTCAGCCTAGTGGAAGCCGTACCAGTGGGGATTTTCCGCGCCGATGCTGCGGGCAAGTGCATCTATGTTAACGATTGGTGGTGTCTGATCAGCGGACTCACCCCAAGAACCGCCATCGGGGAAGGATGGCAACAAGGGCTACACCCCGACGATCGCGATTGGGTCATCGCCGAATGGGAGCAATCTATCCAAGAAAAGGGCTCTTTCCAACTCGAATATCGCTTTCAACATCCCGACGGTCTTGTGACTTGGGTATATGGGCAGTCCGTTCCCGAACTGGATGCAGACGGGCAAGTAGTCGGGTATGTAGGAACTACTACAGACATTAGCGATCGCAAACAAGCCGAACAACAACTCCAGGAACTCAACCAACAGCTAGAAACCAAAGTCGCAGAACGCACCCAAGAGCTTTCCCAAGTCAACAGCCTGCAACGCGCCATCCTCAATGGTACTGATTACTCCCTCATCTCCACTGACCTAACTGGCATCATCCAGACCTTTAATGCTGGAGCCGAAAGGATGCTGGGTTACAGTGCTCAAGAAATCATCGGCAAAGCCACCCCCGCACTCTTCCACGATGCAAAGGAGGTAATTGACCGGGCAGCATCACTATCTGCCCAACTAGGGCAAAATATTCCTCCCGGCTTTGAGGTTCTTGTTGCCAAAGCACGCCAAGGCTTGGTCAGCGAAGAAGAGTGGAGCTATATCCGCAAAGATGGTTGTCGATTTCCTATGTCGCTATCCATCACCGCCCTCAAGGATGTCAATCAGCAAATTATCGGCTTTTTAGGCATCGCCCAAGATATTAGCGAGCGCAAACGTGCAGAAGCGGAACTAAAGAAAGTATCGGATCGCCTCGCTTTGTCTCTCAAATCAGGGGCGATCGGCTGTTGGGACTTCGATATTGTACAGAACACCGTCTTTTGGGATGAGCGGATGTACCAACTGTACGGTGTCACAAAACAATCTGATTCCCCTGAGCCTTACGACATTTGGGCAAACCGGCTACATCCCGAAGACCGCACCGCCACCGAAACCTTGCTCCAGCAAGCCGTCTTAGGACAGGCAGAATTTAATACCGAATTTCGAGTGTTGCATCCCGATGGCAGCCTCCACTTTATTAAAACCTTTGGTATGGTCCTGCGAGATGCTCAAGGCAATCCCCAGAGCATGATTGGGGTCAACTTGGATATTAGCAGACGCAAACAGGCTGAACTCCAACGACAGCAGTTAATTCAAGAATTATCAGCCTTTAAACAGGCCTTGGATCAGTCTGCCATTGTGGTCATCACCGATCGCGAAGGGGTGATGACCTACGTCAACGATCGCTTCTGTTTAGTCTCTGGCTACTCCCGCGATGAACTGATCGGACAAACCCATCGCATTGTCAACTCTGGCTATCATCCCCCTGCTTTTTTCCAAGACTTGTGGCGCACCATTAACAGCGGTCAGATTTGGCGCGGTGAAATTTGCAATCGGGCAAAAAACGGTAGCCTGTATTGGGTTGCCACCACCATCGTCCCCTTTGTGGACGATGGTGGGCGACCTTTTCAGTATCTAGCCATTCGCTTCGACATTACCGATCGCAAGTTGGCCGAAGCAACGCTTCGGCAGGAAAATACTTTCCGTCAACAAATTGTAGAAAACATGGCAGAAGGGCTGTGCGTTTTCCATCAAGTTGAGGAGTTTCCCTTTGTCCGCTTCACAGTCTGGAATCAGCAAATGCAAGTGATTACGGGTTACACCTTAGAAGAAATTAACCGTCTGGGGTGGTATCAAACCTGGTACCCGAATCTAGAAGATCCAGAACAGGCGATCGTCAACTGTAAACAGATGGAGCCGATCGCTGTGGAAAGGGAAATCCAGCGTCAAGATGGACAGCGGCGCACTATCTCCATTTCCACTTCTGTCCTATCGGGTGATGATGGACATCTCTATTCGCTGGCTTTGATCCAAGACATTACCGATCGCCAACAGACAGAGCGAGAAAATCGCCTGTTGAAAGAACGCCTCGAATTTCTTCTGGCATCCAGTCCCGCGATGATCTATAGCTCTAAGCCCTATCGCGACTATGACTCAACCTTCATCAGCAAAAATATCGAAACTATTTTGGGCTACAAGCCAGAAGAAGTTGTATCGACCCCCAGCTTCTGGATTAACCATCTTCACCCAGAAGATGCCCCTAGAGTTTTGGCAGATCTATCGGCTCTCTTTGAGTACGACACTCATCAGCATGAATATCGATTTTTGCATCGCGATGGTTACTACGTTTGGATACGGGATGCAATGCGCCTGGTGCGAGATGAACAAGGTCGCCCAACCGAGATTGTTGGCTATTTTGCCGATATTAGCGATATCAAACAAACCCAAGAAACCCTAAAAATACAACTGGCGGCAATTGAGGCAGCGATCGAGGGCATTGCGATTCTCCAAGCAGATACCTACCTCTATTTGAATCAAGCCCATCTAGAATTGTTTGGCTACGAACATCCCCAAGAACTGCTGGGCAAAACCTGGCAACTTTTGTATTCCCCAGAGGAGTTAGAACGGTTTGAGCGGGAAGTCTTTCCGGTGCTGGGGTACGATCGCGCTTGGGAGGGAGAGGCGATCGCCGTCCGCAAAGATGGCTCTACCTTTGCCCAAGGGCTGTCCCTGACCCTCACAGACGATGGATTATTGATTTGTGTAGGCCGGGATATCAGCGATCGCAAACAGATCGAAGCCGAATTAGCAGAGAGTGAAGCTAAATTCCGGCGGCTGGTAGAAGGGGCTAATGATTTGATCTGGTCATGTGAACCCGATGGCATACTCACTTATGTGTCACCGCAATTCAAGACCATGTTTGGCTGGGACGAGAGTGCATGGATTGGTAAGTCGTTTATATATCTGGTGCATCCAGACGATCGCCCTTTGGTGGTTACGGGTTATCGGGAGAATATCAAATTTGGTAAAAAGTCAAGTGATTATGAGTTCCGACACCGCCACCGAGATGGCAATTATGTCTGGGTGAGAAGCAGCGCCACACCCGTTATAAATGCTGAAGGGGAATTGATTAGCATCCAGGGAATTTTATCGGATATCAGCGATCGCAAAGAAGCTGAACTCGCCAGGGAAAGCAGTGAAATGCGCTTCCGCCGGGTGTTTGATTCCTCTGTGAGCGGCATGATGTTTGCCGATTTTCAGGGGAACATTACCGAGGCCAACGATCGCTTCTTACAGATGGTTGGCTACACTCGGGAGGAACTAAATGCTGGGATGATTCATTGGCATGACATGACCCCCCCCGAATATCTCCCCGCTGATTTTTTAGCGCTCGAGCGCCTGACACAGGAGGGCGAGATCGAGTCCTTGGAAAAGGAATACTACCGTAAGGATGGCAGCCGGATTTCTGTCCTGCTCGGAGCCGCACTTCTTCCAGGCTCAGAGGATCAAACTATTTGTGTATTAGTAGACATCAGCGATCGCAAACAGGCGCAGAAAGCTTTGCAGGAATCTCAGCAGTTTCTGCAAACGGTACTCGATACCATCCCGCTCGCCGTGTTTTGGAAGAATCGAGAGTCGGTTTTTTTAGGATGCAATCAGCAGTTTGCCAAAACTCTAGGCTTGCCATCTACGACCGAAAGTATAGGTAAAAAAGATTTAGATATTTGCCAGGAAGAAGTCGAGGCGAACGAGTATTGTGCGATGGATCGGCGGTTAATGGAAACGGGTGAACCTATATTAGGAATCGAAGAAACGCTAACCCTACCCAATGGAAAACAAATATTTCTCGAAACCCACAAGGCTCCCCTGCGAGACTGCTCAGATAATGTTATTGGTCTGGTAGGCACGTTTCAGGATATCACCGATCGCAAAGAAGCCGAAGTGAGATTGCAACAACAAGCAAAACAGGAACGTTTGCTGGGAGCGATTACTCAACGGATGCGATCGTCTCTGCATCTCGACGAGATTCTCAATAGCACTGTTGAGGAAATCCATCAGGTATTGCAATCAGACCGAACGCTGGTTTATCGGGTTTTTCCTGAAGGAACCGGGGCTGCCATTGCTGAATCTGTTTCGCAAAATAGGCTTAAGCTCCTGGATATCCTCTTCCCAGAAGAGGTTTTCCCCGAAGACAACTACGAGCGCTATATCCAAGGAAGAGTTTATGCCCTAAACGATACCGAAGATGAAAACGAGTCAATCCTACCCTGCTTGGTTGAATTCCTCGCAGACATCGAGGTCAGAGCCAAACTCGTAGTTCCAATTATTCAGAATCAAACCCTCTGGGGGTTGCTGATTGTTCATCAATGCGATCGTCCGCGCCAATGGCAAGACTGGGAAATCAATTTACTTAAACAAATTGCTAACCAATTAGCGATCGCAATTCAGCAATCTTACCTCTACGAACAGGTACAATCAGAATTGGCTATCCGCAAGCAAACAGAAAATGCGATCGCTTTACAACTGCAACGGCAACGAACTTTGGGAGAAATCGCCCAGCAAATTCGCGAATCGTTGGATATTAACCAAATTTTGGCGACTGTGACACAGCAAGTCAAAGAAATCTTGCAAGGCGATCGCATCATCGTGTTCCGGGTATTTGGGGATGGCAGAAGTCAAATTGTTGAAGAAGCTGTCTCTAGCGAGTTCCCCGCGCTCAAAGACCATCACTGGGAGGACGAACTGTGGTCGCCAGAAATCCTCAACCGGTACTGGCAGGGCAAGCCCCGCATCGTCCCCGATGTAATGACCGATATCTGGACTGATTGCTTGGTGGAATACGCAAGCGTTGGTCAAATCCAGTCCAAAATCGTTGCACCTATCCTGCAAGAAGTCCGAAGCAGCGAAAGCCATAGATGGGTTGCCCCTGGGCAAACCAAGAAGCTGTGGGGGGTTTTAGTCGTCCATGCCTGTCGAGAACAACGGGTATGGCAAGAGTCTGAAGCGCAACTCCTGCAACAAATTGCCAACCAGTTGGCGATCGCAATTCAACAAGCTAGCCTATTTAAGCAGTTGCAGCAAGAACTCACCGAACGACAACAAGCCCAGCAGCAACTCACCGAGCGCAACCAACAACTGGGAGCCTCTAACGAAGAACTGGCCCGTGCTACCCGTCTCAAAGACGAATTCCTCGCCAACATGAGCCACGAACTCCGCACCCCCCTTAATGCCATTCAGGGCATGAGCGAGGGGCTACAAGAGCAAGTATTTGGCACCGTCAACGAACAACAAATCAAAGCTTTACAAACCATCGAGCGGAGTAGCTCTCACTTGCTAGAGTTAATCAACGACATTTTGGATGTCGCCAAAATTGAATCGGGTCAAATGGAACTCGATTGCACCCCAGTTTCAATCAATCATCTCTGTCAATCCAGTCTGGCATTTATCAAACAACAAGCCCTGCAAAAACGCATCCAGCTAGAGATTCAAATGCCACTCAATCTGCCCGACTTATTGATTGATGAACGGCGGATGCGCCAAGTCTTGATCAACCTGCTCAACAACGCTGTCAAATTCACTCCTAACGGAGGACGCATCACCCTAGAAGTCAGCGGTCAACAGCGCCGGGCAGACCCAGATTCTGCCGATTCCCCACCCCATTTTTTGGTCAAAGAGACTCTGCGAATTGCCGTCATCGATACAGGTATTGGTATTGCCCCAGAACATATCAACAAACTGTTTCAGCCCTTTATCCAAATCGATGGCGCCCTGAATCGTCAATATACAGGCACTGGCTTGGGGCTTGCCCTGGTGAAACGCATCGTCGAACTCCACGGCGGGCAGGTGGGACTCACCAGCACTGTGGGTGTAGGAAGTTGCTTCACGATCGAGCTTCCCTGCACTGGTTGTGCGCCCTCCTCTGTTGACCTGGAATCCCAAACAGAGCCCCGCATCGAACCCAGCCAGCCCGAACAGCAGGGAGGTTCTCCCTTAATCTTGCTGGCAGAAGACAACGAAGCCAATATCAGTACGGTTTCGAGTTACCTGAGAGCTAAAGGCTATCGCATTCTCTTGGCTAAGAATGGAGAGGAGGCGATCGCCCTGGCCAAGTCTGAAAACCCCAATCTAATTTTGATGGATATTCAAATGCCTGGTATGGATGGTCTAGAAGCTATGCAGCGTATTCGCTGCGATCCAAACTTAGTTGATCTGCCGATCATTGCCCTAACTGCCTTAGCCATGACGGGCGATCGCGATCGTTGTCTTGCCGCCGGAGCCAATGATTACCTCACCAAACCCGTCAAGCTGAAGCAATTGGCAAGCACTATTCAACAACTTTTAGCTTCTAAGTAAAGATAACCCGTGAACAGACCATCCGTTTTAATCATTGACGACGATCCCAATAATTTTGATGTAATTGAAACCCTCTTGAGCGACCAAGACTATCAATTGCATTACGCTGCCAGCGGGCAAGAAGCGATCGCATCCCTCGACATATTTAATCCCGATCTTATTTTGCTGGATGTGATGATGCCAGGAATAGATGGCATCGAAGTTTGTCGCCAAATCAAAGCCATGCCAAAATGGCAAGCCGTTCCCATCATGATGGTGACAGCATTAAACTCAAAATCAGACCTTGCCCATTGTCTGACTGCCGGCGCTGACGACTTCATTAGTAAACCTGTAAATGCTATTGAACTACGTGCCAGAGTTCACTGTATGCTGCGAATTAAGCACCAGTATGACGACCTGCAAAGCTTACTCAAATTGCGGGAAGATATGGTGAAAATGGTAGTCCACGATTTACGCAATCCCCTGGCTGGTATCTTGCTTGGCTTGGAACTCCTAAAAAGCGTAGAGTATCCTAGAGAAAAACTACAAACCCAACTGACTCGACTTTACTCTTCTGCACAAGCAATACAGCTATTAATTGATGATTTATTGCAAATTGCTTTACTAGAATCCGGTAAAACCCGTCTCAATTACACAGAGATTTATCTGTGCGATCTCGTAAAGTCTGCCATATCAAACTTTGAAGCTATCGCTGCTAAAAAAAATCAGTCGCTGGTCGCTCAATTACCAGGAAAAACCAGTAGGAAAGTCTCGGTTGATGCCACCATGATACACCGAACGCTGGATAATCTCCTCTCGAATGCTATTAAGTTTTCCCCAGCCAATAGTCAAATCATAGTGAATGTAGAATTCCTCACATCTGGCAATGCCAAAATCCAGGTTATAGACTTGGGGCCGGGTGTTCCTGATACATTGCGGCACAAGATTTTTGAGAAATACGAGATTGGAAATTTGATGTCAGATGTCTCTCAAATAGGGTTGGGTTTAGCTTTCTGCAAAATGGTCGTTGAGGCACATGGGGGCGAAATTGGTGTCAGAAGCAACCAACCACAAGGTGCCATTTTTGAAATCACTTTGGCAGCATAGCTGACGAGTATCACATGAACTCATATCGTTTCCGGTTGCATCGGAATAATAAAATCGAGTCAACAGTTAACACTCAACCATTCAGTTTTTCGACCCCCCCGTCTACAGTCAACAGTCAACAATCATTCCGGTGCAAGGGGAATTGATATCATAAAACTTTTTACATTATTGAAAGGGTGACAATTATGTCTCAATTCTCTCTCTTAATTGTGGATGATGAGCCGGATAACTTTGATGTGATTGAAACCCTGTTATCAGAGCAGGATTATCAATTGCATTACGCTGCCAGCGGGCAAGAAGCGATCGCATCCCTCGACCTATTTGATCCAGATATTATTTTGCTGGATGTGATGATGCCGGGAATAGACGGCATCGAGATTTGTCGGCAAATCAAAGCCATGTCAAAATGGCAAGCCGTTCCCATCATTATGGTGACAGCATTAAACTCAAAATCAGACCTTGCCAACTGTCTAGCTGCCGGAGCAGACGACTTCATCAGTAAACCTGTAAATGCTATTGAACTGCGTGCTCGCGTGCATTCAATGCTCAGAATCAAGCAACAGTATGATAATATCCAGAACTTATACCACATCCAAGAAAATACCATCAATCTCTTGGAAAGCACCCTCAATGAGCTGCGTGGCAACTTAGCTTCTACTCTATCCCACGAACTGAATACGCCCCTCAATGGCATCTTAGGCACGATCGCGTGGCTCAAGGACGAGCTCGAAGACATGGAGATCGCCCAAATCCGTGAGATCTTAGGCTGGGCACATGACTCTGCCCGTCGCCTAGAAACATTAACGAAAAAATTCCTGATTTATTTAGGATTAGAACTATCGGCAAGTCAACAGCACAAGATCGAATCTGCGCGGACTGAATTTTCAGCTTCCGCCATTGAAACCGAGTTGAAATACCAGGCTCAGAAGGTCAACCGTAGCAACGATCTGTTGTTCACTCTTGAGGAAGCGGAGATCGCTCTATCAGAGCGATATCTATCAACGATGCTCCATGAATTAATTGATAATGCCATGAAATTCTCCTCACCAGAGACAACCATTAAAGTTAGTAGTCAAGTCGTAGGGGAGATGCTGCATTTATCTGTACATGACTCGGGGCAGGGCATGACAGAGGAGCAAATTGCTAAAATTGGTGCCTTCATGCAGTTTGAGCGCAAGAAGTATGAGCAACAGGGCACCGGTATCGGCTTAAAAATTGTCCAGAAAATTGTCGAACTAGCAGGAGGAGATTTCTCAATTACCAGTATCTATCAAAAGGAAACAACGGTACATCTCACTCTGCCGATTGTCCGTAATTAGCAGGAGTTTTTATATGAAGTCCGGTGGCATGGTTATGGAGAATGAGAAGGAATAAATTTGCTTTGCATGGGAATGGCAACACATCAAAAAAGATGAACTAGCAGAATAAATATTTGACTCCGAATTAGAGCTTGCTGCTGCGCTAATTCATGGAATAGAAGCTAAATAAAAAACCGTACACAACCTTACACACCCTATTAAATTTAACTCGAATCACCCTACTTAATCTTTTGTTACATACTGGTGGCGAATTTTCCCACCGACTTACTAAGTTCTCGTGCAAGCTACAATTGCAGACTCCGGCGCGATCGCACTCCATCTGCACCCGCTACCACTAAAACCCCGCAAATCGCGCCCGCAGTGCGACAGAATCGGGATTTGCGGGTTCGCGCAGTACGATCTGGCGCTTCGCCATTTTAGATTTTAGATTTTAGATTTTAGATTTGCAATGACTGATGACTATCGCCGTAATGTAAAAATCAAAGCATAACCCTTTTATTTGCCACTCCCCTCATGCCTTTGCCGCGCCTGTTAACCTTAATTGCTGCTTTTTGCCTCGCCCTGGGGCTGATTATTGGGCTGGTGAGTTCCTTAACAGGGCTTTACAGTCAAGTTGCGTGGTCTGCTTCTCCGCTGCTGGCTAATTTGCTGATTTTCCTGATAATTGTACTTTTGGGAACCCTAATTTTTGCGCTGGTTTACTATTTTAGACTGCTGCAACGCCCTCAGAAAGTTAAGGGAAAACGACCGATTACTCCGAAGGTTCCTGTTGTCAAAAGTGAAGCAGCTTCGGAAAATCTCAAAGCAATTCGGCAACAAGTCGATCGCATTCAAGATGAAGTAGCGCGGCAAGCTTTGCTGTTGAGAGCCCGCGAAATTGAAGCTAGCATGGCTCGCGGCAGCGTTCGAGTAGTTGTTTTCGGCACCGGTTCTGCGGGCAAAACTTCCGCTGTGAATGCGCTGGTGGGGCGGATGGCGGGACAGGTGGGCGCGCCGATGGGAACTACCGAAGTTGGGGAAACTTACACTCTGAAATTGAAAGGAATCGATCGAGAATTAGCAATTACTGATACCCCAGGTATCTTGGAAGCGGGAGTAGCGGGGACTTACAGAGAAGAATTGGCGAGGCAGTTGGCGGCGAGGGCAGATTTGATCTTATTTGTTTTGGACGGCGATTTGCGAAAATCCGAGTACGAACCGCTGCGGACTTTGGCGGAAATTGGCAAAAGGTCGATCGTGGTTTTTAATAAAGTTGACCTTTATCCCGACACCGACAGAGATGAAATTCTCGATCGACTGCGGCAGCGAGTCAAAGGTTTTGTAGCAGCAATGGATGTAGTAGCCATTAGCGCCAATCCGCAAAAAGTTGTACTAGAAGACGGCACAATTTTTCAGCCAGACCCGGATATTATGCCATTAATTCGGCGCGTCGCTGCGATTTTGCGAGCAGAAGGCGAAGACTTAATTGCGGACAATATTTTGCTGCAATCTCAGCACTTGGGAGATCAAGCGCGCAAGTTAATTGATGCTCAAAGAAGGCGGCAAGCTGATAAAGCAGTAGAGCGATTTCAGTGGATCGGAGCCGGAGTAATTGCCGTAACGCCTTTGCCAGTTGTGGATTTGTTAGCGACAGCAGCAGTTAACGCTCAAATGGTAGTAGAAATTGCCAAGATTTACGGCTGCGAATTAAATATCGATCGCGCGAAAGAATTGGCATTGTCTTTAGCAAAAACCCTAGCAAGTTTGGGAATAGTTGAAGGCGTAATTCAAGTAGTGTCAAGGGCGCTGCAGTTAAGCGTAGCCGGGTTTGTACTGGGCAAAGCAATTCAAGCAGTCAGTGCTGCTTATTTAACCAGAATTGCCGGTAAAAGTTTTATTGAATATTTCCGCCATGACCAAGATTGGGGCGACGGCGGCATTGCCGAAGTCGTGCAAAGGCAGTTTCAGTTAAACAGGAAAGACGAGTTTGTAAAAGCATTTGTCAAAGATGCGATCGCCCGCGTTGTCGAACCTCTGAACATTTATCAGCAGGAATCGGAACCAGAATTAGAAATGTCAGCGGAATTGGAACCCGAAATAGAACCCGAACCCTTGTATCAGCCACCTCAACAAGACGATTGGGAAACTTACAGCAACAAACGAAACGATGAATGGTAATGGGGCATTGGCCAAACAGGGAATTGGCCAAACAGGGAAGTGAGAATTGGGTAATTACGATCGTTCAATGAGATGTTCCCTGAGTATGCTTTGTTGAATTTCATTAAGAAATTTTACAATAATTTTACACATAGGGGAGACTCTGGGGGAAGCAAGTCAAACCTAGCGATCGGCTCGAACACAATTTTGATAAGATTTAAGATTGACAACAAAATTTGCTATTGTGCGTCCGGGTAAAAACAATGAGCGATCGACCAATTATTCTCGGTATTGTCGGAGACAGCGCAGCGGGCAAAACCACCCTGACGCGGGGAATTGCCCAAGTATTAGGGCCAGAAAATGTCACTGTGATTTGCACTGACGACTATCATCGCTACGACAGAAAGCAGCGGGCCGAAATCGGAATCACAGCATTGCATCCCGACTGCAATCACCTCGACATCATGCAGCAGCACCTCAGCCTGCTGCGTACCGGACAAGCAATTCTCAAACCCATCTATAACCACACCACAGGTACATTCGACCCACCGGAATACATCAAGCCCAGCAAATTTGTAATAGTTGAAGGTTTGCTGGGTTACGCAACCCGAACCATCCGCGATTCTTACGACGTAAAAGTGTATCTTGCTCCTCCCGAAGAATTGCGAAGTCAGTGGAAAGTTAAGCGCGATGTCATGAAGCGCGGTTATACTGAAGAACAGGTGCTTGCAGAAATAAAAAAACGGGAACCGGACTCTGAAGACTTCATTCGTCCTCAGCGCAAATCTGCAGATGTTGTAGTTAGTTTTTACCCGCCAGAAGCGGAAAATGAATCGAATTTGAGCGTCCGTTTAGTGCTCAGACCGACAATTCCTCACCCTGATTTTACTGAAATTTTAGGTCGAGGCAGCGATAGTTTTCAACCTGCAATTCGCTTGGGACTCGATCGGGATATGGGCAAACCTGTTGACGTTTTGGAAGTAGACTCCCATGCTACCAGTGAGCAAGTAAACGAACTAGAAAAGATTTTGTGCAGCGAGTTGCCACACCTGCGGGGATTTTGTTCCGCCCAAGGCAACCCGGAAATTGGCAAACTGATCGGCACAACTGGTGAAGTTTTGCAAAGTTACCCGCTAGCTTTGACGCAGTTGCTAGTTGCATATCACATGATGAAAGCAATTCATGTGTATTAGTTAGTTCTTATTAGTGAGTTGTTATTTGTGATTTGTTTATGGGTCTTTGGTCATTAGTTCCACTCACCATTAGCAATTACTAATTATAATTAGTAACAAATAACAACTAACCCATGACTAATGGCTAATAATTTGAGAGTCGGCAATTTTCCAGATGCCATCCCAATACTCTAAAGTATAGCGAACTAGCTTAGTATTGAAACTGCTACTATCGACTTGGCCATTTCGGTAAACTGTGGCATCTTCGGTGACTCTGACTTCAATAGTGGCTTTGTTCCCAGATGCTGCAAAGCGTTCGACGGATTCAACTTTTTGGACACCGTATCTGTACTGAGAATTACTGTTTGTCAGATAGTCTATCCCTTTGACTGTATCGGCATACAAAATACCTGTAGTCATTTTAGCCAGCAATTGGCGATCGAATGGAGGAGCAAATATTGTCTGCTTTGCCTCCAGCCACTTGCTAATTAAATCTGAAGCTTGTCCGAGAGTAATATTCAGAGCTTGACTAATATGATCTTTGCAGTAATGTGTTGCAATCCGTTGTCGGGTACAAGTAATATTTTCCGCTTTCGCCGGCGGAGTCAACCACAAAGGAGTTAAGATAGCGATTAGAATTATCGGTTTCATATCTAAAATCCTCCATCATGCTAAATTGACTTTATTTAGCCAAAATATAGGTGAGAATTATTAGCCGATTATCTCAACCTATCGTTAGTTGATCGGTAATTTTGTCTACATCATGTGCTGGGGAAATTTCGGAATTTTAATTGTATTAATTTTCTCACGATTGAGAATAAATCCTGGGTGCTCGCAAAGTCGGGTTAGCAGTGCCTAATTGCTGAAGTGGCATGGAGACGGGCAACTGACTTGGAGGTGCGGGCAGCATTTCGCCTCGGAAGTCGAGGAGGGTGACGAGCAGCAGGTAGGCAACTGCTAAAATTATAGAAATCACGCCGGTGATAATAGCAACAATTTTTGAACGATCCATATTCAGCAAATTTTAACTACAGCTAATATTAGTTTAACATTAAAAATAGCAATTATTACTTAACTTATGCAATAGAATATAATCAGGTGCTAGTTATTTCTGTGACCAAAATGGAACCTCTTGTAGATGCGCCAAATCCCATCGAGATGCCCAGAGCTACCCCAGTGGTGGAAACATTTAATCTGGGGAAGTTCTACCGTACCGGCTTCTGGATGAATGAAAAAATTGAATCGCTCAAAAATTGCACTCTGACTGTCTCTGAGGGGGAAACTTTCGGGCTGTTAGGGCAAAATGGAGCGGGGAAAACTACGCTGTTGAAAACTTTGCTGGGTATAGTGCGCCCCACTTCTGGCAGGGCGCTGCTGTTGGGGAAGCCTTTGGGCGATCGCACTGTGAAGCAGCGAGTCGGCTACTTGCCAGAAAATCCCTATTTTTACGATTATCTCACGGGCTGGGAATTCTTGCAATTTGCGGCGGGCTTGTTTGAAATTCCCCCCTCAATTCAGCGACAGCGAATTCCGAATTTGCTAGACTTAGTTGGGCTATCTCAATCGGCAGCAATTAAAAAACAGTTGCGCCAGTATTCTAAGGGAATGCTGCAACGGATCGGCATGGCTCAAGCTTTGATTAACAATCCAGATGTGGTATTTTTGGATGAGCCGATGTCGGGTTTAGATCCGATGGGACGCTATCAGATGCGGGAGATAATTTTATCTCTGAAAAATCAAGGAAAAACAATTTTTTTTAATTCGCATATATTGTCTGATGTGGAGAAGATTTGCGATCGAGTGGCAATTTTGGCGAAGGGTGAGTTAATTTGCATTGGTGCGATCGACGAAATCCTAGGTAATACTGAAACTTACCGGGTTGAAGGTAGGGGCGGTCACTTGAATATCCTGAAAAAATGGATACCGGATATGGAAGTTGATAATGATTTGTGGTACGGTCATTTGCAGGGCGATCCGAAGGAGTTTCTTTCTAGTCTGAGCGGTACGGGAGGGCAGCTAATTGGGATGAATTTGGCTAAGCCTAGTTTGGAAGAGTTTTTTATGCAGCAACTGCAAGAAAGAGGGATTTATTCTAGTGGTTGAAGTCCATAAAATCGGCTCCTGAAACTCGGCGGTTAAAACCCGGCGGTTGAAAGCACTACTACACAAATGAAGCCGCTCTCTAAGAGACTAAGAAAACGGGATATTCCGCCCGTTCCACAACACATCAAGCAGGACTTACGCGCCATATCCAGATAGATGGAGTCTTCATCAGCGGGGGGATTGCCCTACAACACCCTATATTTAGAGGCTGTGCGTAAGTCCTGTCTCATTGACTGACATCTAAATTCGCCAAGGTAGTAATCGTTCAGATTGCTTGTCACCTTTGCACACATAAAGTATCCTCAACAGATAGAAGGTAGTAACGAGCTTTCTTTCAAAAAATCTTTAACCCAAACTAATACTATATCCTGCCTACAAAGTAATGTCTGTAAAGTTTGCTTGCAGCGAAAAAAGTAAGGCTTAATTCCGAGAGATAGGTAGCAGCTTACAATCGTAGATTTTGGAAGGGGCGGATATCTGTGTTGTGGGGAGAGACCGGATCTGGGAAGCAGCCCAGATGTATTGAAACTCGATCGCTCAATTATGCCGACTGATTAAAATACAAGTAAGTTTGTGGGCAGGGTGCAAAATGTCTAACATTCAACTCGGCAGTCTTAACGATAACTATTTCAATATCGATTTCGTTGGTAAGCTCGATTCCACAGACATTTATCGTTTCAATCGTCCTGCTGCAGGCAGTTTCCAAGTCTTGGCTGAAGGTTTTAGCGGCGGTCTGAAAATGGAACTGCTCGACAGCCAAGGAAAGCCGATCGAAACTATTTCAACTAGCGGCAAAAATCCCGGAACTCTCAGTACCGATAATTTGGGCGCAGGAGACTATACTCTCAAAGTTTCTCCCATCTCCTCCGACACAACCTATCAGATTAGTCTGGCGGCAAATGACAAAGTTGACCCACTCACAGGTTTGAAGGTTGACTCCGGTTTTTTTACGCCCGATCCTGCCGGTGAAGTAGGCTTTGATTTCCTGTATGATGGCGGCGGATTTAAAGGACAATTAGCCATATTTAGTTTGCAGGGTATGGAGAAATTTACTCCAGGCTCTGAGGAGTTTATCAAGGAAGCTGCAAAAAGGGCTCTGAGTAATTCGGTGTTGGGTCACGTCGTGATTTCTGATATTACAGAAGGAACAGATCCTCAATTCAGGGGTACTTTAGGGAAGGTAAATCTGAACACCGGGCCCTACAAAGGTGTGAAGAAGTTTGCGATGACTCCTGGAGAAGCATTTGCTGTGATGCTGGTGCCGGATGGCACGGTTAAAGAAGTATTTGATAAACCGGATATTGGCGGCGACAATCGTCCGCTGTTTTCGCTATCTAGCAGTGACGCGGATGATGCTTGGCTGTTGGGTCAGATGGCAGATATTACTGGCGATGGTAAGACATTCGCGATCGAGGATCGATCAATTACTCCGAAGTCAGATTACGACTACGAGGATGTGATTTTCCGTTTGACGGGTGCGACAGGCAAAGCGGTCGAGGTGAAAGAAGTTATCGCTCCGGCTAAGGATTGGACTAAATCTGAAGGCGGTAAGAAATTGATCGATTATGTCACCTCAAAACTGCCTGATGAGCGCAAACCGCCTGCGGATACAGAACCGCCTCCACCCACACCAACACCTGCACCTGCACCTGCGCCAACACCTGCGCCAACACCTGCACCTGCGCCAACACCTGCACCAACACCGCCTGTAGCCCCACTGCCACCTGCGGAGCCAACACCGCCTGTAGCCCCACTGCCACCTGCGGAGCCAACACCGCCTGTAGCCTCACCCCCACCTGCGGAGCCAACGCCACCTGCGGAGCCAACGCCACCTGTGGCTCCACCGCCACCTGCGGAGCCAACGCCACCTGCGGAGGCAAAACCGCCTGTGGCTCCACCGCCACCTGTAGAGCCAACACCTCCTGTAGAGCCAACACCGCCTGTAGAGCCAACACCGCCTGTTGATGATACCCAGGTATCGGCTGAAACTCAACAGCCCGCTGAGCCGGAACCGCCTGTGCCACCAGAGAAGCCCAGCCTGCCTTTGATTGGGATTATCGATAGTGGGTTTGCTGCGAACAATCCGGATCTTGACTACTCTAAAGTGACACTGGGGCGCGATCGCATTGACAATGACAACAATCCTTTAGTGTCGTCTGACGCAGAAAACGAACACGGCACGGCTGTTTGGAGTTTGATTGGCGCTCGCGCAGGTAATAATATTGGCATTGACGGTATTAACGATCGCGCTCCTGTTTGGCTGGGACGCGCCAGCGGTTCCGAGCAGTGGGACTTGTCGCTGACAGATTTTGTGCATGAAGCCAAGGCACAAGGGCAGCAGAATTCTATTGTCAACCTCAGCCTAGACTTAACTCAAGTTAACGGCGAGGGCAACGTGACGACGCGCTACGAGTTGACGCCCAGAGAGCGGGCGGCTTTAGAATATGCTCGTCAGAATGGAGTGCTGCTGGTGGTTGCTGCTGGCAACGATGACGGTGTGATGTCGGTTTTGGGTCAAGCTTCCCAGGAGTTTGACAATATTATGACTGTTGGGGCGTTTGACGGAGTGCGCCGATCGTCCTATTCGAGTTACGGCTATGGTTTGGATGCTGTAGTTGCCGAGGGGGACAACGATTTAGATGCGCTGACGGGAACTTCTTTTGCAGCAGCGAAAGCGACTGGGATGGCGTCTGTTGTGTGGGAAAGCAATCCTAAATTGAGCGATCGCCAAGTAATTGATATTCTCAAACAAAGTGCGATCGATGTCAATTTACCGGGTTGGGATCGGAAAACAGGTTTTGGATTGTTGAATTTAGATAAAGCCGTGCAGTTAGCGAAGGAAACTGCACCGCAATCGAGCACTCGCGCAGAATTCGCAACACCTGAAACTTGGGGTTACGAAGGGCTCGTGAAGCCAATGGAACGAGCTACTGCCGATCGATTTAACGGCAAATCTTATGAGTGGCAACCTTACACGATTCAAGCCGGAGATAGTCTCAGCGAAATTGCCAGAGAAACAATGGGCAGCGCTGCTCCCGATTACTACAAATTCATTGCCAAACACAACAACATTTCCAATCCCAACGTAATTTCTGAAGGTCAAAAAATAGAGGTTCCTGTAGAAGTAGCGGCATCTGATGGCGGTGACAATTCGATCGAAAAGCCAGAGCAACAGTCACCTAATTCAACCTCTATCAACGGTCACAATATTGCTGGCAAATTCTATCCGGTTTACGACAAGTATCAAAGTACGATCGGCAAACCCACTTCAGATGTTACCAACTATTCAGGTAATGTCAGCTATCAACTATTTGAGCGCGGCTCGATCGTTAGCAGTCCCAAAGGAACTTTTCCGATTTACGGCAGTATCCGCCAAGAATACTTGAAAGCAGGCGGATTGGATGGTAGGTTAGGAGTTCCCAAGAGTGGGGAGATCGATCGGGGTAACGGTAACAAGATTCAATACTTTGAAGGCGGTCACATCTATTGGAATGGCAACAAGGCGACGGCTTACCAAGAGCCAATCGGTAAACCCTCCAATCCTGGCGACAGCAAGCCTGGAGAAAATACCAACGGCGGCAACACTGGAGACGGTACAAAACCTGCAAAGCCAGGAAATAGTGGGGACAGCTCAGATAAAGACAACCCAGATCGACCCAGCAACTCCGAACCACCCGATCAAGATAATAAACCAGTGCCCACTAAAACGCTCTCAAAAGAAATCAATTTTGCTTTAACCGACCAAAGTTTGTGGGGCGGAGGGGAAGTATTTAACCCGAGCCTCAATGTATCTGGGGGCCCCAATTTTGACACAGAAGTCAATCTAGGATTTTTGGGGAAACCCTTCGCAAAAGGTGGGCTTGAATACAAATTTCAAGCATTTTTGAGTCCGGGTACATTTGATGTTGACTTCCCTGGCTTATTCGATATTAGCTATCCAGGAGAAGCTAAAGCAGGTAGCTCAGTTGCTGTTAGTTTTAAGTCTAATTTAGGTTCGGAAGGCAGTTTGAAAACAGAACTGGGAGCCTCGTTTATGGGCGAATATAAGCTTGGACTAGAAGCCGGGATTAAAGACATTCCTTTTTTAGGTTCTCGCTCGACCAAGTTCGAGTCTGGTGCCAAGTTCGATCTCAATGAGTTTCTGTTGAAAGAAGTGCTTGAGTCGCCGATAGTGCTAGATCTCGGTTTGGCGACAACCACTGACCAGATCAAAGACAACAAGCTTGAAGCTGATGACAACGCCTTTCAGTATGTTGATGTTATCAGCGTTCTTAAGTTTATTCCTTACACAAGACCTGTAGGTGTAGCTCTTGAAGAGTTTGGCGGACTACAAATCAAAGCAGGAGGCAATCTCAAACAAAAGTCAATCTTGGATATTAAGGGTTTTGAAATTGACTTTGATGGCAAGCAAAATGGCAATGAACTGAAACTGGGTGCCAAGGATTCTGGAGTCTTAAAGATTGACATTCCTCAGAGTTATAGCTCGGGAGAGGTTTATAAATTTACTCCAACTGTCAAGCCGATCGTAGATTTTTCCACTAACTTGGGTTTGACGGGTAAAGTTGAAGCAGTCTTGGATCTCAAAGAGGTGCTACTAGAGAAAATCGGCGACAAATTACCCGAAACTGTGAAGAAAAGACTGGAGGATTTTGTGAACAACCAGGCGGCAAATAGTCTAATTCCGTTAGAAGTGAGTCGATCGGCAGAAACACCAGAGTGGACTTTTCTATCTAAAAAATTCGATCCTTTCAATGTCGATAAATTTGAAGCGAAGCTACCAGAGTTGAGCGTGAACGTGGTGTAAAGGCATTACCGGAGGGATCGACGTGGATCGCACAGATCGCGATCACCCTTGCTCCATCTGCGTTCATCCCCGTTCATCTGCCTTCATCTGCGGTTCAAAAAAGAGCGATCGCCCTTAATCCAAAAAGTGCGATCGCCCATTTCAATTCCTAACCAGAAATTACCTCACTCAAAAGATGAGCCTGAGAGCCCTCAAGCCGAGGCCCGTGAATCTGCACCACCCTAGAAGCCAAATAATTGCCCCAACGAGCCGCTTGTACAGAACTCAAACCGTTAGTAATTCCAAACAAAACACCGCCCGCAAAAGCATCCCCAGCACCCACAGTATCGATCGCCTTTACCGGAAATCCAGCCACATCAACAATCTGTTTGTTCTCCACCACCATGCAGCCTTTATCCCCATTAGTGATAAAAGCCAAATCCGAAATCTCGCTCATTTTCCGAGCGCACTCTTCCAAAGATTCCTCTTTAAAAAAGCTCCGAACTTCATCAGCATTGCAAAAAATTACATCGCAATATTCCGAAACCACCTTGTGAAAATCATCAGCAAATCGATCGACTAAAAAGCCATCCGAAAAAGTAAAAGCCACCTTCACACCCAGACGCTTAGACTGTTCCATCGTCTCAATGCTAGCCTTTCTCGGATCGGGAGCATCCCAAAGATAACCCTCAACATAACTGTACTTGCAGTGACTCAGGCGATCGACATCAATATCAGTCGCAGCCAGAGTAGTAGAAACACCCAAATTAGTACACATCGTGCGTTCCGCATCCGGTGTAGTCAGCACTACACAAGTACCCGTAGGCCCGTTCGAGTCAGCAGCAGGATGCACGTTAAAATCAATCCCCGCCGCCAGCAAATCTTGCCGATAAAATTCCCCGTTAGTATCCTTAGCAACCTTGCCAGAATAATACGCTTTACCGCCACTCTGAGCCAAACCAATCATCGTATTTGCCGCCGAACCGCCCGATCGCATTTGCAGCGAATTGTGTTCTAAATCGTGCAAAATTCCCCCCTGCGTTTCCGAATTCATCAGCGTCATCCCGCCGCGATTCAGCCCGTGGCCGAGTACAAATTCATCTTCCACCAATGCTAGGATGTCTACCAGGGCATTTCCCACGCCAAACACATCCACTGAGCGGGAATCTTGATTGTTTTCTGTCATCAGTAATTTTTGGTTTACACTAATTATCAACTTTATACTAAATCGACTTCAACTCAACATCTATTTTCTTTAAGTTATCTTTATCTAAATCCCCAAGCCCAAATCCATCTAATCTAAAATCCAAAATCTCAAATTGATATGACTGATACTTGTCTCCCACCTCTGATTCAGCAAATGTTGCAGCCCGGGTTTTACCCACATGGGGTGACAGAACCAGTGCAGCTAATTCAGACTCATGCTTCCTTTGTTTTGCTGACAGGAGATTATACTTACAAAATCAAGAAACCAGTCAATTTTGGCTTTTTGGACTATTCGACTTTGGAGAAACGGCAGCATTTCTGCAACGAAGAATTGCTGCTGAACCGACGCACAGCACCGGAAATTTATCTAGAAGTTTTGCCAATTATTCAAATTGGGGATTCGTTTCAATTTGGCAGCAACTTACCTGCTATAACTCCCGCCGAAATTGCTGTAGAATATGTGTTGAAAATGCGGGAGTTTCCTCAAGATTCGCTGTTGCTTAGTTTATTAGAACGCGGACTGTTAACAGAGCCACTTATGGCAGACTTAGGGCGCGAAGTGGCCAACTTTCACAGCAGGGCAATTAGTAACATCTACATTCGCACATTTGGCGAAGTCAGTCAGATTCGCACTGCAATAGATAACAATTACCGGATTTCGCAAAAATATATCGGCGGGCCGCAGACTCAGAGACAATATCAGGAAACTAAAGATTATACTGATGCGTTTTGTGTGACCAATCAAGAGTTATTTAACCTGCGGATTGCCAATAATAAAATTCGCGAGTGCCACGGAGATTTGCATTTGCGCAATATAGCATTCTGGCCAGATAAAATCTTGCTGTTTGACTGCATTGAATTTAACGAGCCTTTTCGCTTTGTTGATGTCATGTACGATGTGGCTTTTACAGTAATGGATTTGGAATCGCGGGGGCGCAGAGACTTGGGTAATGCTTTTCTCAATACTTACATCGAACAAACAGGGGACTGGGAAGGACTACAACTGTTACCTCTGTATTTGAGCCGTCAAGCTTATGTTAGAGCGAAAGTAACTTCATTAATGTTGGACGATGCCGCTATTTCAACTGCCCAAAAAGCAGAGATTTCACAGACAGCAGCTCATTACTATAAACTGGCTTGGCAATACACGCAATCGCGCCAAGGCAAGTTAACTTTGATGTCGGGTTTGTCGGGTTCTGGCAAGAGTACAGCAGCTCGATATTTGGCTCGCCAGACTGGGGCAATTCACATTCGCTCGGATGCGGTTCGCAAACATTTAGGCGAAATTCCTTTAAATGAACGCGGCGGGCAAGATTTGTACTCGGATGAAATGACGGCACAGACTTATGGTAGATTGTTAGAGTTGGGGATAGTGCTGGCTGACCGAGGTTGGAATGTAATTTTAGATGCAAAGTTCGATCGCCAAAACTGGAGAACCGATGCAATTAATCAGGCTCAATCCCACGGCTTGCCCCTCCAAATTATTTACTGCACCGCACCAATTGAAGTATTGCGAGAACGCCTGCAACAGCGCAGGGGCGATATTGCCGACGCGACAGCCGAACTATTGAGTTCGCAGCAAACAGCTTTTGAACCTTTTACAGAATTAGAGCAAATTTCTGTAAAGATTGTAGATACCGCCCAAGACTTAGAGGTACAATTAAACTTGATTTGTGGAGAGTAGTTGCAGAGCGATCGCCCTTGGCAATTTGATTGTCTGCTAATATTGTCAATATCTTTCTGTATTATTAAAAACAAAACTTACAGCTCATGCCAAAATTTACCGGAGACTCCAAGGGGTTTAGCCCCGCGCTGATATGGTTTGTGTTGTTTACCGTTGGGTTTCGCTTAGTAGGATGTACGCTGGTCCTGAGTCTCGGCTTGGGTGTCATCGGTGGCGTGGCAGCAGGTTTAATTGTCGCTTGGTGGCACAACGAATTACTACTCAACCCGAATATGAATTCCAAGGACAAAACCTCAGACGCTATCGTCAATAAAGAAGTAGTGCAAAGGGACGCCCATAAATATAGCAAAACCTCTAGGGGTGATGCTGCTACATTGTTTGGCTGGTTATCTGGACCAGAGGATCGTCGCTAGCACCGAAAATAGTTTTGAGTATTGAGTTGTAAGCTTTAAGTTAAAGAGTTCATAATTCACAACTCTATACTAAAAATTAACCACTCCCGCCACTTAAATTACTAATTACAGATTAGCGACTAACGATCGTTCATTTTCAATTACCCATTACCGCTAACGAGCAATTTGAATTACTTGCTTAATGTTTGTATTTCTCTCGAAACTCCTGCCGCTGTTTATTTATCCTTTGGGGTTGAGTTGCCTGTTAATGATGGCGGCTTTAATCACACTTTGGAAGCGTCCGAAATGGGCGGCGGCGCCAATTGGTGCGGCTCTAATTATTTTACTGCTCGGAAGTAGCGGTTGGGTTTCAAAATCGTTAGTTCGATCGCTCGAATGGCAAAACTTACCAACCGCCGAACTCCCTCAAGCTGAAGCGATTATCGTCTTGGGTGGCGGTGTCAAAGCAGCTTTACCTCCCCGTCCTTGGGTAGAATTAGCGGAAGCGGGCGATCGAATAATCTACGGTTCCCGACTTTACCGGCAAGGCAAAGCTTCTGTGCTAATTCTCAGCGGCGGTAGAGTAGATTGGAAAGGCGGCGGGGCTCCTGAATCGGCAGACATGGCAGAAATTGCCCAAACAATGGGTGTACCGGCATCAGCAATTCTGCAAGACCCCGATTCACACAACACTTATCAAAATGCCGTCAACGTGCGGAAAATTTTAGATGCTAAAGGCATAAGAGGGCCGGTTTTGCTAGTGACATCGGCGATGCACATGACTCGATCGCTCTTAATTTTCCAGCGTCAGGGAATAAAAGCAATTGCCGCACCAACAGACTTCCAGATCACGCAGCAGGATATCGCAGCATCCGAAAGAAATTGGCAAGCAGTCGCCTTGAATTTATTGCCGGATACCTATGAGTTAAACCAGTCAACTAAAGCTTTGAAAGAATACATCGGCATAATCGTTTATCGCTTGCGGGGATGGCTTTAACAGAATTTTAGATTTGGGATTTTGGGTGGAAGAATTTAAGTAGTCTCAACCGTTAAGTCACTTCCCAAATCCAAAATTGATTCAGTGTGCTAGCTTAAAGTCAATACAGCCGATATTAGCCACACTCGCCCCCAAACAATCATGCTGCCCCACGAGTTGCAAAACATTGCCCCAGAACCGACTCCCGCGGCCGAAATTTTTCAGAGACACCAAATTGTCCGCGAGTTTTACGATGAAATTAAGTACCGTCAAGAACTAGAACTTCACTGCCAGTGGTATTACGCTACAGCCAAGCAGCATCAGCAGGAATTGCAGAAAATGCAGGGAGATTTGAATATCTTCGGTTGGTTTAGCCGCGGACGGTCGAAAAATTAAGGGTTAAATAAAAAAGATGGTTTGTAGTAAGGAGTTTAGCCCGGCCGATCGACTAAAAGCTACAGAAAAAACTGAACTCCTCACTACAAACTGTACAACAGCTATATGACTCCCGCCCAAAAACGGATACCTGCTTTCCAACAGGAGTCGTGATCAGCGCAAAATTTTAGACTCTAGTTCAAGCTTCCAGATTCATCTGTGGAGTAAATCTAAAATCAAAAATCAAAAATCAAAAATCGACTGACGGGATTTGATATTGTCTTTGACCTCCGGCTTCTACTTTGGAGACAGCTAGACTTCCGAAGATATCAATTCGACCTCATCCTCTTTCAGGTGAGCTCGAAATTTTTTGTCAAATTGTACTAGAATCGGCCAATTAGCACTGACAGGTCTGCCGTGCCATTCGTGAACGATCGCCACGACTTCTCCTTCCATACCCTTAATATCAAATGGTTGACTGCGATTTTCAGGGTGGTGGTAGACAACAACAGAGTTTTTAATGCAAACGCGATCGCCAACTTTCATAGACTTATATTTAGTGTTCTCTCTTCAAAACTCTGCAAAGCCTAGGGGTGCTTAACACTTGTAGGCTTTGCCGACAGTCTTCTTATCTTCCCACAAGTAGAGCGAAAACTTAAACAAAGTTGGCGGTTCCCTGTCGCTGCTTCGATCCCCAGCAGCAATCCGCGTCAGCCGAAATGTTGATGATTCTCGGTTGAAGCCGCAGGCCCGATCGAGCTTTAAAGCTCGATCGGGCGGATTTTCAAGGGCGAGAATTGATTTGGTTTAATCGAGAAACGATCAACTTAACTGATTTAACCAACACTCAACATCAACGGCCAAGGTTTGACCCAACTCCAGCAACTGCCGGATCGAAGACAAGTCCCAGCCGACGCCGGAACCTGCAATCCCCAAGGCAACGGCAGCGACCACACTGTCGCCCGCCGAGGCATCTTGCAGTTGCAGCCAGCCCAAACACAGAGGCACAATTTGAGTGTACAGAGAATTGAAATACAGTTCCTGCGATCGATCCAGACACAAACCCAAACTCAGCCGATCGCCCACCGCAATCAAACGCTCGATCGTGCGGATATCAGCTTCTAAGTTGACAGGCGAGCGATCCTCCGCGCCCGATCCTGCTTGCAGCAGCGCCTCAAGCGATCGCCAAACCATCTTTTCCAAAATTTCCTTGACTTCGGGAACGTTCAACCGACAGCGGAGATGGCCGCTTTCAGTGGCTATCGCCTCAATTTCGGCCAGCAGCGGTTCCACATCCTCCGTTTCCACTTCCAGGGCCTTGGCCGCCGTCAAACAGCGGTGTCCCAAAGCCACCTCAGCAGCCACCTGCAACTCTACCGGCACCTGCAACTCGTCTCGGTGGAACGCCATCATCACCCCGTAATTTTCGCGGTAAACCTGAGTGTAAAGCTGATCCAAGCGAGTCAAATTTTCCTGACTCAGCAACTGCACGATCCGGTGGCGTTCCTCAGCAAATAAATCCCGCAAGCTAAAGGACTGATCCCCAAACAGCCGCACCATTTCCAGAATCGCGTGGGACGCCGAAGCTTCTTGCATAACTCCAAACAACCGCTCTTTGAGCATAGTGTAAGACCGACGGCTGCCAAAAGGCTGAATGCAGCAGTGGAAGTCCCAGCCGCCGAGGTGCAACGCAGCAAACACAAAAATCTCTGTTTCCCGCGTAATTTCCGAGGTTAACTGCAATTGACCCACAGCCAGAGTCATCGATCCCATGCGCTGAATTTGGAAATCTTGCTGCTGGGCCTGATAGCAGTAAACTCGCTGTTCGCGGGGATATTTGGCAAATAGAGAACTGATCGCGTAGTGGGCGGCCACTTGTCGGAGACTAATTTGGGCTGTCACCACGAGTTTGCGGTAAACTTCTGCCCCTGTTGTGAAATAGTCAACGTTGCTGGGCACGAGGGCTAGTCGATCGACAAAATCCTTTTCTAGCTGCACGCCGGTAACTTCGCCCGCCAATTCCAGCGCCCGGGCCGCGTAGCGCAGAATTTGCACGCCTTCTGGGCGCGAGATTTCTTCAAAAAACCAGCCGCAGCTAGTGAACATTAACAGGGTGTGGCGCTGCATTTCCAGCAGTCGCAGGGCGTCCACCTGTTCGGAGGCATCGAGTTCGCGCACTTGATGGCGTTCGAGGAAACTGTCAACGTTAGCGGGCGATCGATCGCGGATAACCTCAATATATTCATCTCTGGCTTTCCAGGGATCGCACAACAGCTTGCGCCCTGCTTCTTCGTAAATCGGAATCAGTCGATCGCGCAGCCAATTGAGAGTATCCCGCAAAGGGCGGCGCCATTTTTGGTTCCACTCGCCACCGCCGCCGCAGCCGCAATCATCTTGCCAGCGATCGACCCCGTGAGAGCAACTCCAGGCCGTTACGGGTTTGAGTTCCACTTCCCAAGCGCTCGGATTTTGACTTATATAATGAGCAAAATTCGTCACCGTCCAGCCTCGACGGGGAAACTCTTCTGTGAAGGCGTAGGCGAGGCATTTTTCGGTACCGTTTTTGTGGTGGCCGAAAGTTTCGCCGTCCGTGGCCACGCAGATTAATTGAGCCGGTCGGTGGTCTCCCCGTACTGCTTGACCCAACCGTCCTGCCAAGTGGTGGCTGCTGCTGAGAACGTCATTGAAGCCCATATCCCGCGAGATCGGGCCGTCGTAGAAAAAGATATCAATGTAGGGAGTGTTGGCAGGTGGGGCAGCAGAATTTTGGGAGTGCTGGCGGCCAAAATAGTGAGTGCTCAGCGGCGAGAGTTGGTCAGCCATCAACCGCATTTCCGGCTTCAAATAGCAGCGGTACGGGCGAGTCGGATCGATTTGACCCCCGCCGACTTCGTGCCATTCGGAATTTTCGGCTGGTTCCCCTTCGTGGTTTTGCCCGATTAGCGGGCGGCAGCGTTCGGCTTGGGAGGGGGCTAAGACAATGAAGCGGATGCCTTCAGCGACTAAAACTTCGAGGGTGGCGTAGTCTACGGCGGTTTCGGCGAGCCACATTCCTTCGGGATCGCGATTGAACCGGGAGCGAAAATCTGCGATCCCCCACCGAATTTGGGTGTATTTGTCTCGCTCGTTAGCCAGCGGCATGATGATGTGATTGTATACTTGGGCGATCGCGTTGCCGTGACCGTTGAGGCGCTGACAGCTTTTGCGATCGGCCTCCAGAATCCGCTGGTAGACTTCCGGGTCATAGCGTTCGAGCCAGCTCATCAGGGTCGGCCCGATGTTGAAGCTCATATACTCGTAGTTGTTGACGATCCCCGTGACTTCGCCGCGATCGTTGAGTATGCGGGCAAAGGCGTTCGGGCGGTAGCACTCGATGTCAATGCGTTCGTTCCAGTCGTGGGCGGGAGAGGCGCTGGCTTGGCGTTCGATCGCGTCCAGGTAAGGGTTTTCCCGGGGAGGCTGGTAAAAGTGACCGTGAACCGTCACGCAGACTCCAGTTGCAGCAGTCACGCTGCTTTGGGTTGCAGCCGTTACGGTTGGCGAAGGCAAAGGTAGCACATCGGATTGAGTTGTAGAAATCGAAATCATGCGATCGAATCCTCAAGTAGTTAAAGACAATAAAACCAGCCTAATTAGAGACTAAAACCTTATGCAGCAAGAGTTGCAGGTAGGCATCTCTTGGGGCTAAATTTGGGCAGACAAGTTTTAATACATTTGTTGTTTTGCGAGCAAAGCATTCGTTCCAAGATGCCAACCGTCGATCCCTGGTTTTTTTGCCAATGCTTTGCTGTTGAAAGAGTTAAAAAAGGTAGCTTTTGCTGCTTTTTGGCACTTGCGACCCATTTCGGGTTCGTGCTTGCAGGGCTGCTCATTGAGAGTTTCATTTACCTTGCTGGATTGTAAAGTCTTATTCATTAAATAGCAAGTTTTCGCCGGAAAGATTTAATTTTTGGCACTAAATCTTGGCGGTTCTGGATATCGGTTTAATGCCCGATGAATTTATAGAATAAGAGTATTGCCCGAGTTTCGCATCATACTTTAGGTGCTTTTTACCTATGTTCTGGAGAAGTTAGGCCAGTTGGGTTAGGGCGGGGCAGATTTGCTGCAAATGTACTTTCCAGAAGAGTTGTAACACTGGTGCGGAGTCAAAAGGCAACAAAAAAGCAAAACGGTAAGTGTTAGGTTTTAACTCCTGAGAGGTATGTGGGGGCGGAGGCATGGGAGGAGGAGGAGGAGGGTTTGGACGAGAAGATGCTGCATTTGACGGCGAAGTTGGAGAGGCAATTTGTCGAGAGTGCCAAGTTAGAGGCGATGATTCGGGAAAATCGGCAGAGGGTGGGTTCTGGCGGATAGTTCGTCAATTGCTGAAGATTATCATGATTTTTTGCGAGAACTTAAGGAACGTATTGTGCAATATCAAGTGCGCGCCGTACTTTCTGTTAATCGCGAATTAGTGTTGCTTTACTGGCCAATTGGACGGAATCTTTTAAAGAGGCAACAGCAGCGAGGATGGGGAGCAAAAGTTATAGACAATTTAGCTGTTGACTTAGAAACAGCTTTTCCTGAAAGGATGTTTGCCGACGATTTAGCAGTTGGAAGCTGAGTTAGAAGCGGTGGATGTGGAAATTGAGGAGGAATGATAAAATTGGAGAGTGCGAAGTAAAGATAACTATTATGAAAAATCTTAGAGCAATCCTTCACCCTAGCTGTAACCCGTGATGTTTTGCGGCCCAAGGTGCTCTCAGGTGAGATTGGGGTGAAGGATTTAGAGAACCTAGCTAGAAATATCAGGAACCCGCACCATCATTTCTCAAATGCACCGTCTTTTCAAACTTGATGGGTTCACGAGGTTTTGGAGGTTTTGGAGGTTCGGGAGGTTTTCGAGAAGTATTAGACTCTTGCTGAGCGGCTGAATTATTAGACATGGAGGTTCTTTTGAGTAATAACGAATGTAATCCCAATATAACGCTAATTTACGAATACGCGGCTCAGGCATTAAAAGATTTAGATCTGAGTATCAATAGGCTTAATACAAAACTAGGTGTAGTGCTGGGATTTGATGCAGCTCTAATTCGCTTTTTTTCAGGCTTACCCGATCGTTCCCTTGCAGTAAATATTGATGCTTTGGATATTTCGTTGGAGTGTAATTTTTGTTTGCTTTTAAAAATTTTAAGTTACCTTGCTTTAATAATTTCTTTGATTTATTGTTTCTTGGGGTTTAAGCCACAAACAGCAGGGCAAATAATTTTACCAGAAGAATTAATAGAAAAATGTCTTGGCATACCAGAGGAAGAGTATAGACTCTCAATCCTAGAAAACTGGAATCAATCAATCAAGGAATTGGCGAAAAATAGAGACAAAACATCAGATTTGTTTAAAGGGGCTATCTGGGCACTCATATGCGCTGCTATTTTGTCAGCTCTTGACGTAATTTTATCTTCTTTTTTAGTCAAGTAAACTACTAAAATATATAGAGGATTAATTAATGGATATCAACCAACAAAAAAAACAATTCCGCAACATCTACCTGCAAGCTGTCACCACCGTTGCCGACTATTCCCTCTACAAACCTTTCGTAGACGATGACAGCGTAGACTGGGGAGTAGCTGCGAAAGGCGGGACAGGCCCCATCAGAGCACCTCGCTTAGAATTGCAGTTAAAATCTACATCAAGAGATATCCAAGACGATAACTCCATCCGCTACCCCCTCAAGCTCAAAAACTACGACGACTTAAGAATGGATAACTTCGCCATTCCCCGAATTTTAGTTGTCGTTTTAATCCCCGAAACACCCGAAGAATGGTTAACGCAGTCGGAAACAAAACTGTGCATCAGAGGCTGCGGATATTGGATATCGCTGCGGGGAATGCCAGAAACACAAAACACAAGCACTGTCACCGTCCCCATCCCCAGAACCCACCAATTTACAGTCGCCGCCCTTCAGTCAATTATGGAGAGAATTAGCCAAGGAGTTCAACCATGAAAATCACCGTAAAAGATAGCCAAACTCTCGCAACAATCAAGCTAAATCAACTGAGAAATTACTTACAAACTCACGGCTGGCAGGAAGACCAACCTTTCTTAGATAATGCCACACTTTGGCACAAACCAACAGCCGATGCAGAAGAATTTGAAATATTGCTACCTAACCGGGAAAACCTGGGAGATTATGCAGCCCGCATCCGCGAGGCAATCCAAACCCTAGAAAACGCAGAAAATAGCCCTCAAATTGAAATTTTAAGCGAACTACTTACCAGCATTTCCAACACGACTATTCAGGGAATTGTTATGCAAATTCACACCCCAAATACCAAAAAATTAAGTGGCGAAATTACTCTCCTCTGCCTTGTAGTTGCCAAATTGCGGAAAATTCAAACTTCACTCGCAGACAAAGATTATATCCTGGCGATTAAAGCTTATCAAGAACGCTTACCGATTCTCTGTAGCGGTGACTTAATCAAAGACAACAACGCCTTCATCCTCACAAACCCCCACAACTTAACTCTCGATGAATTGTGGTAAAACTAAAAGTCACGCACAGTCTATCTCGCTCAACTGTAAATGATGCGTCGTATGCTGCCAATTGCCCTGAGTCTTGAATCCCAATTTTTGATAAAATCTGTCGGCTGCTGGCGTATCTGTTCGCAACGTCAATAACTGATAATGCTGACTGGCTTCGTAAATCAGCCGATCGACCAATAAACGCCCCACCCCCTTTCCCCGCCAAACTGACTCAACATACAAATGCCGTAATCGTCCAACTTTTGGATCGTTGAAATAAGGATCTCGATTCAAGCCGCAAATTCCGATCGCTCTTTCCTGCGATGACGCTATAAATAAAGCTTCACCAACCTTGTCGAAGCAGTTATAACCATTACGATAATCTCGAACCAGTCTTTCAACAAACTGAAAACCTTGGGACAGACTTTCCTCAATTAAATGGATAATTAATCCCTCATCAAACTCCAAAATTTTAGCGATGTCAATATGCTGCATACTTTGAAAAAAGATTTGTTAAGTAAGGAGTGCATCGACTTGACCAGATTTATGGGTTCTGACAAAGAACATTGTGATATCGTTCCAATAACCTGCTGCGGTTGAAGCTTCATTTATTTCTGTAAAATATTCCAGCTTGCACTGCTGCCACTGTTCATCTGACCATTTCACATTTTGAAGCCCGAATGCACTCTTGGCATTGCCAGTCCACGCAGCTTCCGCATCTTGCAAGTAGAAGCCAAATTGCTCTAGCGAGGAGTCATTCATATCGATTCTTTTCCCAAACAAATATCCAGTTCCCTAGCAAAGGCCTCTGGCGCATCCAGCATCAGCCAGTGTCCAGTATCGGGGATCGTAGTTGTCGTCAGTGTGGGACGGAGGATGTGAAGGCTGAAGGGAAAAGTGTTTGAGGGAGCAATAATGGCGTGGGCCCGTGTTCCAGGGGCTGCTAGGTAGCGATCGAGAGCATCAACTGCGTCAAAGGCAAACATCCCGCGAGACATTCCACACAGACAATCCTGTGGAGTCGCCGCCAAGCAAGCGAGAATCCGATCGCGCGTATCGGCCGTGCTTCCTGTCAGCGCCTCGTTGAAGCTGGTTTCCACAGCAGCCCGCCAATCCTCCGTCTCCAGAGCCCTCTGGTAGGGGACGATGCGCGCCTCGTACATCTGTGCAGGCACCTTGGTCAAGTCTCCAGGTGGGTCTGCCAGGATCAACTGCGCGATGCGGTGCGGTGCGCTGGCTGCTGTGGCGAGGGCAATACAAGCACCGAAACTGTGCCCGACGATCGCCACTCGATCGAGTCCCAGCCCATCCAGTACCGCGAAAACATCCGCTGCACAGGAGGCGGGCGCATAGTTGCCGTCCTCCGGCGGTGCGGAATCACCGTGTCCCCGCATATCAAGGGCGATCGCGCGTCGGGTACGGGCGACACCGGCAAGCTGCGCCTCCCAAATGTTCGCGGACACCGCCATACCGTGCACGAACACCACCGGCAGCGGTTCCGACTCCCCAGCGGTGACAGGGGGGCTGGCTTCGATGATGTGAATAGCGCCGATCGGTCCTTTGATATTTGTCGATCGCATACAATTTTCTCCTAATTGTGAATTTCCTCTTTTCACACAACCAATTTTACCTGCGTAACTCCTTGGCGCAATTCATACTGTCCTTTTACCCAAAATTGTTTAATTTTTTCACCCAAAAACGGAGCAGCTTGCATCATCAATAAACGCAATAATCCATTTTTTCGGAGTTGTTCGCCTTTCCACGCTTCTTGTGCTTGAAGTTGTTGGGCGCGAATAATTTCCGGTTCGCGTTCTGCCTGAAGCCGCGATAATGCTAAGTCAATATCCTCGCAATTAGCCCCTGCTTTCAATAAAGGTACAAGGTGATTGGCCGCAACAATTACATCGCGCAAAGCCATGTTAATTCCTTGAGCGCGAACCGGAGACATGGGATGTGCAGCATCCCCCAAAAGTATGATTCCTGGTCGATGCCAGCGCGGACAGCGACCAACCACAACAGATAATCGCATCGGAGATTCGATCGTATCGGCACAGTTGCGGAAATGTTCTGCCATCCACGCAGGCGATCGCGATGCGAAAGTTTCTGCCCAGTCGGTGTGTTTCCAATCGGTTTTGTCATCTGCAGATAGCACCCAAGCCAGATGAAGTTTTCCTGATTCTGTCCCATGAAAGACACTGAATCCGCTACCGCCATTCAGGATAGAATAAAATACATTATCCGCCACAAACCGAGGATGAGCGGCAAGTTTAAACCACAGAACATCTATACTATTCTGCTGTTTTACTAACTCTAATTCTGCACGCTGTCGTACAACCGAGTTTCTACCATCTGTACCAATCACAAGTGCAGCAGGAATCTCTCGCCCATCTCCTAGCTTTACACCCGCAATGCGATCGTTGCTGTACAGTAAATCTTTTACGGGAACACCTGAGATAAATTCAAACTCTGGATGCAATTGAGCTTCTGAAATTAGTGTTTCTAGCAAAGGCGGTTGCGATACCAGCGTACAAGGTCGATTTGACCCCATTGGCTCATCAACTCGAAATAGTTGCCGATCGCCCACAACGAACTCCCAGGCATCAATTTGTCGGTGTGGAACACCTTCTAGCATAGTGGATAAGCCCATTTGTGCGATCGCATCCAATCCGCTGGGCATTAACGCTTCACCGCGAAACACTCGGTAGGAATCTTTTGCAGCCTCAACCAAAGTTGTGGCAATACCTCGTTTCACCAGCAGTAAGGCAAGTGCCGCACCAGTTGGCCCCGATCCCACAATTACAACTTGCGTCATTGCCCTTCCCCATTGCTTTTTAATGTATTTCTCCGCTTAATTTCCATCCTAAGAGATAAAGCACTGCCGCAGCTCTTCATCAAGTAGCTTTCTCCACTGTAAATCCGATTTCTTGCCCGTATGATAGTTCCAGTGTGTGACCGTCCGGGTCTCGCAAAAAAGCCCAGTACCCGATCGGATATCCAGAATCTTTTGGTTCTTCAAGCAGTACGCCTTCTTGACGTGCATTGTCGCAGAGAGAATCCATGTATTCGCGGCTTTTGCAACCTACTCCGAGGTGTGCAAAGGGAGACAGAACGGGATGTACGCAGTCTGTTTGAATTAGCACAATTACAAAAGGGCGAGTGCGGTCAGAAAGCCAGACCACAGCAACACCAGCTTCTGCATCGATGCGGCGGTGAACGACCTGCATTCCAGCATACTTGGAGTAGAATTCGATAGTGCGATCGACATCAGAAACGGGCAGTGCGATGTGTGTGAGACCGATATCACTCATTGGTTATGTTGCTCCAGTCATATTAGGATTAATATCAATAATTGCTACTTCCAATCTCATAAATTTAATGAGACGATCGCCACTTATACCAATTTTTTATGAGGCCCCGTAGAATCCGATCCCCCCTAGCCCCCCGCGTCCGGGGGGGGACAAGAGTCCGATCTTTCGTCCCCCGACTATCAGGGAGATGCGAGGGGGATCGAGATATGTGCAACTTCACATTAAATTGGTATAACCGCTCGTAACTGTCCATCGTTTTGCTGCCTAGTATTTGTAAGCAAGCAGCAAAACCTGAGCGGAACCAAGACGATTTACCTCTCAAGGTAGATGTCGGTTAATCCTACCTTTGAGATACTCCATATGAAATGTAACTATTTATACTAATGCCGCATCTTTTGTTGGTAGACGACGAAGCCCCACTCTGTGAAAGCCTTGCTTACTCACTGAGAAAGGAAGGCTATGAGGTCACTACAGCACCAGATGGACACAGCGCGATCAAACAATTCCACAAGCAAGTACCCGATATCATTCTGCTCGATCTGATGATGCCAGAAGTTGATGGGATGGAAGTGTGTTGGCGTATCCGGGCTTTTTCTAATGTGCCTATACTGATGCTAACGGCTAAAGACCAAGATATGGATAAAGTGTTGGGCTTAGAGGCAGGGGCAGATGATTATGTGACCAAACCCTTCAATACGCAGGAATTGCTCGCACGGATTAAAGCTTTGCTGCGCCGCCATCATCCGGAATCTGCTTAAAAGCGGTTAAGGCATCCTTCAAGGGTTTGATAGCTCGGTTGGCTCAATCCGTGACCAATGGCGCTAGGTTAGGATCGCTTGCAACGGATACACCATTTATCCCAACCATGTTTGAGCCGATGAAATTTTTTGCCCAAGACTCCTTCACGAGCAGATGGTTAGCATCTCTTCGGTGGAATTCAATCCACACGAAGCTCTTGGCTACCTACCTGATCCTGATCGTCTTAGGAACCTCGCTTATGTCTGGTTACATCCTATGGACGTTTTATGCCTTTTTCATGCAGTCTCGTCAGACAGATTTAGAAAACTGGGCAACAGCACTGAGCGAGAGCGTTGCAGATGCCCTCGAAGAAAAAGATATGCAACGGGTGCAGATCGTTGTCCGGCGCTATGGGGCACCCGCCAATATCACACTCCGTGTCTTTGATGCCCGAGGTTCGCTGCTAGCCACCTCTGACCCTCAAACAGATCGACAAATCACCAATTGGCTGCTGATATCTGGCGTTTCAGAAGCACTACACGGTCATTCGGTGCAGGGCGTTACTAAAGGGGTTTTATCAAGGGACGATCGCCTCTATATTGTCAAACCGATGACTCGCAACGGTCAGATGTTGGGGATATTACGCATCTCGATTACTTTAGAACAGTTTCAGAAACAGTTTGTAAGGGTGATCTGGACAATTTTAGCCGCCCTTGGCATTACCATTATTCTCTGTACCTTGGTCAGCGATCGATTAGCCCGGAGTCTCTCTAAACCCATTGAGGTAATGCGAAACTTTGCGATTTGCGTGGGTAGAGGCCAGTTTGATGACAAACTCGTGATTCGTCAAAGCAATGAACTAGACCAACTCGCAACGGAACTGAATCGTATGAGTGAGCGGTTGAAATCATTGGACAACGAACGCAGAGCCTTCCTAGCGAATGTTTCCCATGAACTGCGGACGCCTGTGAGTAATGTTCAGGTCACCATTGATGCCCTGGAGCGTGGCGCTGTGGATGAGCCGGAGTTGCGCGATCGCTTTTTTCAAACCATTAAAGAGGAGACGAAGCGACTTTCGGGCTTGATTCACGATTTGCTCGATTTAGGACGCTTAGAAGCAGGTGTCACGCTATTAGAAATCCAAGCCATTGCCTTAGAAAGTGTCATCAGCCGTGCGATTAGAGCAATGGAAGTTCGTATGCAGGCTAAAAACGTGACTGTAGAAGTTGATGTTGCTGACCTTCGGATTATGGGCGATTCGGAACGCTTATTACAGGCTTTTTTAAATCTCTTAGACAATGCGATTAAGTACTCTACCCCCAATGCTCGTATTTTCATTGCTGCCTCTGGCAACAAGCAACAGGCTCTGATTTCAATTCGAGACCAGGGAAGCGGCATTCCTGAAACCGATTTACCTCGCATTTTTGAACAGTTTTACACCACGAGCCGCTCTAGTAAGAATGGGGTTGGTCTGGGTCTAGCGATTGCCAGACGCATTATTGAAGCGCATGGAGGCAGCATTACAGCCAGTAGTAAACCCGGTCAAGGGGCTGTATTCACCCTTTCTCTACCCTTAGAATCATAAGTAGTTGATCCCGTTGTCTGGTTCCGTGTCACTTCTTCCACCTGACTCACAGCAGTATTAGTCAAATAAATAGGAAAACCCGACTCTGCCAAATCAGACAATCTAGATTTAATTATCTTTTTATTTAAAGAAAAATGTTGTGCTAATTCTTTGTCAGGACATTTGCATTTTTTATAATTATTTAGTAGTCTCTAATACCAATTTAATGTGAAGTGGCACATATCTCGATCCCCCTCGCATCTCCCTGATAGTCGGGGGACAAAAGATCGGACTCTTGTCCCCCCCCGGACACGGAGGGCTAGGGGGGATCGAATTCTACGGGGTCTCATAAAAAATTGGTATTAGCCGCATTCAGATCCATTGCTTTAATGAAACCATCTTTTCCGTCCATGTACCCTTGAATATTATCAGGGTATTTTTGGGCAAGTTTTCTCTTTAGTTCGCTGTATTGCTGCGCGTCATCAGGATGGGAAATCATATAATCTCGAAACGCTAAATGGCGCTCTATCTGCGCTGAGTTCACTTCAAACCCGTGAAGGTGGTGTGTTCTAATCCCTGCTTCATTACCCTTGCGAAAAAAACGACGGCCGGATATCCCAAACTCACCCATTGCTTGATAGCCTAATGCCTCAAGTGCTGAACTCTGTAGATCAATTTTAGTAATATCTTTAACCTCAACTAACATATCGATGATCGGCTTTGCATGAATTTGTGGAATCGCTGTGCTACCAATGTGATGTATAGCAACCACATTTTCCCTAAGTGCAAGTGCAATCAGTTTCGACTCAGTTTCAAAGGCGCTGCGCCAATTTGGATCGTGCGGGACGACTTCTACTTTGAAAAAATCTAGTTTTCTTGACATGGCTGATAATTATTCGCTTTTTTTGTCATCTCATTGATTTACGCTCGCATTTAACCGAAACTGATTTTATGATGCCTCATATTTTACGGGCTGTGCCCAAAGCTCTTAAACATACGGACAACGGGGAGGAACTGACTGTTTGGGAGAGAAATTTCAAACCTCTCAATCACCTGATAGTCAAATTTTGTGTAAAATGGCTCTCCCGCCAGCGTCGCAATCATCTCAACTTCCTTAAATCCAGCACGCTCAGCAGCCAGTTCACATACTCGCATAATCTGACTTCCAATTCCTCGACGTACCCATGCTGGATGAACAAAGAATGCACGAATCTTTGCCGAGTCGCTGTCTGGGTTGAGCAGGCTGTCTTCTGGATTATTTTTGCCTGAATCACCTCCATAAAGCGTTTTACGCTTACTCCAGCCACCGCAACCAACAATTGTTTGGTGATTGTTCTGAGCAACAAAGTATGTTTGGTCTTGAATCAGTTGACTGTCAACCCCAAAGACTGTGCCCAGTGCGCCTTCAATCTGGTCTGAAGTGTAGTAGCCTGCTTGCAAAGCTCTAGCAGAATCAGGAATTAAAGTTGTTAGCTTAGGAATGTCTTCTAAGGAAGCTAATCGAATACAAAAATCCATTGAACCGATCGGCTAAATAAATCGCTCTCTTAGTTTGTCACATCCGTAAAAGCCGCAATGCAGCGATCGCCCGTTAGCGGCGAAGCCCTCGAAGAGGATCGCCCACCCCCAGCTTTAAGCCCACATCCAAATATCGAACCCTCCCCCTTTGTTAAACATTGTGGCAGGCTATGATTGACGGTTGGCAGCTTTTGAGAATCTAAATGCTAAACACAAATACAATAATTTCCAGTCTGCTGTTATTTATCCCGGTTTCCATCGCCGGACACTTTCTCGGCTGGGAATCCTCCACAATCTTCATCACCTCGGCTTTAGCCATCATCCCTCTAGCCGCCTGGATGGGGACGGCCACCGAAGAAATCGCCGTCGTCCTCGGTGCCAATTTGGGGGGTTTGCTGAACGCTACCTTCGGAAATGCTACGGAACTGATTATCGGCATCGTCGCCCTCAACGCCGGACTAATAGATGTTGTCAAGGCCAGCATCACCGGTTCAATTATGAGCAACCTGCTGCTGGTGATGGGATTGGCGATGCTGCTGGGCGGCTTGCGCTACAAAGAACAAGATTTTCAGCCGACAGTCGCCCGCTTGAATGCTTCAGCGATGAACTTAGCCGTGATTGCCATTTTGGTGCCAACTGCCGTTAATGCCACCTCTATTGGCATCCCTCCGGCAACTATGCAGAACCTCTCTAGCGCTGTTGCTGTAGTGCTGATTGTCGTCTACGTGCTGACGCTGCTGTTTTCGATGAAAACCCACAGTTATCTGTACGATGCAGGGGTGGCAGAAATAGAAATGCTGGAAGATTTAGCCGAAAATAACTTAGCACCAGACAGTCCTGACCACAAAGTCAATCTGCCGCTGTGGATTGGGGTGCTGTTGGCCTGTACCCTGATGGTAGCTGTCGAGTCGGAACTGTTGGTGGGTACTCTCGAAGAAGCGACGGCGCGTTTGGGGCTGACATCACTGTTTACCGGGGTGATTTTAGTGCCGATTATTGGCAATGCGGCCGAACATACGACGGCGGTGACGGTGGCGATGAAAAATAAAATGGATTTGTCGGTTTCTGTGGCGGTGGGTTCGAGTTTACAAATTGCTTTGTTTGTTGCCCCGGTGTTGGTTTTGGCAGGTTTTGTCTTAGGCAAACCGATGGACTTGAATTTCAACCCGTTTGAACTTGTAGCGGTTGCGGTGTCGGTGCTGATCGCCAATTCTATCAGTTCTGACGGCAACTCTAACTGGCTCGAAGGTACTTTGCTGTTGGCAGCTTATACGGTTTTGGCGCTGGCGTTCTACTTCCATCCGGTAATTGAGGGACTTGTTTAACAGGCTTTCTTCTGTTGAAGGAAGAGGGAAGAGGGAAGAGGGAAGAAGGCAGATTTTTTCACTGCCCCACTCCCCCACTTCCCTACTCTCACTTCTTTCTTCGAGAGTGGTGGTTGCGATCGTACAATTGAAATGTGGCTGCTCTCTCGTTATTAGTTCTGGTGTGTTTGTACATTATGTGCTGTCATCAGGGATTTGTGACCTCGATCGGCTGTGACAAACAACAAAACCTTTGGCATCAACCCGATCATCGTTAGAGCGCACTGCCACAGGTTATACAAAAACACGGGATGCTCAAGTCAAGCGAGACTAAAGCCTCCCTTGACTTCAGAGAAGCTGCAAGATTTCAATCAAGGGTGCTCATGAGTCTTTTACTAGGTGTGCTACGATCGTCATAAGTTGAAAATTGAGTCTGACTAGACAATGTAAAACCTCGTACTCTTATTGTTGAGTACGTCGTCCCACAAACACGGTGTTGCCGTCTAGGAAAACTCATATTTGAACAAAAACCGAACTAGATAAAGAGGATTAATCAAATACGGTATGCCATACCGCAATTAACGATTTTACAGAAGACACCTCTAATTCGGCTTGAGTAATCTTGTCAAGGCAAGTAACGCAAGCTGAATCAAAAATCTCACTCACCAAGAGTGCACAGAGGTTAATCTAATCGCTTAATACTTGATTAAACTTCCTCCGAGCTGCCGATCACAAGCATATTGACAGAGGCACATTTTTGTGCAACATTCTCAGAATAATGCCCAAAATCTGCAGGAAAAATTTTCTGGAAGAGTAAACGAGGGTCGATTTAAAACTGACCAGCCTATAAAAAGGTCGAACGGGATACCACGATTCGTTAAATTGGTTGAAAATAATGGTTAAACAATGGCTAAAAGCTTCCACAATAATAAATAGTTGTACAGACTTCAAAAATAGGGTGCTGCTCCACCCGAATTTACGCCTGTGGACAAGTAAGAGCCGACTCTCTTGGCAGAAGCAGGAATCAGACCCTCTAGAAAATACTTCTAGTTGAATGGTGAAGCTTAGATAAGTTTAGCCAAGTTTTGTATAGCAGTGTCAAAGTAAAACTTGATAGAGCAACCTCAATCAGGGTTATGTGGCTTCTGTGAGTTATTGCCTCAATCCCAAATGTCCGAATCCCTCCGATCCAGCCAACTCTGGCAAATCCGTGTGTATCCACTGCGGGTCTGAACTTTTGTTGCAAGGTCGATATCGGCTAGTCGCGCCTCTCGGAGGCGGCGGCTTTGGCAGAACATTTGAAGTGGACGACAACGGCGCCCGAAGAGTGCTCAAAGTCCTGCTCAAAGAACATCCCAAAGCTGTAGAACTGTTTAAGCAAGAAGCCGACGTGTTGGTCAGGCTAAGACATCCAGGTATTCCAAAAGTCGATCGCGACGGTTATTTTACATTTACGCCCGCTCACAGCACAGAGTCTTTTCACTGTCTGGTGATGGAGAAAATTGCTGGGGCCAATTTGCAAGACTGGCTGAAACATCGGGGCCGCCCCATCAGTCAAGAACAAGCTGTGAACTGGCTCAAACAACTGTCGGAAATTTTAGACCAAGTTCACCGCCTCAACTATTTCCATCGGGATATCAAGCCGCACAATATTATGTGCAAGCCAAACGGGCAGTTAGTGCTGATTGACTTCGGGACTGCTCGGGAAGTGTCGGCGACTTATTTCGCTAAGGTGGGCCAGGGGCAAAATGTGACCGGTATTGTTTCCCCGGGCTACACGCCGCCGGAACAAACTAATGGCAAGGCTGTTCCGCAGTCAGATTTTTTTGCTCTAGGCCGCACTTTTGTTTATTTGCTGACTGGAAAGCCACCGACTGCGTTTCCAGAGAACCCGCGCACGGGCAGATTAATGTGGCGCAAAGGAGCTCCTCAGGTTTCCGACGCCGTGGCTAATGTAATCGATTATCTGATGGCGCCTTTTCCGGGAAATCGACCTCAAAGCCCGCAGATGGTTTTGCAGTGCTTGGAGGAAATTAATCTCGACGGCGCGGAAAGTCAGTTGCCTACTCAGTTGCCGACGACGGGGCAAACTAAACTTCGCGCAACTTCCGGGACGCCTGAGGTGAAGAAGCAGACTTCTGTAAACCGCCTCAGACCTCTGAATTCGGGATTGAAAAAGGCCGAGAAAGATGTTTTTGATTGGAAAAAGAAGTTGCTGGCGGGCACGGCTGTTTTGATGGTGAGTATTGGCGCGTCTCAAATTTACGGTTCGCTGCGTTACGGGGTGTTTCCGGCAAACCCGGTGTGGCTGCTTTCTACCTTACCTAGCACTCAGTTTTTGCAAGGAAGTTTGGATAATGTCGAGAGTGTAAATGCGATCGCCCTGTCGCCTGACGGTCAAACTTTGGTGAGCGCAAGCCTTGGGACGATTAGAATTTGGAATGTGAGGACGGAACGCCTCCGGGTGCCGCCTCTCGATTTGGTGCATTCTAAAAAATCGGTCAATACCGTGGCGGTGAGTCCGGACGGCTCGATTTTGGCCAGCGGCGGCGGCGACAAGAATGTGATTCTCTGGGATTTGAAGACGGGGCGACGGATGCGGACGATTCCGGCTCACAAAGCCGCCGTCAAGGCGATCGCTTTTAGCAGGGACGGTCAAACTCTCGCTAGCGGCAGCGATGACAAAACTATTCGCTTGTGGAATGTCAGAACCGGCGGCAGGTTGCGGACTTTGAGCGGCCACGCCGGAGGAGTAAACGCGATCGCTTTGAGCCGGGACGGTAAAACTCTCGCTAGCGGCAGCCAGGACAAGACTGTGCGTTTGTGGAATCTCGGCACCGGAGAAGTCAGAAGAATTATCACAGGTCACCGGGGCCCGATTACTGCTGTGGCTTTTAGCCCGAACGGGAAAATTGTGGCTAGTGCTAGCACCGACAATACGATCCGTTTGTCGAACGTGCAAGACGGGAAGCCCACCCGCACTTTTAAAGGGCATTCGGACTGGGTGAGGACGATCGCCTTTAGCCCGGACAGCCGGACTTTGATCAGCGGGGGCGGAGATATTATAGTTTGGGATTTGAAGACGGGAAAAGAAAGAAGCACTCTTTCTGGTCACACTCAGTTTGTGAGTTCTGTTGCTATTGCCAGAGATAACAAGACTTTTGTGACCGGCAGTCCCGATCGCACTATTAAGATTTGGCGAATGCCATAGTCCTACTATTTTAGATTTTAGATTTTAGATTGAAGAGTCGAGGCGATCGAGAAATCCCATCCCGACTCCGACGTGGAAGTCTGGGCATTGCCCGTCCTACAACTGTTACTTGCCGCAATTGGCAAAAGTAGAAAACAGGTTAAATTCTGTAACTCTCCACGCTTGCCATGTCTGCGCGCCAGCAAAAAGACTGTACCTAGTTATGCTTTTATCGCTGTCAACATAACTTTGCCAACTTAATGAAGCAACAGTTGGATACTGGGCTGGAAACTCCCCTGGTATAGGACTTACTTGAGAGCTCATGTTCCATCCTACTTGCTTGCTAAATTCTTTAATTTGACCTTCGCAAGTTCGACAGTTAGAACCGCCGACTTTCTGCCAAATCTCTAACTGCGGAGTCAATCCATATTTGCCATTGCTCGATCGCATCCACATCCCATCGATCGCGCGGAGGTTCGGACAAGACAGATTGGCGGAGTTGTTGCGGATCAGAGAGACTGTTTCTTGATCGGCTTCGTACCATTTTTTGGCTTCTAATAAGGATTGAAGTTTGCTAAATTCGCTGTTGCTTTCTTGTGAATGAGCGGTAAATGCTGGTTGCAAAACTGCAAGAAATGTGCCTATTAACGCGAGTGATGGTTTGCCAAGTTTAATCATAATGTTCCTCTGACAATACTCCGGACAGTTTTGGGAACCAGACTACAAGCTTTACACGGCAAGGATCATAAATAAAGTCGAATTAAATGCCGCGTAGGGGTGGAGCTGACATTGATTTAATTATCCACAGTGGCTCAAAGTCCTACAGAATAAGCCATTGGGCTATATAAAAACTGTCCGGACTATTGCTCTGAGCAAAAGTGATTTAACAAGTGACCAGTTTACCATCTATCTCTAGACAGAGATGAAATTTTCAGAGCCGATGAGGTTTGGAGCAACGCCTGTCAAAGAAGCTAAAACTTCACCGCTGCTGGCTACTCTAATTAATGTGCCGTTAGTTCCAGGGGAAATTGATAGCTGTCCGAAGGTCAAGCCATTGATTAATTGCATAGTATCTTGAGAGTTGGCGAAATCAGAGATTGTATCAACTCCCAATCCCGCACCTAAAACAAATACATCGTTGCCCGCGCCGCCGACTAGAATATCGTCTCCCAAACCGCCGTTGAGGGTATCAAAACCTTTGCCGCCAGACAGGTTGTCGCTGCCGCCTCCCCCGATAAGAATATCGTTGCCTTGTCTGCCGGTGAGTGCGTCATCGCCGTCTAAACCGCTGATATTATCGCTGCCAGGAGTGCCTGTCAGGTTGTCGTTGCCGTTCGTGCCGTTGATGACGTTTGGAGAGTTATTGATGCCGCCTGAAGTGTTGCCGGTGTCAGCAATAAAGAGGTCTGGGCCGTTGTTGGTATCTCCCGGCACGAGATTGGTGGCAAAAGATGAAAACGCCACTTTCTGCCCGTTGGCCGAGATGGAGGGGAACTCGGAGTCGCTATTGCCCTGATTGCCTGTTGAGGAAACAGAGACGCGGGTGGTGGTATTGGTTGACAAGTCGCGCACGAAGATGTCCTCGCTATCGTTAGTGTCTCCCGGCACGAGGTTGGATGCCTCAGATGAAAACGTCACAAACCGCCCGTCAGCGGAGATGAAGGGAGTGTAGAAGTCTTCGTTCCCCTGATTGCCTGTTGAGGAAATAGAGACGCGGTTGGTGGTATTGGTTGACAAGTCGCGCACGAAAATGTCGGTGGTATTATTTGTGTCTCCCTGCACGAGGTTGGAGGCATCAGATGAAAACGCCACAAACCTCCCGTCAGCAGAAATAGAGCAGCGGGAGGAGCTATCGTTCGCGCGATCGCCATTGGAACTCACAGAGACGAGGGTAATGGTATTTGTCAACAAGTCGCGCACGAAAATGTCCCGTTCGTTGTTAGTATCCCCAGGCACGAGGTTGGTGGCAAAAGAGCGAAATGCCACAAACCTGCCGTTGGCTGAGATGGAGGGTAATTCAGAGTCGTTGTTCCCCCGATCGCCGCTGGAACTCGCAGAGACCAGAGTGGTGGTATTAGTTGACAAGTCGCGGACGAAGATGTCGGTGCTATTGTTAGTATCTCCCGGCACAAGGTTGGTGGCATTAGATGCAAACGCGACAAACCGCCCGTCACCTGAGATGGAGGAGCGCCGGGACAAGCTGTTTCCCTGATTGCCTGCTGAGCCAACAGAGACGCGGGTGGTGGTGTTAGTTAACAAGTCGCGCACGAAGATGTCGCCACTATTGTTTGTGTCCCCCGGCACGAGGTTGGAGGCATCAGATTGAAACGCCACAAACCTTCCGTCAGCAGAGATGGAGGGGTCGTAGGAGCTGTCGTTCCCCGGATTCCCTGCTGAGTCAACAGAGACGCGGGTGGTGGTATTCGTTAACAAGTCGCGCACGAAGATGTCGTCGCTATTGTTAGTATTATTGTTCGGAGATCCGAGAGAGAAGATGGATTGTTGAAGTGTAAACGCCACAAACCGCCCATCGCCGGAGATGGATGATAAAACCGAGTAACGATTGCCCTGCACATCGCCTGCTGGGTCAGAGATGCCTGTTGAGTCTACGGGGATGCGAGTAATGGTCATAAGCCCTGACATTTAAGAGTACAAGTTTGGAGTTCCGTGCGGTTGATTGACATTATTCAATAAGCATTTCTCAAAGTCAATTCATAAAAGTCATAACTTTGAGTTCATAAAAACCCTATTTATCAATAAATGTTACCCACACTAGACAAAATAGCCAAACTCATACGCAATCAGCGAGCGAATGATACTTGCCCCAGAATTAAGGAAGTTTTCTCTATTGCCACATCTAATAAGTAATTCCCCGCCCGTTTTTGGCAAATTCATCAACTGTTTGCTGGGACAATTCGTGAACTGCGATCGCCTGCAACAGGTCAAAAGGCAATGTCAAATGATGGGCGCCAGCTAATAAAGTCTTTACCGCTTCTTCCGGCGATTTAATGCTAGCTGCCAAAATCTCAGTATTAGTTCTGTGCAACACATTTGCCATATCCCGCACTAAAGCAAAACCGTCTCCTAGGAGTCGGGTGGCGCGATTCACGTAGGCGATCGCATATTTAGCCCCCGCTTCTGCTGAGACAACTGCTTGTGATGCGCTGTATATCGCCGTCACCGCACAAGGAATTTCCGGTGACAAATGCGCTACTGCTTGGAAACCCGCAGCCGTTGCTGGAACTTTCAACACTGTTTGCTGTCCAATTAATTCAAAAGCCGCTTTTCCTTCTGCTACCATGCCATCAACATCAGATGCCATTAGCTGATAATACACTTCCCCAGGAATCAGTTGTGCCAGTTGTTTAAGGGTTTGCTCAGGAGATAACTCGCTTTTTGCCAAAAGTGTCGGATTAGTAGTAATTCCCGCTATCCATCCGAACTTGCTTGCCCGTGCGGCTTCCGCTACAATTGCAGTATCAACATAAATTGCCATCGGCTCTACACCTTCAGTTTGTTAATATTTCCCAGACGGTTGCTTGCAGATTGATATAAATCCGAGCGAAATTAATTGTTAATCTTTAACAATATCAGAATCTCGGAAATATTACTGTTAAGTAAATATAACACTTCAGTGATGTGCATCATAGGTAGTAGTGCGTGAGTTTTGAATTTAACAGGACTTAGGCTCCGAAAGCCCGTTTATTACAAAAAATTGGTGGAGGACGACCTATCTGTGAATAAATCGGCTTTCTGAGGAAAATTGCCTAAGTGCTATTTAAGATAGCTAACAACTGAAATCAAAACTTTTAAGTCAGTTGGTAACTGCGATTCTCTGGTAAGAAAAACTTGACTCCCAAAATCCCGGATACAAAGAAATTACATTTGTAGTAAGGGTTATGTATGCAATAACTCCAGGAGGTGACTCAGACAATGACCGAAGAAAAAAATCAGCAGCCACAAGTCAGCCTTGAGACATCTTCTGAACAACCTCAGTTGGAAAAGTCAGCAGAAACCGCTGAAGAATTATCGAGAAATCTTAAGTCTGAAACTCTGTCTCAAACGGTTGAAAATAACGCCGAAGACCGTTTGAAGGCTCTAGGCCGCTTAATGATGGTGAGCCTAACTTGGTCGCTGGCGGGGCTTTCCAAACGCGAGTAACTTATGGAACACTACCGCAACGGGCGAGTTATGATTTGTGAGTTGTGTTGTAAGTTTTGAGTTACACAAAACTTACAACTCCCGGACTTAGATGATGTCCGGTTAGTTGTAATAAAACCCGTTTTTAGTGAAGACTTTAGTCCTTAAAGCAAGGACTAAACTTTTCAACAAAGCACTCATAACTTTTCTTGAATTCCTTCAAACGGCCCCAAAAAAGTCGGTTCTGGACGGGTAACGCGCACTTCCCAAAGCGCTTTGAGGACGGCCAAAAATTCGCGGAAACTGTAGCGAATCATGCCCTTTTGGCGAAATTTGCCCCAATCCGGCGTTCCTAAACCGATCGCCTCTACGCCCAACTGGCGGCAGGTATAAACAGCGCGGGCTAAGTGAAAGTTTTGGGTAACTAAAACAGCCTGGGTTATGCCAAAAATCTCTTTCGCCCGGTAACAACTTTCATAGGTGCTAAATCCGGCATAATCGAGAATGATATTATTAGTCGGTACGCCCTGGGCTGCGGCGTAGTCCTGCATTGCTTGGACTTCGTTGTAATCGACGCTGCTATTGTCTCCTGTCATCAAAAGTTTCTCCACTCGCCCCGCTTTGTACAACTCGACGCCTGCTTGGACTCGATCGGCTAACATGGGGGTTGGAGTGCCGTCTTCCCAAACTCCGGCACCAAAAACTATAGCGATGGATTCAGCAGGCACGTTAGCTATATCGCTGTGGCGGTAGTTGCGGGTAACAAGTCGGACGTAGTAGTTGAGTGCTAGGGGTGTGATCGCTGAGGTTAATATTAACAGCCCGATGGCAAGCCGCCATTGAAATCTAAAGGATTTAGGCAACATAAATTCAAGTTAACTTCCTATATAATTAGACAAACAGGAACCTTCGCGGGTCGAAAAATTGTCAAGTTACCTCATTTACATTATATTGACAAAAATATGATTCAACAACAGCAAAAATTTGAATTGCTGGAATCACTTTTATGGGAACCCAAAAACGGCTATTTTTTGCTAGACAGACATCTTCAAAGATTAGAGCGTTCGGCTGATTATTTTAATTTCCCCCTATCGCTAACAGAAGCAAGCAAAGCTTTACAAGCATTAAGTATGACTTGCCGGTCAGTCAAACAAAAAATACGGTTAACAATATCTTGTGAGGGAAACATAACATTACAAGCTCAGACACTAGATAGCGGTATATTAAAAATCGGTGCATCTGTGGGAATTGCCCGCCAACCGATCGATTCTCAAAACCCATTTCTTTACCACAAGACAACTTACCGATTGCCTTATACAATGGCTTTGGAGTCGCAGCCCGAATATCAGGATGTCTTTCTGTGGAATCAAGATGGAGTTATCACCGAATCCACGATCGCCAATATCGCGATCGATACACCCGCAGGTCTAATCACACCTCCCGTCAAGTGCGGTTTATTACCGGGGACGTTTCGTTCTCAACTTTTAGAGGAGGGAAAAATCCGAGAAGAATTAATTACCTTAGAGGATTTGTGCAGTACCAAAACTCTATTTCTCATTAACTCCGTTAGGGGTTGGATACGCCTCAAAAAAGAAGCAACCCGAGATGTTTGGAAAGTGGTCAGTAATGGCTGAGATAACGCTTTCAATCGATTTTAGTAGGGTGCGAACTGTGCACCTTACTACTACAGATAGTGTCAAAATTGACTCGTAGCGTAAGTCCTGAAAGTGTTAACCCTAGTGCAATATATTATGAAACAAATAAAACCTTGGCATTGGCGAAAGATTCCCCTAAATCAGCGCAGCGGATCTGAGATTTTTCAAGTTTTATTTCTCGGTCAAAATGCCGACAGTGCAAGCTCAATATCTGATTGTTTCCCCCGCGATATGGCGGTTCTTCTAGAAAGTCCAGTTACATCTTCTACTAACTTGGCACGATATTCTATTTGTGCAGGTTCTCCCCGGATAATTGACGGTCAATCTCAGCTATGGACACCGCCAGTTGGTGAAATTTTACCTTTTTTGCGCGCTCTTTTGGACTCTCAAAAGCCAAATTTAGCAGTGAATGTACCGCCGGAAATTCCTTTTACTGGGGGTTGGTTGGGATGGCTGGGTTATGATTTAGCATGGGAAATCGAACACCTGCCCCAACTCAATACCGATCCGCTTCCTTTCCCGGTTAGCTGTTGGTACGAACCAGAATCTTTTGCGGTTTTAGACGGTCAAACGCAAATTCTCTGGTTGGCTGCGAGTCAACCTTCTCACCTCGATGTTATGCAGCATCAAGTAGAGCAAACCGATCGAGAAATAATCGAGAATAATTTACCGGAAAATTATCAACAAAATTCTCCTAATCCTATTTTTCAATTATCTCAGAGTGAATATAAAGAAATAGTGCGAAAAGCTCAGAAGTATATTCATGCGGGCGATATTTTTCAGACTAATTTATCTTTGCGGTTTGAAGCCCGTACAGATTGCAGTAGTTGGTCAATTTACCGCGCTTTGCAACGGATCAATCCTTCGCCTTTTGCAAGTTATTGGCAAACTCCGTGGGGGGCGATAGTTAGTTGTTCGCCGGAAAGACTGGTTCAATTATTAGGAAAAAAAGTGGATACTAGACCGATCGCGGGAACGAGGCCGCGAGGTTTAACCGACATTCAAGATGAGCAGTTAGCACAGGAATTAATAGAGAATATCAAAGAAAGAGCCGAACATATTATGTTAGTTGACTTAGAACGCAACGATATCGGGAGGGTGTGTGAATGGGGTTCGGTAAAAGTTAACGAATTTCTGACCATTGAACGCTACAGTCACGTGATGCACCTCGTCAGTAATGTTATCGGTACATTAAGAGGAGATTGCGACGCGATCGACTTAATTCGAGGGGTATTTCCGGGCGGTACGATTACAGGTTGTCCGAAAGTGCGCTGTCTGGAAATCATCGAAGAATTGGAACCCGTGAAGCGCAATTTATTTTACGGTTCCTGCGGTTATTTGGACTGGCGCGGGAACCTGGATTTAAATATTTTGATTCGCACCCTTTTATATTCACCCAAAAGTGACGGTACGATCGGGGGAGTTGTTTGGGGACAAGTGGGTGCGGGGATTGTTGCTGATAGCGATCCAGAAAGGGAATGGCAGGAGTCGCTGCATAAAGCTCAAGCTCAAGTTAATGCTTTGAAATTAGCGGAAATATTTGATTAGATGCGTATTAGATAAATCGAATTGTTAATATTGTTGAAGATTTTGAGCGCGGATTTAGTTTTGAGGTAATGCTGATATAAATCGATCGAAAACAAAAGATTTATTGTAGTATTAATGTTAGGGAAATGTTGGTATGATGTTGCCTGATAGTTTTTTTAGCGATCGCACTGTGAGTCAGATTCTGGGTGAATTCATGGATATTAGATGAGACTGCCAAAGCTGGTTAGCTGTTGGATAAGCTCACTATCACGATCGGAAAGGAAAAGCACAAGCAATTAACAAAGCCCCTCAATGGCTGATTCCTGCCAGAATTTATTAGACTTCTTCAACAATTCTTGTGGGGCAGGCAGGATGCCTACCCAAGACTTGCTTTTCACTCGTATGTCTATTGATTGCCCGAACCTACTGCCTCAGAAATAGAACTAAATCCGCGTTCTTCTAACTTTTGCAGCAAACCTTGGAGAATCCGGCGCACCATCCAAGGCCCTTCGTAAACCCAACCAGTGTAGACTTGAATTAAACTCGCACCGGCGGCTATTTTTTCCCAAGCATCTTCGGCGGTGAAAATGCCACCAACTCCAATTATGGGTAATTCGCCTTTTGTATATTGCCAGATAAATCGGATTACTTCTGTCGATCGCTCCCGCACAGGAAGCCCGCTAATTCCCCCGGCTTCTTCGGCGATTGGTTTGCCTGTTTCTCGCAATATTTGTGTTTTCAATCCATCGCGGCGGATGGTGGTATTTGTGGCGATAATTCCTGCTAGTTGGTAGGTTTTTGCTAAGTCGAGGATTGATACGATCGCCTCCGACTCCAAATCCGGCGCAATCTTGACTAAAATTGGCTTGCTTCCCTGATTTTCTTGTTGCAAAATTTCCAAAATTGTGCTTAGCCCAGCAGCATCTTGGAGCGATCGCAACCCCGGCGTATTCGGAGAGGAAACGTTCACTACAAAATAGTCGCCCCAATCTTTCAGCAGCTTAAAACTCTCCAAATAGTCGGCTGCGGCTTGCTCTAACGGTGTTACCTTAGATTTACCGAGATTGATGCCCAAGGGGAACCGAGACTGAGGCATGGGGCGCGAGGCATCGAATTTTGACTGTTTCTGTGCTGCCTGAAACCGGGCTGCCATTGCCGCGGCTCCTTGATTGTTAAATCCCATGCGGTTGAGGGCTGCACTGTCCTGAGTCAATCGAAACAAGCGAGGTTGGGGGTTTCCCGGCTGCGGTTGACAAGTGACAGTGCCGAGTTCGGCAAAGCCAAAGCCAAAATTTGCCCAAATATCGGCAGCTACGCCGTTTTTATCAAATCCGGCGGCTAAGCCGACAGGATTGTTAAAGCTCAGTCCCCACAAAGATTGTTCGAGGCGAGAATCTTGGACTCCCAAAGATTTCTGCAATTGCCAAAGCATTTGGCGGGTTGCGGGGTTTGACTGGGTTCTGGCTGCGAGTTCGAGAAATTGGAGAGTGCGGTTGTGCAGCCACTCGGCATCGGTTTTCAATACAGAAAACAACAGCGGGCGTACACTTGATTGATAAATATCCAATGATTTGTACTGGGGCAATTTACAAATTAGAAATGAGAAGGGAAATAAAAATATTCAGAACCAGACAGTGAAGGCGAAGTTTTTACTTCAACTTCGATCGACTGTATCCACTGTTTTAGATTCAAGGATAAGTGAGACGATTATATTATAAGTTGATTCTTTTGCAATTTAATTTTTTGAATTTTTAAGTTGGTAATTTTAAATTAGATAAATGTGCGGGGAAGCTTGGAAATGGGGCAGCAGCAAAGACCAAAGGATTTAGACGAACAAATCGCGACCTTGGAGCGCGTTCTCCAGACTCTCCGAGAAGAGGAGAACGTTGAAGTGCTACTTTCGACCACACTCGGTTACTTGGAAACGGAATTTGACTGGCGGTTGATTTGGATCGGGTTGTACGATCGACAAGCCCACAGATTGTTCGGCAAAGGCGGCATAACTCCTAACGGCGACCTGTCTTTTCTCAAACAGCGGTTTGCCCTCAGTCCGGGGGATTTGCTGGAACAAGTGGTGATTCAGCTCCGGCCGGTGGGAGTTCCGGATTTGCGATCGGAAAGTAGAGCCGGAGAATGGCGCAAAGCAGCTCAAACTTTCAATATTCAAGGCACGACTCTGTTTCCGCTCCGCTACAAAGACCGCTGCTACGGCGTGATTTTGCTCGGGACTGACCTGTGGGGATCGTCGCCAAAGTCGGGGGAAAAAACGCAGTTGGCGATCGTATTTGGAGCGCTGGCAACTGCTCTTTACCAAATAGAAAAAGACTGGCAGCGACAACAAGTTAAACACCCAGATGAGTCTCTTTTAGCGCTGATTTCGCAGTTGGGGGAACTGCGATCGCTCGACCAATACTTGCAAGCGGTGGTCGAACAAACTCATGAATTTATCGAGCCGACGCGCACCAATGTTTATTGGTTCGAGCGAGAGCGGCGCTATTTTTGGCGCCGAGTCAGCAACCGCGAAGTTGCTCCGGGTTTGGGCGGGCCGAGCCGAGCGGCTTCAGGCATCACCGTTCAAGACTTGGGCGAATTTTATCAGGCTTTGGGCAGGGAAGAAATGGTTTGGATCGGTGAATCTCAAAGTTCTCTGAAAACTGAGCTGACGGGGCGGTTGATGCAGCAAATCCGCGCTCGCTCTCTGTTGGCTGCGCCGATTGTTTCGGAAGGGGAATTGTTGGGATTTTTGGCAGTCGAAGCCGGCGAGCCCCGGATTTGGCAAGACAATGAAAAGCATTACCTGCGGGGAGTGGCGCAGTTAGTGGCTCTGACGGCTCCTGTGTCGGAGATGGAGGAGAAAATTCAGCAAATTGAGATCGATCGAGATTTAACTGCGGGAATAGCTCGCGCCATCTACAGCGATGCTGACTGGGAGGCGACTTTAAAAAATACCGCCGAACAGTTGTGCGAGCGGCTCAAATGCGAATACTTTTTGCTGCTGCTGTACGGCGAAGAACAAAATCGCTTTGAAATTGTCTGCCAAAATCTGCCCCGCAACCGCAGGTCAGTGCCGTCGCCGCTCAACGCCCTCGATGTGGCAGACGTGGGGCTGTTGCAAGAAAGCAAACCTGTGGCTATTGAAAATTGGGAGGAAGACGGGCGGTTGAGCGCTTGGCGGGAAGTGTTGGGGGAGGCGGGGGTGCGATCGCTTTTGGCATCGACCACGAGGGGGAAAAACAAAGAGGGAGAAAACCCCAATCTAAAATCGAAAATCGCCAATCGAAAATCGATCGAGGGTTTGCTGGTTGTCGGACACAATGCAACTCGCACTTGGAGGCGATCTGAGCAAGAATTAGTTCGGCTAGTGGGCCAACAGCTAGGATTGATCCTGCACTCCTGGCAGCAGAGTGCGGCAATCGACAAATATCAGCAATTTGAGCGATTGCTCAAATCGGGTTTGGCAGTTTTGCACCATTCTCCTGATGAGCAATCTGAGCAAGAGATACCTGCTGCTTCACCGACGATGTTCCCAGAGTTGCCGCTACAAAAGCTCGATCGTAACTTTGCTCAACACGTTTCCCAGACACTTTCCTGTCCTTTAGTCGCCCTAATTACTTGGAATCCGGGTCAGGAGGAAGGTTCCATCGTGGCGACGGTAGCTGCCAATCCGGTATTTGCCCTCAATCCCGAGGCGGTGATTCCTGTCAAAACAGATGCCTTGATCCAACAAACCCTGGCAGAAGCGGGCGTGCTGCAACAGAGCACGAGCCAACTGCCGCTGGCGACGAAGCGGTGGCTCCGCAGTCCGGGAATTGGCGAGATTCTGACAGTGGCGCTGCGGACTGCCCCAGAACACGCTCCGGCGGGCATTGTGGTGGCTGCGGACGCTCCGGGCCGCCAGTGGTCGGAGTTGTCGGTGAGTTTACTCAGCTCGATGGCGTCTCAGTTGGCTTGGTGGCACAGGTATTTGGCGGTGCAATCGGCAAGCGAGTCGCAGCGATTGGATCTGGAGCTGCTCAACTGGTACAAACAGCGCCGTTTTGAGGAGTTTTACCGCACTGTGGGAGCGGGGGTGAAGGAGTTGGGGGAGTTGAGTCAGTCGATTTTCCAGTCAGTGAAGGAACAAAAGGATGCTCTGAAAACTTTGCGCTACCAACAGGTTTTGCGGCAAATTGGCAATGCTTTGGGGTCAACTCATTTGCTGCTGAAACAGGAACATTGGCGGCTGCAATTCGCACAAGATGCGGTGCCTGTGAGCGCTTGGCTGAGGCGATCGCTCGATCGAACGGCTTCCTTGGTCAAACAGTCGCAAGTCTTGCTGGAAGTACACAGAGAAACTGCTGTGTCGATGCCGGCGGGCCAGACTTTGAGCGTTCGCGGGGACAGCATCAAGCTCGATTTGATCCTGTGCGAATTGCTGGCGGCGGCTTGCAGGCGCTCTGCTGTTGGCGCCAAGATTGAGATTCGCTCTCAGTTGTTGGGGGAAGGTTGGCTAGAATTGTCTGTGATCGATAGCGGCGCGTGCGATCGACAGTTAATTGCTGCCTTCAACGGCGGTTCCGGGCCGGACATATTAGCCGTTTCTAGTTCCAATAGGTCGATCGTGCAAAATCTCTTAGTTTGTCAGCGAGCGGTACGCTTAATGGGAGGAAACTTTTCTATAGAAATGTTAGAAAACAATTTAATTGTGGCTCGTTTAGTGCTGCCCCTAGCCAATTCTTAAAATTCTGTACGGGCGAGTTCGCCCTATCTGCAATTCACATACGAGGTACTTATAAACCTGCCCCTACCCAACTTCTAGCGGTAAAGTGATTCAGGTGCAGGCTACATAATTAGGTTCTGCCTCCAAGAGTGGATAATTGATATCAACTTTGTTTGATTCGGACTTGTATTATATCGAGTTCTGTTAGGTCGTAAGATTAAATGAACCGCGAAGACGCAAAGAGCGCGGAGGAAGAACCGCACCTTCTTCTTTCTCTTCCTTCCTGTCCTTTGCGTCTTCGCGGTTTAATCATTTCGATGCAATCGGATGCGAGCTAACATCCAAAGTATTAAAAACCCTCTGCCTAAACCGATGAAGTAACACTTTCCGCCGCCTCAGAACTCGGGAAAAACCTTTGAGTAATCCAAGCAGTTACAATATGAGAAAGCAATCCCATCGGCCCAGCAAAAAAACACAAAGCCAAAGAATGAACCGTCCAAACTCCTGTCCGCTGTCCTTCCCAATAAATCCAGCGCCCGACAAACAAGTCCATCACTAAAAAATGTATCCATCCCGTAGCCGCCGCCGTTTCCTCCCCCAGAAACTTAGCAATATCTGCTAGCTTGGGATTGGACAAAGCAGCCGCATTTTCCGGAGTCAGACTGCTACCAAACAAATATATGTACAAAATGGCTAGCACTGCAAACGGAATAAAGGAATTCATCACTTTTCGGGTAATTCCCCAGTTGGGCAATAAAATCATAATTGCCCAGAAAGGCACAACGAACAGATTACCGGCATTAAAAATTAGTTCTGGTGTCATAGTTGGCTCTTGGCTCCTACGAATGCAATTCAATTAAGGATGTTAAGATTACTTTACACAATTTTTGCTTAAATTTCTCAAAACCCGACAAAAATCTCATTCACAAATGAAATAGAATTGCTATACTTATCTAAAATTTTAAATCTCCCATCTAAAATCGATTAAGGCAGCACAGTCCATGACAACTTATAATAACTTTCCCGATTGGTGCCAGCAAAAAGAGAATCTCTCGCCCGACGCCAAACATACGGTAGAAATACTGTTGCAAATATCAGACACTTCCGAGTGCGATCGAGCCAACGCACTGCTTTCTAATACAACAGAACTTAACCTCAAAAATCTTCAAATTACCGATATCAGTCCCCTCTCATCTTTCACTAAACTTACTAATCTTATCCTCGGCAGCAATCGAATATCTGACCTCGCTCCCCTGCAATCTTTAACCAATCTGAAAACTTTGATTATGGATGTCAATCAAATATCAGATATCAGCCCGCTTTCATCTCTAATAAATCTGACTCAACTCGTTCTCGATACCAATCAAATCTCAGATATCAGTCCCCTAGGAGGTCTAACGAATCTTACCGCACTTGTCTTGTTTGACAACAAAATTTCCGACATCACTCCGGTGAAAAACTTAACTAACTTAAACGCGCTGATTCTCTACAACAATCAAATTTCCGATATCGCACCTCTGGAAAATTTAACTGAACTCCAGACACTCTACCTTTATAATAATAAAATATCCGATATCACCCCGCTGGCTTCCTTAAAAAATCTCAATACGCTGTTTCTATTCGGAAATGAAATATCTGACATTACTCCGTTGAAAGCTCTAAATAAGTTAAATAAATTGGTTTTATTCCAAAATCAAATATCAGATATTACTCCTTTGACATCGCTCACTAATTTAATTGAACTCAACCTCGGTAACAATCAAATATCCGACATCAGTCCGCTGAAATCGTTAACTAATTTGACTGAACTTTATCTGTTCAACAACCCGATTTCGGATACCAGCGCGCTGCAAGCTTTAAATAATTTATTTTTACTAGACTTGTACAACAATCAAATCTCTGATATCAGTTCCCTGCAATCTTTGCAAAAGTTAACTACCCTGGACTTGCGCGGAAATCCCATTGTTAATAAAATTTGCCCTGTCAATCCTGAATCTATATGCCGGTTTTAATTATTAAGGCCGAGGCAAGATGGCGGTTTATATAGTATAATGTTTAACGTCAATATCAGGAGAAAGTGATGAGCGGACACGATGCTTTAATGTTAGGATTGCTGCTGTTGCCAGGTTTGGCTTTGTCGATCGCAATTATGGGCGCTTTTGCCGCTGGTGGATAATCAGTTTTGGGAGCAGGCAGATTTTGTAAAAAGTAGTTTTTTCCTCGTTCCCTGGCTCTGGCTGGGAACGCATTTCACTATTGCTCTGCCTCCTGTTTTTTTGCAAGCGAGGCAGAGCCTCTGGAGCTCGGTTCCCAGCCAGAGCCAGGGAACCAGTTAATTTCCCTTCTTCCTTTTTCCTTCTTCCTTCTTCCTTCTTCCTTCTGCCATAACTTACAAAAATTGTGCTGTCACATCCGAATTTACCAAAGTATTCGCGCACAAAATACCCGATGCTGCGACGGCGGGGACGCCAATTCCTGGCATGGTGCTGTCTCCCACGCGATACAAGCCTTTGACTGGTGTTTGCGGCCCGGGAAATGTGCCTTTTCCGGCGGCAATTGCAGGCCCGTAAGTTCCTTGATATCGGCGTAAAAATCGGGCGTGGGTTAGCGGTGTGCCGATCGACTCTAAGACTATTCGCGATCGCAAATCCGGTATAATTCTTTCTAAAGCTTGAAACAGAGATTGCGATCGCTCTTGCTTTTTCTGCTGATACAATTCGCCATATTCCCAACCTTCGTAAGGTTCCAATGTATAAGCATGAACGGCGTGATGTCCGGGCGGCGCCAGAGTTGCATCCCACACTGTAGGAATCGAAATCATGCAAGTATTTCCGGGTACTGTAATGTCAATCTTGCTGTCGTGAACGACGACGTGGTGGCCGGTCAAACCTTCGAGTCCTTCGGCTTTAATTCCTAAATGCAGGTGCATGAAACTGTCTACTGCTGGCATCGACAAAGCGTTTTTTCGGTAGCTTTCCGGCAAATCTTCAGGGCGCAGTAATTTTTTATAAGTATCCCAGACGGTGGCATTGGAAATGACAATTGGGGCGCGGATAACTTCACCATTTTTCAAGCGAACGCCCGTGGTTTTGCCCGCTTCAACTAATATTTGCTCGACGGGAGCTCCCAGGCGCAATTTTCCTCCCCAGCGCTGCAAACCTCTCACTAAAGCATCGACGATCGCACCGCTGCCACCTACAGGATATTCGATCGCACAGCGTGATCGTTCGCCAATCATAAAAGCTATTTCCGGCGCGACAGTTCCGTGCGCTTTCAAACCCGACAGCAAAAAGCACTCCAAATCGATCAAACGCCGCACCCAAGGATCGCGCACATCCCGATCCATCAAGGAACCGGCTGAACCCGCGATCGCACCTACTAGCGGCAACAGCTTCAGCAAAGCAGGCGAGTACCGAGACAGCAAAACAGGTATCAACTGCCAGTCGGATCTCAGCGCTAAAGCCGGAATTCCACGCAAAGCTTCATACAAAACTAATAAATTTTGTTGAAATTGCTGCAATTCTACAGCACCTTGCGGTGCGAACTTAGCTACAGCATTTAAGTAACTTCTGGCATCAGCATAAATCGGTAAACTTCCTTCTGGAAAATGGTAATGCCCCAGCGGATCGTAGGAAATTGCTGCGATCGATTCCTCCAAAACATCAAAAACTTGCCGTAAAGGATTGAACGACCGGGGGTCAGTCAAACCGCAATAAAAAGAAGGCCCCGAATCAAAGTGAAATCCCCGGCGGGAAAAGCTGTGAGCTGCCCCGCCCGCTATTGTGTGGCTCTCGCATACGAGCACCCGCTTGCCGTAACGAGCTAGCATCGAGGCTGCGACCAAGCCCCCAATACCGCTGCCAATTACGATCGCATCAAAGTCTTGCATTTATCAAATGTGGTATAATTGTATTATTTCTTGCTGAGTGTTGACAGGGTATTTTTATGGGAGGAAAACTATGAAAGCTTTATCTATTTTAGATGAAGTTGTTCGCGAATTAGAACAAGACGTGAATCTCTCGCGCATTAAAAAAATAATATTTTTTGCTTGTAAAGAGTCCTGGGAAAACGATCCGGCCCAACTCGCCAGCGCAGATGTAAGGCTTTTAATTGAAGAGCTGTGCGCCAAATACAGCAGGTTAGAAGATATTGAAGCAGTTTTAAATAATATAGTCTCTAAGGTTAATAAAAAAACCGAGTATGCTTTAGTAGCAGACCTCATAGTCTGTCAACTTAGCAGGCTGTATGAATTTGAAGATTTTACCAAATTAGAAATAAACATATCTAGTTTTGGCGGTCAGGAAGCTCCCGCATTTGAAGAACACTTTAGTTCGGAAGTACCCAGCAGCGAAGAAAGTGCAAGAAACCCCGGCAAATTATTTGATGTCCGACAAAAAATTTTGCAGCAAACAAATCCGCTGAGGGCGAAAATCCTAATTTTTTCTACTCTTTATCACCAGTTTACTTTTAGCGATCGCGATTGGCTACTGCTGAAAACTCAAGAACTAGACAATCTACTGCGACAACTGTTTAATGTCTGTGGCAGCCTAGCCGAACTCGAATCTCGCTTGTACACAACTGCTAGCAATCTCGACAACAGAGATGAAAACGACCAAGCTGCAAGCGTAATCATCAAAGCGATGAATCCTTGTTACGCAAAAATGCAACAGGAAGAACCGGATGAAGTCGAATCTTCGGCTAGCGAAGATTACGATCAGACCCATTTAAACAACAGTGTTTATGAAGAGAGCGAGCTGGTTGACAGGCGCACCGATTATTTTGATCCAGGCGAGATTACTCACATCCTTCAAGCTGCTCCAGCTCACTATCATTATGACCCGCAAAAGAGTTACTTAGTGCCGGACACGGCAGAAACTGTACAGTTTAAAGAACCCGAAACCAGCAATAATTATGCTACCGATTTCAGACAGGAAATGGTAGAAACATTCCCAGTTGCAGAAATGCCGACTATTATCGAAACTTTAGAACCGGCGGCTCCTGTTATTATAAATATTAGCGATTCCATCAAACGCAAGTTGGAATTGGAAGAAGAAATGACAGAATTAGTCAGTCAAAGTGCTAACTCCGCAACGGCGCAAATAGAAAATATATTTACCAAGTTAGAAGCTGCTTTGAACGGAAAATTTTCTACGGGAAGTCCAGAGGAGCGTTTGTACTGGAAATATAAAAATCTCAGAGAGTATGTAGGAAAAGTTCAGAAGTTTACCGATAAAATGCTGGAAATTTTGATCGAATTGGAGTCAAAAGAAAGCGGTAAATATCCTTATGAAATCACAGAAAACCTGGATGACAATATTTCAGACATACCGCAGGAAAACTCTAGCCATAAAGCAAATCAGTATCAGCTTTTGGAAATGGCAAAGCAAGGCAAACCAAAGGCGATCGCCCAATTGATCAATCAATTGCTACAGCCTAAAGGAATTGCTGCTACAGCGGGATTTAAAGACGGTTGGCTCCATGTTATTCTGGAGTCTGCTGAAGTACCAAACCAACAGGCTACAGCTACATACATTCACAAAAAACTGTGTACTTTAAAATCCAAATATCTGACTCATGTGAAAATTCACGGGCGACAGTTAGGTAACAAAACAGTCTTTTGGACTCAAGAATTTGTCAATCAAACTCATTAAATGCCCCGACTAAAGTCTGAGGCTACACCAACTAAGTCTGCCTGCATCAACTGAAATTCAAGAAACTTCATCAAATTTCTCAGACTCAAGTATGGGGCTACAAAAACTAAGTCCGCGTGCGCGAACAGAAATTTAAGCAGTCTAGAAATAGCAGATTGTACCTAATTAACAACAAAAACAGATATGAATGCCAGCGAAATTTTAAGGCGATATACATCAGGAGAACTAGATTTTCAAGGTATGAATCTCCGAGGCGTATACCTGAGCGGTGCCGATTTAATTGGCGTCAATTTAAGCAGTGCTGACCTCTGGGGTGCAAACTTAGCGATGTCGTACCTGAGCAGAATTAACCTTCAGCGCGCAAATTTAACTAATGCAAAGCTGTGCGGTGCTAACTTAAATCAAGCAAACTTGAGCGGAGCAAATTTGTCCGATGCAGACTTCCACGGAGCGACTTTGCAAGGTGCAGACTTTCGCAAAGCTAACATCTCTTTGGCAGTTTTTATTGATGCAAATTTGAGCGATGCAGATATGCGAGGTGTGAATTTGCAAGGTGCAGATTTGCGCGGTGCGTGCTTGCGGGGTGCAAATTTGCGGAAGGAGCTGCGGCTTTTTGAGGGTGCAAATTTGCGGGGTGCAAATTTGCAAGGTGCTGATTTGCGGGGCGTCAATTTGCAAGGTGCTGATTTGACTAAAGCTAATCTCAGTCACGCTAATTTGACAGAAGCATTTCTGGGAGAAACAAATCTGACTCAGGCAAATTTGAGTGAAGCTATTTTAGATGGCATATTTTTGACTGAAGCAACTTTGGTAGAAACAAATTTTTCCTGGGCTGTAATGGCCAATGCTAAGTTGGAAAGAGCTGTGTTACTTGATGCTGAATTGGCTGGCGCTAATTTGCGCGGTGCATTTATGACTGATGTAAAGTTAAGCAATGCTAATTTAATCATGGCTGACTTGAGTCGAGCTAATTTGGTGCGGGCTGATTTGAGTCGAGCTAATTTTAATCAGGCAAATTTGAGTGAAGCTGATATGACTGATGCTTACCTGGCTAGAACAGATTTGCGGGAGGCAATTTTGCACCGCACAACTTTGATTAGGGCAGATTTGAGCACTGCTAATTTATCAGGTGCTCAGTGGCGCGGTACAATTATGCCGAATGGAGAAATGCACGGGTAATTACTTATAGCAGCAATTTATGGCTGTCACCAAAAGATTTAATCTCCGACCTTGTGATTTAACAATTATGAGGAAAAATGAGCTAGGTAGAAGAGCCGTCATTAATTTAATAGTTAAGGCCATTTTGTAGAATTCAAAACAGGAAGGCAATGCTGTGTTAGATACAGGAAAAATTTTACAAGAACGTTATCAATTGCAACAGCGTTTAGGACGCACAGCGGCCGGTCATCAAACTTGGCTAGCAGTAGATTTAGAGTCTCAAGAACAGGTGACGCTGAAAATGTTAGCTTTTAGCCCGGAAATGCACTGGGAAGAACTCAAGCTTTTTGAAAGAGAAGCACAAGTTTTGCAGGCGCTGAATCATCCCCGCATTCCTTGTTATCGAGATTATTTTTCACTGGAACGGGAAGCCGGAGCAGGATTGCCTTGGTTTGGGTTAGTGCAAGATTATATTCCGGGATTTTCACTACAGGAATTGTTAGAAAAAGGCAATAATTTTTCAGAAAAACAAGTACGAAAAATTGCCACTGAAGTGCTAGAAATTTTAATTTATTTGCATGAACTAAGCCCCCCAGTTTTGCACCGAGATATTAAGCCGAGTAATTTAATTTGGGGGGAAGATCAGCAGGTTTATCTAGTAGATTTTGGTGCGGTACAAGCTCAAGCGGCGGTGACAGGTGTAACGTTTACAGTGGTAGGAACGAGTGGCTATGCACCCTTAGAACAGTTTTGGGGGCGGGCGGTGGCGGCTTCGGATTTGTATGCTTTGGGAGCTACTTTAATTCATTTGTTAACGGGAATGACTCCTGCGGATTTGCCACAGAAAGATTCTCGGATTCAGTTTAGCGATCGCGTGAGTGTGAATCCCACTTTGGTAAGCTGGATTGAGAAGATGACGGAAATCGCCTTAGAAAAGCGTTTCAGCAAGGCTAGAGACGCTTTAGCAGCTTTGAAATCGGGAAACATACAAGGGGCTAATCTTCAAATTCCGACTGTTTGGAAAATTGCTAAACCACCTCACAGTCGCATTCAAGTTAGCAAATCAGCAATCGAGTTAAACATTAAAATTCCGTCTACTTTAGTCAGAAAGCCTTTTTTCTGTGCTTTTTTAATAGGAATATTAATTATACTGTTATTGATGCCGATCACCGTAGTATTTGGGGAACCAAATTTCTATACGGGATTAGGATGGTTTACGATTATAGCAAGTACAAGTATTTTACTTAAGATTGTGGGCAATAGTAATAAAATTACCTTTAACCGGAACTACTTTAAACTGGAACATCAGATATTTGGTTGGAGTTATTTAGGACAAAGGGGGGAAGTTTCTGAGATTTTGGGTGCTTTTATATACAATACTTATGGGGGGAATTACATCAAAATTCGTTCAGGCAACTATACAGGAACTTACTTTTATGTCTTAGGGAACAATTTGAAAGAGGTTGAGGCGGCTTGGTTAGCGCAAGAAATTCAAGATTGGTTAAATTTAAGATAAATTTTTGTAGGGCGAAGCCTTGGTGATTAATTTTTTTGTATAATAGACACCTCGCAACTAAAAATGGGTGACGCACTCACTTATAGGGTATCTAAAATACAGCATATTCCAGGTTCATTAAGTACAGTAGCAACAGCTTGTAAACCAGACTGCTCGATCAATAAAATGATGCTACTTTAAAAGAGTTATGCCAAGGCTTTCAAAAAAAGACCCCAATCAAAGTCAGTATATCTTATTACGCGATCGCCCAAAAAACATTGAATTTTAATTCAAATTTATCCCTTCACAGGCAAAACGATCGCAAACTCAGTGCCAATTCCTGGCTCGCCATTCACCTCGATGCTTCCGCCATGTTTTTCTACCGCAATCTGGTGGACAATTGCCAACCCCAATCCAGTTCCTTTGCCGACACCTTTCGTCGTGAACAAATGGTCGAATATCTGCTGTTTAACTTCCTCTTTTATCCCCGTGCCGTTATCAGCAATTTTAATTTTAATGTACCCCTCGCCGACTATATCCGTGCAAATCGTGATGCGGTTGGGGTGGGCGGTAATTTCGCTAAAACTGCGTCCAATATTTGACTCTTCTAAGGCATCGATCGCATTGGCAAGGAGGTTCATGAAAACTTGATTCAATTGACCGGGAAAACATTCGATTTTAGGGAGATGGCCGTATTTAGTTATCACTTCGATCTGCGGGCGGTGTTCGTTTGCTTTGAGACGGTGTTTCAAAATTAAAATCGCGCTATCAATGCCTTCGTGAATATTAAAAGGAACTTTGTAGTCTTTGTCGCCTCGGGAGAAGGTACGCAAACTGTTGCTGATGCTGCAAATGCGCTCGCACCCAAGTTGCATTGAATCAATCATCTTCGGTAAATCTTCCAAAAGATAATCGAGGTCTATCTCTTCGGCGTGGTCGGCTATTTCCGATTGCGATGCACCGGATCGATACAATTCTAAGTGTTCGATAACATCTTCCAAACTTCTTTTACCTTCGCTTAAATTCCCAGAAATAAACCCAATCGGATTGTTAATTTCGTGTGCGACTCCGGCGACTAAATTACCCAATGCCGACATTTTCTCATTTTGCACGATTTGCAGTTGTGCTTGTTGTAAATTTTTTAAAGTTCGTTCGAGCTGTTGATTTTGCTCTTGTAAAAGTTCGGCTGCTCGCTTGCGCTCAGTGGCATCAACACCCAAACCAATAATTCCGATTGTCTCGCCATAGGAATTTTTTAACTGCACTTTCGTGATTTCTAAATTGTGTAGTTTGCCGTCAACCAATCTGAGAATTTCGCTGGAGTAATGCGGCAAATCTTGAGTAAGGCAGGCGGCATCTGAAACCAGACAGCCCGCTGCATTCTCCCCTAGTATATCTTTATAATGATCGACAGCTAGGAAATCGCTCAGAGGCACGCCCACCTCTTGAGAAAATGTTTTGTTCACAAACTGTACTTTACCACTGGGATTCACCATCCAAATCCAAATCGGAGCGACATCAAGAATCGCTTGGAGCATTTTTTTCTGATCGGCAAGCTGAGCTTCGGTTCGGCTAATTTTTACTAGCGATCGCTCTAATTGTTTGTTGTAATCCTGATACTTTTTATATAGCAGAGCATTTTGCAAACAGATGGCTGCCTGGGAACACAGGAGATTGAGAAGTTGCAGGCGATCGCGGGTAAAAACTCTTGCGGTTAAGCGATTTTCCAGATACAAAATGCCGACTAAGCTGCCTCGATCGAGAATCGGCCAACACAACAGGCTCTGCGGTTGGTATTTGAGGATGTAGGAGTCGGAATCCCAATCACGTTGTTGAGCGAGATCCCGAACAATCACAGGTTTCAATAAATTTTTAACGCAGTCAACAATTTTGAGGGGCAAGATATCGCTGTTTTCATCGAGTTTTGCGGATGATAAGTCGATCGCCCACTCGGCTCCCGAATTGTCGAGCGTGCTGGTAGCCGCGATTTCCCATTGATTGCCGTTTGGCAAAATCAGCGCTCCTTTGTCAGCTCCTGTATTTTTCATCGCCAGTTGCATCAGTTTGGCAATCAGTCGAGCGAGTTCTCTTTCACTAGAGAGCGCTTGACAAGCTTTTAGCAGTGTTGAAAAATTCCCAAAATCTGAGACGCTCGCCGAAACAGACGGATGAATGGATGGATGAATGGATGGATGAAGCGATTGATTTTCCCCAGCAGGTGTTGGAAAATTTGCTAATGGATTTGCAGGGAGTTTTGCGGGTTCTAAAATCGGTTTTAATAATTGAGGATAACGTTTTTCTAAGTCATCAATTTTTGATCTATCTCCCCAGCGGACATAGCAATCATAGGCATCTATCATGTAGAGTCGGGCTATTTTTTCTCTTCCCAATGACAGGTAAAACTTAGCAGCGAGTTCGCCGGCAAGAGCTTCTTCATTGACATATTCGTTAGCTTTAGCTCCGGTAATAGCTCGATCGTACAGTTCCATTGCTTCTGCTGTCTTTCCCAAAACGCCCAGCAATTCTGCCTCAACCAGATCGAACTTGTGTTGGTAATTGATCGGCGTATGGTGCGCGAATTCTTTTAGTTTTTTCTGACTAGCCCCAACGCGCTTAAGGATTTGTTGGCGCTCCGCCGGTGCGGCATCTGCATAGATTGCCAAATCTGCCAGCGCATCATAAAAGTCGTGCATCATCGTTACTAGCATCAAAACACAATTCCCAAGATAAGGTTGGCCTCCATTTCCCCTGTCGATTGGCGGCGGATTACGGCTCGAATATATCCCGAATCCGTGGCCTCTTTTTGCTAAAACTTATACACCTCCATGTGGCAGATAACAGTCAAGATTAATTGAAAGATTGGAAGGTTTAATGTATTTGTAAATAACCGATCTGCGTTGGAGTTCGTCCAGAATATCTGTTCGGTTGAGGACTATTTCTACCGATCCCATGAACGGTCGCTAATACAACTTTTTTGGATTGTAGCAGCACCGCGTCCCGGAAATCCTCCCCCACAACGAGGTAGGTTTGAGAATTTTAGCGGCGGGTTGTCGGTCTTTCTCGCGCACGAACCGATCGATCGCTGATCGAGAATGTGTTTACAATTGCGCGATCGGGCGATCTCCAGGCATTACCGTAGTCAAATCTACTGCATTTATTCTTGCGTCCATATCGGCTGACCTCAACTCCGAAATTAGCTTGACAAAACTTAGTGTATCTATCTTAGGGCATAAACCGCATAATTTTTGATCACCCGATCGAAAATTCCAATTATCTGTGAATGAACAACATTTTATACTTTGGCGATCGCGATTAAAGCTTTTTACTTACGTATAAGTTTCTGCTGTTAATCTCAAATGCGATTCAATGAACGCGAAATACCGTAGAAACACTGCCTTATCATATATTGAAAAATACAATGGGTAATTAATTGAATTTAATATAGCTCGAACGCCCAAATTTCCGCTACGTCGGTCAAAAAGTTTTTATCTTAAAAAATCCAAATACAATCTATAGAAATTATAAAGAATCCGTCGTGAAAAAAGTGGCATTCCAGTCCCCCCTAGAAAACGACAGGGACGTTGGATTGTGCTGAAACCCCCCTCCACTCTCCTTCCGGCCTAATAGCCCTCCCAGGGGTTAAAACCCAATCAAATATTAATAGGCAGTAGTCTTCACATGACCGGAAGCATCCAGGATACAAGCCCCCGGATTCATTCCTTCGCAGACTCAGGACCCAGAAATAAAAAACCTGTATCCGATGAAAGTTTTCCCCCGAATTTATCCGTGGGGTCAATGCTTCAATTCTTTAATCTAAAATCTAAAATCTAAAATCGATTGATTTTACCTAGATTCCGACAGGGGTTTTAACCCCTGTCGGAATCTAGCTTCCCGAAAAGGAAACAGCGTTATTTGAGATTAGTCGTCTGTCGCTCTTTCAGCCGCTCGTTGAGTTCAGTCAATATCTCGATTCACTTTCTAGCAAATATTGTCTGAGGCATCTTGAGCATTCTATCTTGCATCTCGTGCTGCATCATTGATATTTTCTTGGCCGCCGCTGGTATTATATCTCAGAGACTCAGTACCCTCTGCTGCTCTTTCTTTTGCTCCCTGCGTGGCTTCTTTAACAACATCTTTTGCTCCCTTCAAGCCTTCGCGAGTGTTTTCTTTAAGATTAGAAAAGCCTTGTTTGGTTTTGTCGCCAAAGTTATCAGCTTTGCGCTGGGCGGTGCGAGCATCTTCCTTCACCTTTTGCCCAATTTGGCCTAGTTTCTCAGGTGCGTCATCCGCTACCCGCCGCACATTTTCGCCTACATTGTTGCTAGATTTCGTGTCAATGCGGTGCTGCGCTTGCTCTTTGAGAAGCTCAGCTTTTGCTTCTGTGGTGGTCATCTTTTTGTTTCTGGGATCGACCTCGCTGTAGTCGTTCATCCCGCCTTTGAATTCGGACGTTACAGCCCCTGAAGGCACTTCTTCTCTAATTTTGTCGGCAGTTTTTCCTACCCTCGCATCGGCCTGTCCTGCCATCACATCAGTTTTTCCTGCCGTCACATCAGGGCGGCTACAGGCTGTACTCACTAATACTAAAATGCCAGCCAGAAACACTGTTAAGATTTGTACAGCTCGAATTTTTTTCACAAATGCAGTTAGTCTGTTCATAAAAATGCTCCTTTCTATTGTGAGATGCTCAAATGCCTTGTGGCTTTGTAGATGTCTAGCCGTACCAAATTAGGCACTTAAACACTTTTTAAGTATACGAATAGAAACCGTAGCTTTTCATCTATCCCAAGTTACATTCCTCAAGTTATAGTAGAAGGAAGAAGGAAGAAGGAAGAAGGCTCTTCGGCTTTTCGAGCGGAGAGAAATCAGCAATCAGGAAGAAGGAATGGACAATCCTCAATCTTCTACCAATTATTAAAAGTCGCAGCACCCCGCATTGGAGAAGGCAAAGTCGTTTCCATACATAGCTGTTTGGTTCTCCATGCGCGCACTATGTTGAAATATTGTGCGTGTTCGGCTCCAAAAAAAACCTTCTAGTCAGGAACTAGAAGGAAGGTGGTGTATGATCTCAAGTACAACAAGGTCTTTAATCGCAATTGTGGCGGCACATCCCGATCGCACACATCTGTCTAATGGCTGAAAGTATTTGCACACTTACTAAGCATTTTGAATCGCTGTTTTTAGACTTTTGCAAAATTCGCCGATAGCCTCTAAACCCTGTTCTGGAGTTCCTTCGGCCAAGCGTTTGACAAAAGCACTGCCAACAATCGCAGCATCTGCACCCCATTCTTTCACTTGGCGAGCGTGTTCGGGTTTCGATATACCAAACCCGACGCCGATAGGTTTGTCGGTGACGGTGCGGAGTTCTTGCAGCAACTCTTTTGCTCTCGTTTCTAAGCCTTCGCGTACCCCCGTAACCCCCGTCACACTGACTAAGTAAATAAACCCTTGAGACTGACGAGCGATCGCTTCTATGCGACTTTTGGGACTGGTGGGAGCCACTAATAATGTTAGTTCAATCCCTAATTTCTTGGCAGGTTGGATGAGACTGTCGGCTTCTTCTAAGGGCAAGTCGGGTACAACCAATCCCTGAACTCCAGCACTTTTGATTTGCTGCAAAAAGGTTTCTATACCTCGGTACAAAATCGGGTTGTAGTATGTGAAGAGAATGATGGGCGATCGCAAATTCGGACTAACTTTCGCTACCATTTCCAGCACCGCATCTAACGTCGTTCCCCGCTGTAGAGCCCTTGTAGCAGCGGCTTGAATCACCGGCCCGTCAGCTAGCGGGTCAGAATAGGGAACGCCAAGCTCGATCGCATCTGCACCGTTATCATCCAAAATTTGCAGTGCTTTAGCCGTTGTCTCCAAATCTGGGTCGCCAGCAGTAATAAAAGGAATCAATGCACATTGGTTGCTTTTTCGCAACGTTTCAAAACAATTAGAAATAGTCATTAGTTATTAGTCATCAGTCATTGGTCATTGGTCATCATAGGATGTCCCCTCGATCGAGCGCAATTAAATTTGTTTGTAGTGAGGACTTCATTTCTCATAAAACTCCCTCGGACTGAAGTCCTCACTACAAACCTATCGCGCTTATTTTAGGGAACGTGATATCAATCATCAGTCATTAAATTAGCAGTCAATATTACTATTGATGAGTTGTTATTCCCCAGTCATTAGTTCAGAGTTTATTGCTAATGACTAATCATTAATAACTCACTAATAACTAATGACTGAGGACTAAGGACTATTGACTAATTATCTTTTTCCTGCTCAATTTCGGCTTGAAGTTGGGCTAATTCTTCAGGAGTGAGTGCATCTAGCTGCTTCTGCAAGACAGCTTCTTTGTAGTCTTGCAATTGCTGGCTGTAGGTCATATTTTGAGTCAGTGCTCGAAATAAATAAGTCACCAGCCAGCCAATCAAGCCGGCGACCAAAAACAACTGACTCCAAATCCCTGCATTCATGCTGTCGAGTCCGGCAAATTGCAGTAGCAAGTAGACAAACCCACCTGCTACAAAAAAGCCGACACTGATTCCAATTACGTCAATACGTCGCATTTAGGCTTCTATCTGCCGCCGTTTGGGCCGAAAATTCAAAAATGGAGCTAGGAGAAACATACCTGGGAAGAAGAAGAACATCAAGAAGTACATGAAGCCGCGCTCAAAAGAGGTAGCGACGTACCAGCGGCTGTTAAGGTAAGCGTAGGTGGCCGCGGGTACTACCAGGAGGTAGGCTCCTGCCAAGACGGCGTAAAGCAGTAAGGTAATATACATAGATTTGCTTTAGGGGAATAATAACACGGGTAAGTCAGTTGACACGCTCCGTTGGCTGGTTAACTATTGTACCGCTTGCGGAGATCCAGCGCGACTTTTGGGAATTTTTTGATTAGGGGTTGCGTAAATTCGGGTTTTGGCTGTAGAATAAAAGGCTGTTGCTGTTAGTGGCTCAAAACCACAGCAGCTTGACCAAAGGGGGGCGTGGCGGAATGGTAGACGCTACGGACTTAAAATCCGTTGACCCGAAACGGTCGTGTGGGTTCAAGTCCCTCCGCCCCCATCCATTTCAATGATTTGTGATTCAACGGTTTCTGATTTCTTGTCACCAAGAGTTCTGTTATCCGTTAAATTTTCGCGCTAATGGTTTTCTACTATGTCCAAAAGCGCCTCTCTCTATATCTGCCAAGTTCGCCCCCGACTTTTTACGTCGGGTCTTCAACTGGTTGAGCAAATCGGCTGGTTTGGGAAATTCTGCGACAGTCGGAAGCGATTTTTTCTGTTCATCCCGATCGCCCCGCGTGATATTACGCAGCAACTGGCAAAGTAATCACAAATTCCGTGCCCTGTCCTATTTGAGAATTTACCTCAATTTTGCCTTGATGCTTGGCAAGGATTTGATAGGAAATAGCCAATCCTAATCCAGTACCTTTGCCGATCGACTTTGTAGTAAAAAATGGGTCAAATATCTGTTGGGTACTGGCGGAGGCAATTCCCGGCCCGTTATCCCGAATCTTGACGGTGACAGTATTGTCGGCTGTAATTTCCGTGCTAACCCAAATAGTTGGCGAATAGCCTTTGTCCTCCTTTTTCACCTCCTCCAGCGCATCTATTGCATTGCCGATCACGTTCATAAATACTTGATTGAGTTGGGCCGGATAGCACTCAAGCGCAGGCAACTTGCCGTATTGTTTAATAACTTGAATACCTTGTTTGAGCCGATGATTGAGAATTACGAGGGTGCTATCAATTCCTTCGTGAATGTCGGCTGATTTCATTTTTCCGTCGTCCAATCGCGAAAAATTCCGCATCGATACGACAATTTCGCGAATGCGATCGGCTCCCATTTTCATCGAAGAGAGAGTTTTTGGTAAATCTTCTCTGAGAAATTCGAGTTCAATGTCTTCGATGCGCTCTAGAATGGCATCTGGTGGGTTGGGATAATATTCTTGATAGAGAGTTACCAAACCTGCTAAATCTTCGATGTATTGGTTGGCATAGTCAATGTTGCCGCCGATGAAGTTGACAGGATTGTTGATTTCGTGGGCTATCCCTGCAACCATTTGACCGAGAGATGACATTTTTTCGGTCTGAATTAATTGGGATTGAGTTTGTTTGAGTTCTTGTGTATACTCGCTAACTCGCTGAATCAATTGATTGAAAGAGACAGCTAAAACTCCGATTTCGTCGTCGGTTGTGACTGGTACTTGCAGGTTAAAATTTGATTCGCGAGCAACTTGCTGAGCCACATTAGTGACGGTTTCGAGGGGTTGGGCGATCGCGCGGCTGGTTTTGTCCGCTAGGGTGGCGGCGATGAGTGCTGAAATTAGCATACTCCCGATAATAATTCGGTTTCGCAAACTTCCAGCTTCTTCTAATGCTTGGGTTCCTTGCTGTTTGTGAATTTCTACTGTAGAAATTAGGTCAGTTAAACTTTGAGCAAGGTTATCTAGTACGATCGCCTCTTGGCCGCTGCTAGTCCTCAACATTTGTAGTTGTGCGGACTCAATGCTGTTGGGTGGCAAGTTCCAAACATCCGCTTCTTTTAACTGCAATTTAATTAGCTTACCGTAGTAATCAATGACGAGGGCAGATTTCTTCAATATAGCGTGCAATGCTGCCTCTTCTGTTGCTAGTCTATCCGGATTTTCTCGTGCGAAAGATTCAATTTCTGAAATCAGGATTTTCGCCTGATGGATTTGCCCGAAAAACCGATCTTGTTCGTATTGTAGCGCCAGAGTGTTTCCCAAAACGACTGGCAATCTCGCCGCGTGCGATCGGGCTTCAAATACGGTATTTTGCAAATTTTGCAGCAGTTGCTGCTGCTGCCCAGCAACATTCACCTGAACTAAAGCTTGCTTGCGAAAGTAGTCTCCCAATCTCAGTCCCGCACCTGTTCCCAAAATCGCTATGCCGATAGCTAAAGCATAGCCATAGCTAATTTTTTGGCCGATCCGCAAATGGTTGCATTCTGCCTTTAGCCCAGTTAGATTAATAGTTGAAGTCGGTAACAAATGTTTTTGAGCATAGTGCTTTTGCTCTACCTTGCTATTTTTGGACTGACTGTGGGTAAATAATAACATGGGAAGTTCCTCCCAAAGAAATTAGGAGTAATTGAGCAAAGAAAAGCAGAATGCACTTATGCTGAAGGCGGAAAGCTGTTTTAACTGTTTAATTTTGAATTTGGAAATCTTTAAGTCAAAACTTAACTCTTCCCCTATTATCTCTGTTTTTATACTAGAGTGTTTGTGATCTCTATCAACACTCTATGTGATTATACGCAAATTTACAAAACTTATGATTACAACGATTAGCATTTTTAGTCAGTTGAGACACAAGGCCCAACTACGGGTTCTCCCCGTTTTTCTTTTTTTGCCAGTTCTAGGTTTAATTCCAGCACTTTTGCTAAAATATCGTCGCTGTCAGTAAATCCGTAAGCTTGCATTACTTCGCGATCGAGCTTAGCATGAAGTTTATAAAGTTGACTTGTTGGCTCATTAAAAAATTTATTGTAAAGTTGAGTAATTCCCCACTGCTTTGCGGACATTTGTTGAGTGCGGTATTGATGCAATTCGACCGCCGTTACCCGAATTTGCTCTACTAATTGCTTCGCTGCTGTCTGGGGAAATGGGAAAGTTTCAAAGCAGGTATTGTGGGTGTAAGCTGTTCTGTCCTCAAGTGTAGATTTTTGAGAGTTCATCCAAATTCGGTGAATCTTAGATAAAAGAATGCCCAGAATATAAAAGTCTTCTGAGGCAACAACTACTGATTTGTCTCCCGGCAGCCAACTAACGGGAGCGGGAATGAAGACAGCCCACTTTGAGACTCTCGGTACGGTAAAGTAGTGAGATAAAGGTGCGATCGCCTTTCTCATTTCTGAACGCAATCGCAAAAAATTCCACCAATAAATTCGGGATCGTGCATCTCGATTATTATCCCGTTCAGGCTTGACATGAGCTTTCACATACTCAAAAGGCAGCACATATTCACTCGCTTCTTCAATGTTCATATCATTGAAGTCAATAATCCAGCGTTCCGGCATACCGTTAGGATTCTTTGCTAGATTTGCACCCATTGAAAAAAGTTTAAGAACCTCTTGATTTTTAGCATCTTCTTTAATCCAATCATTAACCTGCTTTTGACTAACAATAAATCCCATTCCCACTGGAATTACACCTTGAAAGCATGTGTTTAAATTCGCTGACAACCTAGCAGCTTGAGAAACATCAATCGTAGCTTTCAGCGAAGAGTTGATACTAGAAACCGCGAGATTATCTAAATAGTAAACTTTCGGCTTTTCCTTGCTCCAGTTAATCAAGCTGACATGAACCTTAGCTTGCCCAGACCAAGGCTGAGTAGAAACGGCTGCATAAATGTGACCGCCATTTTGCGCGACATAATCTAAAGCAGCAGCACGACTTTTACCTTGACTAATTGAATTAGTAGCAACTAAACCAGCCCTGCCATTTAGTTCTAAATTGTTGTGAGCTATGCGAAACCAATAAGCACAAAAATCAACCGAATCTTTCACATCAGGAAAGCGTTTAAACACGCGGTCAACATATTCATCTCCCAGGGCAATCCTCATGTGCTTGCCACCTAAAAACGGAGGATTGCCGATAATCGCGTCAGCCTTCACCCAATCAGTAAATAAAGCATCAGCACAGACAATATTTTTATCCAAAGTATCTAAAGGCAGAGAAGGTTCTTTCAATCCCAAATTATCGATCGCCACCTTGCGACCAATCATCAGCGTCACCCGCGCCAACTCCACCGCAAACGAGTTAATATCCATGCCGTAAAATTGCTGCGGCGTGACTAAATTCATATAACCTCTTGTACCGTCGCACTCGTTTAGCTTATCTAAAAGTAACTTTTCAACTTGCTTAAGTTCCTGATAAGCTACATACAGAAAATTACCCGAACCGCAAGCCGGATCTAGGACGCGATAGCGACCTAATTCTTGATGCAGATTTTGCAGTTTTGCTACCGTATTTGCAGCGTTAATTCGCTCTTCCCAGTAATAGCTAATTGTGGGCAAAACAATGCGGCGAATGTCTCCCTCTGTAGTAAAGTGAATCCCGTAGGCGCGGCGCTGTTTTTTATCGGTTTTCAAAGCCGATTCAAAGATATTGCCAAAAATAGAAGGGCGTACCTGACTCCAATTTTGTTCGGCACAAACTTCTAATATTTTCAACTCTCCCTGTTGCAGTTCAATGGGGTGTATTTCCGAAAATAATCCGCCGTTGAAATACTCGACTCCTTCATACCGTCCTGCGGGCGTGACTCCCTGCTGATTCATTGCTTGAAATAAGCCACCCAAGACATCGTAAGAACTTGCTCCTTCCAGACAATCTTTGACGCAGCGAGTAAAGAGTGCAGGCGGCAATAATCCCCGATCTTCGGCAAACATTGCTAAGACGCACTGCAACACAAATCGCTGGGCCTGAAACTGATTAAATTTAGCAAATTTGCGCTCTTGGCCGCGTTCGATTAACATTTCTAGCAGCATCCCCATTCTGCTAGCAGCTTTTTCGGTAATCTCGACTTGGTTGTTTTTGAATATGGGGCGGCGGCTGGTAGATTCCATGAAGGCAAAAGCGGGCGATTGCTTTAGGGATATAATGTCTACAGGCTGATCCGGCTGAAGGTCGAAATCGTAAATGTGAAACTCCTCAAAGTTGCACATCATCACGTAGCGCGGGCGATCGTCTTTTTTTAGGCGAATATAATAGCGTTCTGTTTGGGTGCGGTGTTCTCTTTTAGTCAAATCTTCACCGCGCTTTTTCATTTCAATCAAAACGTGCTTTTTCCACACCAAATCAGCAAATCCAAGTTGACCTTTTTTGCTGCTTTTTTCTATGCGTTCCTCATAGGTTGCGCCTGCTTCTAATGCCCCCTCGTGGCCGAAAGCCCGAAAGAAGCGGTCTAAAAATACCTGTGCTTGTCCTTTTTCATCGCCTGTAATGTGTTGTTGGCAGTAGGTAACAAATTTTTGGAGGCTTTCAGGGGTTGCTGGCATGGGAGGATTATTTAAAACGCATATTTATAATCTGCTATCTTGTATTATTGTTATCTTTGGTCATAGGCCGCCAGGGAATGAATTCCCTGTCTAATAGCTAAAGTCCTCTGAAGAGGACTGAAAAGAATATGTTATTTTTTTCAACAAAATTTGATACTATTTATTTAGTCCTCTTTGAGAGGACTTGAGCTGTGAGCCAGGGAATTAATTCCCTGGCGGAATGTTGGGTAGCGGGTAGTAATACTATATTGTTAATAATCTTTATTATTAAATCCTAAAAATCTGTGATTCAAAACTCGACTGAAATACCTACAAATAACATTCAAACTGGATGGCACGGCCACCTGGATTTAGTCTACGCTAACCGCAGCGGTGCAACTCAAATCATTCACAGTCAAATGCAAGCGCCCCTCAAGGTGCAGCGCCCGTTTTATCCTGAAGGGAAAGACATTTGTCACAGCGTCATCTTGCACACGGCTGGCGGAGTTGTCGGGGGCGATCGACTTTCCAGCCATTTTAACCTCCAACCCAACGCCCAAGCCTTGATTACCACGGCCGCCGCTGGTAAAATCTATCGCAGCAGCGGACTAGAATCACAACAAAATATTGACATTCAGCTAGATACTGGTGCTAATTTAGAATGGCTGCCACAGGAAACAATAGTTTTTGACGGCGCAAAATATCGGCAAAATTTGCGGGTAGAATTAGCACCAACAGCAAGGATTTTACTGTGGGAAATTACCAGATTTGGACGCAGTGCTAGGGGCGAAAAGTTCTTGTCTGGAGAATGGATCTCGCACACCGAAGTCTGGCAACAAAACAGCCCTATATGGATTGACAGACAATTGCTCAAAGGTGGAGAAAAAATGCTCGAAAGTCCTCACGGCCTCGCAGGAAAACCCGTAGTCGCCACCCTCGCTTGGGTAGGCGAACCCGTAACCACAGAACTCGTGGAAAAACTGCGAGATTTGCCATCTGAGGCAACAATTTATCCTGGTAATTCCACCGTCGGCGTGACTCGTATTCCTAACGGTTTGCTGTGCCGATATCGTGGTTCATCCACAACCGCAGCGAGAGACTGGTTTGTCAGCATTTGGCACTTGCTGCGCTTATCTTTTTCAGAACGCCCTTGCTGTTTGCCCAGAGTTTGGATAAAATAGGATGATCTTTGAATTTCAATGTATAGTTCCCCTCCTAACTCGATTATTCATCTCTCTCTTCTCTTCCTCTGCGTTCTCTGCGCCCTTTGCGGTTAAATCATTCACAAAAAACCGTAAAAGATATCATAATCAAATAATGCGATCGCACTTACAAGAATAAAAATGCAACTCACCCCCCAAGAAAAAGACAAGCTGCTGATTTTCACCGCTGCCCTGGTAGCAGAGCGCCGGAAACAAAGAGGTTTAAAATTAAACTACCCAGAAGCACTAGCTTACATTTCCGCCGCCATTTTAGAAGGAGCAAGAGATGGCCTCACCGTCGCCGATTTAATGAGTTATGGAACAACTCTCCTGACGCGGGAAGATGTGATGGAAGGGATACCAGAAATGGTGCATGAAGTTCAGGTTGAGGCGACTTTTCCCGATGGAACTAAACTCGTTACAGTACACGATCCGATCCGTTAAAAAATTAACCACAGAGAGTCATAGGAGGAAAGAATGATACCAGGAGAAATGATTGTTTCAGCAGGCGAAATAGAATTAAATGCCGATCGCCCAACGGTGCGGTTGCTGGTAGGAAATACGGGCGATCGACCCATTCAAATTGGTTCACACTATCACTTTTATGAGGCTAACGAAGCCTTAGAATTTAATCGAGAACAAGCAAAAGGAATGCGGTTGGATATCCCCGCAGGTACAGCAGTCAGGTTTGAACCGGGAGATGAAAGGGAAGTTCAATTAGTGCCGTTTGTTGGTAGTCGTCAAGTCTACGGCTTTAATGGAAAAGTGAACGGTCATCTGGATGCTGAAGTATGAAGCCAGAAGGTAGTTCACAATTGTTTTGTTTTGAATTTGACACTTTTTAACTTAAAAGTCCCAGCAGTTTCAAAAAAAAATGCAACTGTAGGGAATTTCCACACTATGATAGTGATCAGTCATCCCCAATCCCCCATCGAAAATGGTATCAATTCCAGCCCTACGCCTAGAGAGTTCTCAAGTAATTTCAAAACAGTTTCTCTGCCTTCTGTATAAGTCCCTTCTGCCTTTCTTTTGTTAGTTAAATTTCCTACTTTTGAGCGAGTTAAAATCTGCCGTTTGGGTTATAGCGTAGTTGTTAAAATTGCAAAGATATACAGCAAAAGTGCGTGATGAACCCAAAATTAGTTGACCAGATAAAACAGGTCTTGAAGCAGAGCTTGCTTGCAACATCAAGGCGTGTCTGGAGAACCCCGTTAGACCGGCGCACCAGCATCAAATTGTTAGATGACAGCATCGTTTATAAAAAGCAGCATGAACCCATCAATATACCCGCATTAACCTCGGTAAATAAAGTGCCTTCTCGGTTTTTTGCCACGGAAAAAACCGTGTCTTTTGACCCAGATTATGTTTGGAAGATTTCCCTGAATCAAAAAATAAATTCTCTAACTATTTGTACGTCTGGTAACACGCTTTTGAATAACAAGTTGCTTTTAGACTTGGATTTTCGGATTAGCGGTGCGGGCATTCTGGAATGGCCTTACAAACCTAACCAAATTACCTATCCGCTGGTAGTTGCTCCCTGGTCGCATTTGTGGTGCAGTTATTATGATTATGTGATTTTTGTGCTGGCTAAACTTTGTCGAATTGAGGAGGCTTTAGGTAAGGAAATTTGGCAAGAAGCCAAAATTTGTTATCCTTTACGACATACAGATTTTGAGTTGGGCTTTATGACCAAACTCGGTATTCCTGAAAGTTCACTAATCGACACTAGGGCTAGAGATACGGGATATCATGCAGAAAGTCTGGTGGTGGGAAACAATCAAGACTGGTATTTTCCGAGTCCTTACGATATAGAGCTTTTGCGGAAAAAATTCTGTCTTAAAGAAAAAGTAAAGCCTTATAGAAAACTTTATCTGTCGAGAAGCGGCCGGCGCAAGGTTAAAAATGAAGTACAAGTGCGAGAGGTTTTGAAAGAATTTGATTTTGAAATTTTGGAAGATATCTCGCGCACTGTTGATGAACAAATTCGTCTGTTTGCAGAAGCGGCGGTGGTTGTCGGCCCTCACGGGGCTGGTTTTACAAATTTGCTGTGGTGTCAGCCGGGAACGAAAGTATTGGAATTCTTTTATGGAGGGTACACTCCGCCATATTTCTATTACATTTGTCAGCTATTGGGAATAGAATACTCGCGTATGGTTGATGACAACAATGTAGCGGAAGATTGGAGTTTCATTGGCATGGATATGACGGTAGATGTGGAGATTTTGAAAAGGGAAATCCAGAAAATGCTGGAGTAAATTTGCTCCTTCATAGCATTTGCGATTTTCGAGGGGCAGAATTGAGGACGATCGGGGTTTTAAACCTTCCCTAATGTGGTATTTTTTTTACTGTTGCAGATTGAGGAACTCGGCACATACTATAATTCAAGTGGGTCTCAACTGCTAACTAAAAATTTATTAATATTAGGAGCGAGCATGAGTTACAGAATGGATCGCCGCGCCTACGCGGAAACCTTAGGGCCGACTGTGGGCGATCGCGTCCGGTTAGCCGATACAGAATTATTCATAGAAGTTGAAAAAGACTTCACAACCTACGGGGATGAAGTTAAATTTGGCGGTGGCAAAGTCATTCGCGACGGCATGGGACAGTCGCCGATTTCTACTGCAGACGGCGCTGTTGACACGGTAATTACTAATGCTTTAATATTAGATTGGTGGGGAATTGTTAAAGCAGATGTCGGTATTAAAGACGGCAAAATTTACAAAATTGGTAAAGCCGGAAATCCTTATATTCAAGATAGGGTAGATATTATTATCGGGCCTGGTAGTGAAGTAATTGCGGGTGAAGGAATGATTCTCACCGCCGGGGGAATTGACAGTCACATTCATTTTATTTGCCCGCAACAAATAGAAGTGGCGATCGCCTCCGGCATCACGACAATGATCGGCGGCGGCACTGGCCCTGCAACGGGTACAAACGCCACAACTTGCACTCCCGGGCCTTGGCATATGTACAGAATGCTGCAAGCTGCTGACGCTTTCCCCGTAAATCTAGGGTTTTTAGGTAAAGGAAACACCAGTCAACCCCAAGGATTAATTGAACAAATCTTTGCCGGTGCAATGGGTTTGAAACTCCACGAAGATTGGGGAACTACACCAGCAACGATCGACACTTGTTTGAATGTAGCTGACGAGTACGACGTGCAAGTTGCAATTCACACGGATACTCTCAATGAAGCGGGATTTGTGGAAGCTACAATTGCAGCTTTTAAGAATCGAGCTATTCATACTTACCACACCGAAGGTGCGGGTGGCGGACACGCACCGGATATTATTAAAGTGTGCGGACAAGCTAATGTTTTGCCTTCGTCAACTAACCCGACTCGCCCTTACACTGTCAATACTTTAGAAGAACATTTAGATATGTTGATGGTTTGCCATCATTTGGATCGAGGCATTCCTGAAGATGTGGCTTTTGCTGAATCGAGAATTAGAAGGGAAACTATTGCTGCTGAGGATATTTTGCACGATTTAGGTGCGTTTAGTATGATTTCTTCTGATTCTCAGGCGATGGGAAGAGTGGGAGAGGTGATTATTCGGACTTGGCAAACGGCACATAAAATGAAGGTTCAAAGGGGGATTTTGAACGGGCAAGATGCCCGTTCCACAGGTGATTTAGACGGGCAAGATGCCCGTTCCACAGGGGGAGAGAATGACAATTTTCGGGTGAAGCGGTACATTGCGAAATATACAATTAATCCGGCAATTACTCACGGAATTAGTCAGTATGTCGGTTCGGTGGAAGAGGGGAAATTGGCGGATTTGTGTTTGTGGCGGCCGGCTTTTTTTGGGGTGAAACCGGAACTGGTAATTAAAGGAGGGGCGATCGCCTACGGGCAGATGGGAGATGCTAACGCCAGCATTCCGACGCCGCAACCGGTGCATATGCGGCCGATGTTTGGCAGTTTTGGCGGGGCGATTGGGGCGACTTGTCTGACGTTCGTTTCCCAAGCTGCGCGCGATCGAGATATTGCCGCACAGCTCGGTTTGCAAAAGCCCGCTGTAGCAGTTTCCGGGACCCGACAAATTAGCAAAAGAGACATGAAACTCAACGATTATTTGCCACAAATGGAAGTCGATCCAGAAACTTATGAAGTCAGGGCGGATGGGGAATTGTTAACTTGCGAACCCGCAACAGTTTTGCCAATGGCGCAGCGATACTTTTTGTTTTAACTGATATTTTGCACCATTTTCAGCAACAGGCAAGATGCCTGTTCCACAAAATATAAATTTTATTGTGGAACAGGCATCTTGCCTGTTCATAAAAGGCTAATTGAAAATGGTGCAATATCTCAGTTTTTACCGATTATACAATCATGTAGTCGCGGGTTTTACCAACAATATTGACCAAAAACCGACCATCTCAAAAACCCGCCCCCACCCAACGGCAAATCTTTATCTTACTTCATTCGGGATGTGATGTCTTGTTAGAAAAATTGAGCGATCGCACTATCAAACCCTGACACAAAAACCAAAAATAAAGTGCAATATTAATTCCGCTCAACAGCTTCGGTATTCCCTCCAGCAAGCTCGAAACAATCTCGTTTTTTAAAGGCAGCGCTTCTGCAAAAAAGGCAACAAATAACAAACCAACGCCACTCAGCAGTAAAGCATAGGGAGTAGAGCGAATTTGTCTCCGAAAAGCTAATCCGTAGGCAATTGCCAGCACGGCGTAAAATATGACAATTGTCACTTTCGGGAAACCCGCACGTCCAAGATGAACATGGGTGCGAAAAACTTCATTGAACAGAAAGCAACCTGCAAACAGTGCCGAATATAAAATAAATCGATTTTCTGGGCGCTCTGGTTGAATAATTCTCAGCAATCCAAAGGTAAAAGCGCACACCATTACCGATAAATAAAATAACATTTGAAACGCCAAAAAAAAGAAACCTGCACCCGGATACGTGGCAGAGCAAGGCGGCAAAAATAACCCTTTTACTGAAGAACCGAACAAACTCAGACACGCCGTCACTAGCCCCACTAGCACTAAAGTTAAACTATTGAACAACAATACAGTTCTGTAATTTGCCATAATTAATAACTAAAAGCCAACAACAGTATATTGCGCGTCAAACCATTTTTTGCTAGGGCTTGTGCACGGGGGTTCAGAAACCGGGTTTTTTACGAAAATACTGCGTTGTGACCCGCAGATTCGGTAAAAAACCCGGTTTCTCTGTCGGAGTGCGTAAGTCGCGATCGCGTTCTTTGAGTAAAGGTGAAATATTCGGTAAAAGGACAAAGCACCGTGCTGTGTTTCTACACTAGGCAATTGAGAATCTGCAGATATCTAAACAGAGAGGAAATCTTCAGGGCCGATGAGGTTCGGAGCAACGCCTATCAAAGAAGCTAAAACTTCACCGCTGCTGGCTACTCTAATTAATGTGCCGTCCGTTCCAGGGGAAATTGATAGCTGTCCGAAAGTCAAGCCATTGATTAATTGAATGGTATCTTGAGAGTTTGCGAAATCAGAGATGGTATCAACTCCCAATCCCCCACCTAAAACAAATACATCGTTGCCCACGCCACCGACTAGAATATCGTTGCCCAAACCGCCGTTGAGGGTGTCAAAACCTTTGCCCCCAGACAGGTTATCGCTGCCGTCGCCACCATTGATGATATCGTTGCCCCGCAAACCAGTCAGAACGTCATCGCCTGCCAAACCGTTGATGGTGTCGTTGCCGGGAGTGCCAGTGAGCACGTCGTTGCCTGGAGTGCCGTTGATGAGGTTTGCAGAGTTATTGTTGCCGGTGTCATAAACAAAGATGTCGGTGGTATTGTTGGTATCCCCCGGCACGAGGTTGGATGCACCAGATGCAAACGCCACAAACCGCCCGTCGGCTGATATTAAGGGCCCAAATAACGCGTCGTCATGCTGCCCCCGATCGCCTGCTGAATCTACAGAGACGCGGGTGATAGTATTGGTTGACAAGTCCCGCACGAAGATGTCCTGTTTATTGTTAGTGTCTCCCGGCACGAGGTTGGAGGAACGAGAAGTAAACGCCACAAACCGCCCGTCGGCGGAGATGGAGGGGTTGAAGGAGTTTTCGTCCCCCTGAATGCCTGCTGAGTTTACAGAGACGCGGGTGGTAGTATTAGTTGACAAGTCCCGCACGAAGATTTTAGCTTGGTTAAAAAAATTGTTAGTGTCTCCCGGCACGAGGTTGGATGCCTGAGATTCAAACGCCACAAACCGCCCGTCGGCTGAGATGGAGGGACTGGAGGAGTCGCTGTTCCCCGGATTGCCTGCTGAGTCTACAGAGACGCGGGTGGTGGTATTGGTTAACAAGTCCCGCACGAAGATGTCGTTGCGATTGTTCGTCTCTCCCAATCGGTTGGAGGCAAAAGAAGTAAACGCCACAAACCGCCCGTCGGCTGAGATGGAGGGGGTGAGGGAGTCGCTGTTACCCTGATTGCCTGCTGAGTCTACAGAGGCGCGGGTGGTGGTATTGGTTGACAAGTCCCGCACGAAGATGTCGAACCGATTGTTCGTGTCTCCCGGCACTAGGTTGGAGGCATAAGATTGAAACGCCACAAACCGCCCGTCGGCTGAGATGGCGGAATTGTTGGAGTCGCTGTTCCCCTGAATGCCTGCTGAGTCTACAGAGACGCGGGTGGTGGTATTGGTTAACAAGTCCCGCACGAAGATGTCGCTGGTATTGTTAGTATCCTCCGGCACTAGGTTGGAAAAAGATGCAAACGCCACAAACCGCCCGTCGGCTGAGATTGAGGGATTGAAGGAGTCGTTGTTTCCCTGAATGCCTGCTGAATCTACAGAGATGCGGGTGGTAGTATTGGTTGACAAGTCCCGCACGAAGATGTCGTTTTTATTGTTGGTGTCTCCCGGCACGAGGTTGGATGCCTGAGATTGAAACGCCACAAACCGCCCGTTGGCTGAGATGGAGTAAGCGTTGGAGAAGCCGTTCGCCTGATTGCCTGCTGAGTCAACAGAGACGCGAGTAATGGTCATAAGTCCTCACACTAAAATTGCAAATTTGCTAAATTTACGAGTGTTTTGTCGATCGCCCGAAGCTTCTGACAAAACAGATTCGCGCGCTTGTAGGGCGATCGACTAATGTTTCTGAATAGACTTCTCCAAAAATTATATTATTGTGGAACAGGCATCCTGCCTGTTCAAGACTTGCATTTCTAGAGCGGCATTCATAGCTGGATATTCTGGTGCACAATAGTTCGGACCCTTCACTCAACACGCTCTAATTTAATCGCGACTCTCCTGGATTTGTGGTGCAAACAGTAGTTAGCGTGTCGCTAACGCAGGTAAAATGCCCCTACCAAAGCAAGTTTTATTTTTATTTATTATCACCTCAAACTCAGGAGAGTTTTAATCGCTCGGTAAACTCAATTTTAATACCTGTCCAACTGATACCTCGTGCTTGTGCGTCGCTACTACCACGGCACCTTCTAATCGCGGATCGTAACATCCAACCCAAGCCGCAGGATGACATTCGTGTACTAAATACCCGTAAAGCCAAATTGCTCCTCTACCTTCAATGACAATTCCTTGGCTCAATTGAACGTGTTGAGGAAGTTTCAAACCTTGTAAATCATTTGGCGTGATGATACCGTCTTGAGTTGTAATACGCAAGCGCAAATGTTGGTAAGCTAAACCGTCTTGAGTTTGATGGGGAATTATTTTTAATTCAATAGGATTCATTGGATGCACAAATGTTGAAGGCTGCGATAAAATCATATACCTTTTAGGGTAAATTGGGAATCCGATCGCCAACTTTCAGTCCTAATTGGGCCGCCCTTCCGCCTCTTAGTTCGATAACTCCGTCAACGGGAACATCCGGGCCGTAGTTGGGGCAGGTTTCGCTCAAACACGGCGGTACGTTAGGAATTATCGCCTGCACTACGCCTTCCCGCAGAAAAACCATATCGAGCTCAATAAACACGTTTTTCATCCAAAAACGCACATTTCGCGCTGGTTCGATGGGAAAAAGCATTCCCCTGTCATCTGGCAATTCTGTGCGAAACATTAAACCTGTGGCTTGTTCTTGGGGAGTTTGCGCCACTTCCAGTCCGATCGCGCGATCGGCTATAATCGTGTTAACCGAAATTGGCAAAAGCTGACCTCTATCTAGTCCGCCAAACAGCGAAATAAAGTTTGATTCAGTCAGATTAGAATTTCCCGAAACAACTCCTAAATAATTACCAGAGTTTTTATCTTTCATAATAGTTTGGTTATCGGAAACAGAAATATCTAAATCGCTAAACTTCATGCCATCTGTCAAGACAATTTTATCATTGCCGTTGCCAAAATCTGTAATTATATCGGCTTCAGTAATAGTAGATGTGGCGGAGGTTCTTTCAATCACAAATAAATCATCCCCCGCCCCTCCTGTTAAGATATCCCCACCTTCGCCGCCTATTAGCAAATCGTTACCCCGATCGCCAAATATCCAATCGGAGTCTTGTCCTCCATAGATTGTATCGCTTCCCTGACCGCCAGACAGCGTATCAGCGCCTTCATTTCCGGCTAGCAAATCATTTTCCCGATCGCCAAAAATGCGGTCGTTTCCCCCCAAACCTTGAACAGTATCATTACCCGCAAATCCTCTAATCGTATCGTTGCTGAGATCTCCCAGGAGGAAATCGAAGCCGAAACTACCGTCGATGTTAACCATTTTGCGTTTAATGATGCGTTTAATAGAATGAAGATTTGGCGATCGGCATCCGCCAACCGGTACCAAAAGCTCGATCGCTAATTTTCAACCCCGGGGCTGCTTGCCGCCGTTTAAACTCCGCTTGCCTGACTAATTTTACTACACGTTTAACCACCGCTTCATCGTGTCCTGCAGCGACAATTTGTTGGGCAGATTCGTGATTTTCTATTAACCGCTGCAAGATGTCATCCAAAACATCGTAATCCGGCAAAGAATCTTGGTCAATTTGTCCCGGTTTCAGTTCAGCACTCGGCGCTTTAGTAATAATATTAACCGGAATAATTTCCTTTCCCAGGGGCTGGCCTGGGGGTACCGCCCCTACATATCCGCCAGAACTCAGCCACCTACAAAGCGAATACACGCGAGTTTTCGGCACATCAGAAATCACCGCCAATCCCCCATTCATATCGCCGTAGAGAGTGCAGTAACCCACCGCCATTTCCGACTTATTGCCCGTCGAAAGCAGCAAATGTCCGAACTTATTGGAAATTGCCATCAACAGATTGCCTCGAATCCGCGATTGAATATTTTCCTCAGCAATCCCGAAAGTTGTGTTGACAAACAAATTGGCGAGAGTGCGATCGTAAGTTTTCATCAAATCGCCGATCGGCAATAGTTCGATCGCGATGCCCAGATTGCGGGCTAATTCCAAAGCATCATTAACCGAATGATCCGAACTGTAAGGAGAAGGCATCAGCACCCCTAGAACATTTTCGTGTCCGATCGCGCAACTGGCGATCGCCGCCACCAAAGCCGAATCTATCCCGCCGCTCAAACCGAGTACAACCTTAGAAAAACCGCACTTGCGAACATAATCTCGTACTCCCAAAACCAAAGCAGCCCAAATTTCTGCATCTCCTTCTGCCGGATGAAAACTTAAATCTGTTGTGGATCGGGCATCTTGCCCGGTCCCGCCGCTGCCAACTAAATCTTGTTTAACTGCGTCATATTCCAGCACCGCAAAATCCGTTTCAAAAGAAGCTAATACCTGAATCAAATCACCCTTTCGATTCACAGCAAAACTGCTGCCGTCAAAAATAATATCGTCATTTCCCCCTACCTGATTAGCGTAAATAATCGGTATCCCGCAGCGGATGACGCTGTGCTGCAACATCGCCGATCGCACTCCCCGCTTCCCCGCAGAATAAGGCGATGCCGACAAATTCAGCACTAAATCTACACCCAATTTTGCCAAATCGGAAACAGGATCGCCTGCGTAACTGCGTTTACCCCAAAACTCCTCATTGTTCCACAAATCTTCACAAATTGTCACGCCGATTTTGAGTTCGCCAATAGAAAAGTAATTGCTGTTTTCTCCCGGTTCAAAATATCTATCTTCATCAAATACATCATAAGTAGGCAACAAGCGTTTATGAAAAACTTGTTTGACGGCGCCATTTTGCAACAAAACAGCGCTATTAAACAATGATTTTCCGCCGAGTTTAACAGCATTAGCATTAGGTAAGGCAGTACCTGCTATGACTGCCAACTCCGGCGGCAAAGCTTGCGCCAGTTGCAGCAACTGTACACCTGCATCTGCAATGAAACTCGGATTGATTAACAAATCGCGCGGCGGATAACCGATCAGGGAAAGTTCCGGTGTTAGCAATAAGTTTGCGCCCTCAACCTCAGCTTTTTTCGCAGCCTCCAGAATTAGGTTGGAGTTGCCAAAGATATCACCAATAGTAGGATTGAGTTGTGCGATCGCAATTTTCATATCACCAAATCACTTAATAAATATTGCTAACAATCAGCCCGCGCGGACTCACTTTCCTATAGTCCTAGATTTGAATCTAGCGAAAACTTACTTAGATTTGTAATGTTTCAACTCTTCCTCAATATAATAATTTACCAAATCCCGGTAAATATTTTCAACCACATCAGGATTCAAACCCGATTCTTGAGCCCACTTGCGCCGCTGCTGTAACATAGCCTGAAAGCGCTCCGACGATCGAACGCTAGCTTCACTCGTTTTGAACCTTGCTGCCGCGATGACGTATTGAAATCTCTTGCTCAAAGCCTCGATCACTTCTCGATCGATAATATCAATTTCCTCCCGAACTTCGTGAATATTAGCGCATTCATCAGGGTCTTTCATAGCCTGCACTCCTTAATAGCTTCTATTCTAATGTTACTAAATTGATCCCAGAATGTCATCTAAGGAACAGCTAAATAAACACCAGAGGCTTATTTTTGAAAGGAGCAAAAGCGGCCGCATCAAAGCGGTACAAACTAGCAGGGCGACCCGCCCCGCGCGAAACCTTAACACCGGTATCGCACAAAAAACCCAATTTTAACAATCGAGATCTAAAATTAGAATAATCCGAAAAACTTTCCCCCAAAATAGTTGTATAAAGCTGATACAAATCGCTCAAAGTAAAAAGTTCCGGCAAAACTTCAAAAGCTACCGGACTGTATTCAAGTTTGTTACGCAGTCGCCGGTATCCGTATTCGAGAATTTGATTGTGATCGAAGGCAAGCTGTGGAACTTGTTGCACGGGATACCAAGCAATGCCGCCGACGCGGTGGCCGACACCCGCCACTACACTCCCAGCAATTAACTCAGCTTCCTCAAAGCGAACCAAAGCAAAATAACTAACCGAAAGATAGCGATCGCCCCTGGTATATTCTCGAGGATCGCGCCCCGGTTCTCCGAAAGTATACAATTGCTCCAGATACAAATTTTTTACCCTAATTTTCTCAGACAAAATTCGGTAAGCCGCATTTTCAAGAGACTCGCCCTGACGCACCAAAGTACCGGGAAGACTCCAAGAATCGATAAACGGTTCGTCTTGCCGCATTACCAACAGCACCAACAAGCGGTTCTGCACGGCATCGACGGAGAAAATCACATTATCTACTCCTACTTTAAAGTCAGCTAATGAGCAACCTTCGCCCTTTTTCGTGCCTCGTGCCATGCGTACAAATGCTCCCTATTGATGTAATCTTCGATGGTCGGAGTCAGAGCTTCCCTGTCTCCTGTTTCCCGATAGGAAGTAGAAGAAACATTGGGAGCACTCAAAGATGCGATCGCCACGTCTGCACCCAGGCGCCTCAACTGCCACAAATCTAATTGCTCTGACGGATAACCGGGTCGCGGTACTATCAGTAACTCCACTTGTTTTAACAATTGTTCAAATTTGTACCAGCGAGACAGTTGCCCCACCAAGTCCGAACCTATTACCAGCGTCAAATCTGCATTCGGCCACAGCAATCTTGCTTGTTCCACAGTTTCCACGGTTCTCGGACTGCTGAGTTCTGGATGCAAGCAAAGATTGTGTCTGGGCGAATTAATTTCTTGAATCATTAACAGCAGCATTGCCGATCGGTGTTCTAGAGAAGTTTGGTGCGACTTAAAAGGATTGTCCGACGCCCAAACTGCTACCCAATCAAAATGTTGGGAAAGCCAACTCAGAATTGTTTTGTGTCCTGCTGTGGGTGGATCGGCACTGGTTCCAAAAAGAGCAATCTTCTGCATAGGGAATCGGTAATGAGTAATGGGTAATTGTTGACTGTTGACTGTTGACTGTTGACTGTTGGCTACTGACTCTTTTTGGTTTTTTGGGTGAGACTCTGCAAATCTGGAGAAATTTCCACCGGCGGCGAAATTGGGTTGTCAAGTTGGCGAGTTTCGGGTCGAAGACTGCCGACAGAAGCAGCAGTTCGTTTGGCGATATCGTCCAAACTTTCCTGGTTCTGGACTCGTTGGCCGTCCTTGACAAACAATTTCATTAATGGTATATAATCGCAATTCTTAATATTTTCTCCGGACAATGCCAAACAATCTCCGAGAATTTGCCCATTTTCAATATGTCTAAAAATTTGCTTTCTTCCTGGATATGTTACCTTGCCGCTTGCCTCTTTCATCACCGGAATTCCGTCAATTTCCACCAACTTATAAACACCGTTGACAGGGGAACCGCTGACCAACTTGGTTCCCAAACCGTAACCGTCAATGCAAGCGCCGCTACTTTTTAATTTAGCAATTTCTCGATCGTCCAAATCGCCGCTAGCAAAAATTGGAACGCCCGGAAGGATCGATCGAACTTCCCGAGACAGCAGCGCCAAATCGCCCGAATCCAGCCGCACGCCTTCCAACTGCATTTCACCGCTGTTTACTCGATCTGCCAACATCCGCGCCGCAGCCACAGTATCATAAGTATCGATCAGCAGCGGCGCCCCCGGGAAATAGCGGTGAAAAGCTGCAAACGCCTGATTCTCGCTGCCTTCGAGGGCAGCCACGGCCATTACCAAAGCATGGGCGATCGTACCGACAGGCTTGCGGCCCAACTTCAAAGCAGCCAAAACATTAGAAGTTCCGTCGAATCCCGCAGCTAGGGCAGCCCTAGCCGCCCAAACAGCAGCTTGAGGCCCAAAAGCCCTGCGCGTCCCGAATTCAAGCAACTTAGCCTCCGGGCCCGCCACATCGCGCAGCCTCGCTGCCCGCGTCGCAATCAAAGTTTGATAATTTATGGCATTCAATAAATAAGTTTCCACCAACTGAGCCTGCCACAGAGGAGCCTCAATTCGCAGCAGAGGCTCGTTGGCAAACACCGCTGTCCCCTCCGGCACCGCCCAAACATCGCCAGTAAAGCGGGCTGTGGCGAGTAAAGTCCAAAATCGCTCCGGGGCGCCGGCAAAAATCCCACTCGACTGCAAAGCCTGAATTTGCGCCGGCGAAAACCGAAATTTCTCCAAATAATCGAGAACTTGAGCCAAACCCATCGCGATCGCGTAACCAAAACCCTCTGGCAGCCTGCGCGCGAATAATTCAAAACTCGCTGCCCGCCCGTCGAGCCCTTCCCCGACATAACAAGCGGCCATCGTTAGCTGGTAGAGATCGGTCAAAAGGCTGTAATCTGCTGAAGAAACCGTTAGTTCCCGGTCTTCTAAGATTTCTTCAAAACCTGTGAGCTGCAGGCTTTCTGTGGTAGTTTTCATAAAAAAAACCCCGAACAAACTTCTTTTTTTTAATTATAGTGACAAACACCATATCTTTTTGTAAATATTTGATAAAGATTGCAGATATTTGTCGGAAAAATTCGCTGATTATGCCCTTTGATAGCGGATTTCGGTTAACTTGTAAATTAATATTATGGTAAAAAAATATAAATACTGAATTTAACAAACTCAGGAATTAAGTACAAACACTCAAGCGTTCCGGGTTTTTTGCGAAAAAACTTCCTTGCAGCCCTTGAATAGAGTTAGACAACCCGGTTTCTGAGCGTCGGGAGTGCGATCGCGACAGCTTGAGTTGACCAAGAAAAAATCTACCACCAAAAGGTCGATCGTCCAACAATGCGTAATTCCTTAAACCTTCAGCTTGCTTCATTGTTGCAGACCAATAAGTAATTCAAATAAATATTGCTAAAGTCATCCATAGCCGAAAAATCAGAGTAATCTAAGAAGTATCAGAACCCAGATTAAGAGAGGCAGATTCTATGAATCTTTCTAAATCTTTGGCAAACGCGATGCGTTACGTTTCGGAAGCAGCGGTGCGGATTTTTAGCCCCAGCGATGACAACTATCCAAATAGTGGAGTTCAACCTTTTGAAGGTAAGCTCTCCAAAAATTCTAAATCCAGACAATGAGCAGCCGTTCTGGCATTTTATAACGAGCTCGGCACAGGCGACAGTCTGTTTAACAGTCAACAGTTAACAATTAATTGTTGACTGTTGACTGTTGACTGTTGACTGTTAATAGTAAGTGTAGGTGGGGTTTCCCTTCCTTCTACCCCACCTACAATTACCAATGACCAATTACACTGAACTTCCCCAATTGACAAAAAAAATATATTCAGGGTAGTAAGCTTTTGAAATAAAGATTTTTGCCACGGTTTACTGCGTATAAATTAGAGAAACACCAAGCAAAACTAGAACCTTTTGTTGCACTAGGGTTGGTTCAGTAATCTTATCAAAAATCAAACTATATAGCAATCCTTGCAGGAATCGTAAATGTTTTACCCCACCCCAACCCTCCCCGAACTCGCGGGGAGGGAGTAAGAAATTCACAAATGATTTAAAATTTATAGAGGAGATGTAGTTGCAGAGAGAGGAATTAGAAATCCCATTTGAGCAGATTGCTTTAGAGATGATTTATTGAAAGATCTCTAATTTTAATATAGAAGAATAAAAATATGAGCTTTAGACCCAGTTGAGTATTTTGCTGAACCCCCCAATCTGGATTTAGGAATAGTCCAGCGATCGCAAAAACCTAAAAATCGGCTAATTGTTTCCCCTTTTTCTGCTACTGGGCGAAGTCCTGAACAGCTTTTCTTCTAACCTCCTTGAACAAATCGCACCACATTTCAAGTTGCTACTTCGATACCTTAGAGTAATTCTACTCATTGATAAAAGTGTTTTTAGCTTAACTGGTTACAATGTGTAGGCACTGGCGGCGGGCGATACCTAGCCAAAAGTTCGGGTCATTCCCCCGTCGGAAGACTGGCTGCAAGCTGGTCTTTTTGTTAGCTGAAAACTCTACTGTTAGTTAGGTCTGACGAGGGTTAATTGTCGTAAAGTGATTTTACAGGCAAGCTGCAAACAGGAGTGAGAAGATTCAAGTAATTGCACGGAAGCTTTGAACGTTTGTTGGGAAATTGTTTGTGCCTCAATTGACTTGCAAGGAATTTCCCCTTCAAATACACCCCTGCTGACAGCGCGATCGCACTCTCGAAAGGAATAGCTGATGCAGGTAAAACAAAACAAACTTTTCACTACCGAAGCGATCGATCGCTTATCTTCACCGGAACGCCTCGACGAAATGATGCAGGTGGTTAGTCCTCGATCGTGGCTGCCACTAACTGCAATTGGCTGTTTAGTTGCTGCTGCGGGGGTTTGGAGTGCGATCGGGCGAATTCCGCTGACTGTTTCCGGTCAAGGCGTCTTGCTTCAGCCTCGCCGAGTCGTGCAATTTCAAGCTGCTAGTTCCGGTCAATTGGTAAAGCTGAATATCAAGCCGGGAGATGTTGTTAAACGGGGTCAAGAAATCGGCAGAATTAATAAACTCGACCTCCAGCAGCAGCTAGAACAAGAAAAAGCCAAATTAGCCCAACTGCAAGGCCAAAAGCAAGATACTAATAAGCTGCAAAAACAGCAGATGGCGCTGGAATTAAAAACCCTCGAACAGCAGCAAAAAGACCTTCAAGAAAGCTTGAATAGGGAGTCAGTTGCGCCGATATTGCACCAGCAAAGTATGGCGGCATTAGAGCAAAAACGCCAAAGTTTGGAAGAAAGTTTGCGCCGCGAACAAATTACCCCGATATTGCGGCAGCAAACTCTGACAGCATTAGCAGAAAAACGCCAAAGTTTGGAAGAAAGTTTGCGGCGAGAACAAGTTGCGCCGATATTGCGGCAGCAAACTCTGGCCGCGATCGCCAAAAAACGCGACAGTCTTTTGCAGCGAAAACAGCACATCACTTCTTTGGTGGAAACTTTACAGCAGCGGTTTGAAACTCGCCGCGTTCTTTACGAACAAGAGAGGGCGATCGGCGAGGATGTAATGCTGCAAGCGAGACAGGAATTTGCGGACTCTCAGATGCAACTGGCGGATATTGAAACGCAGTTAAAGGAACTCGACGTTCAGAAAACGAATAGCGATCGCGAATTCCTGCAAAATCTCAATAAAATGGACGACCTCAAAAACACTCGGCAGCAACTCAAGGTTGAAGCTACCAATACCGAACGAGAGTACCTGCAAAATCTCAACCGCCTTAACGAAATTCAAAACAACCTCCAAGAACTTAAAGTTCAGAAAAGTAACGCCGAACGAGATTACCTGCAAAACCTCAACAAAATTGACGAAATCAAAACTAAGATTAAAGACATAGAAACCCAAGCGGTCAAACTAGCTCAACAAGATTTAGAGAAGTCGATCGCCCAAACAAATCAAATTCAGGAAGTTAAACGCAAGATTGCCCACTTACAGAATCAGTTGACCGCCGACAGCAAAATTACCAGCCAATATGACGGGCGCGTTTTAGAAGTTAGCGCCGTTGCAGGTCAAATGCTGAACATCGGTACAAGAATCGGGACAGTTGAATCTGAGAATTCTAGCGAAAAAATGGTCAGTCTTGTCTATTTTGCTGACAGAGACGGCAAGCAAATTAAACCGGGAATGACCGTACAAGTTACCCCTAGCGTCGTCAAGCGAGAACGCTACGGCGGCATTGTCGGCAAAGTAACCCAAGTTTCTCCTTTTCCGGTTACTAATCAAGATATGTCGGCAATTATCGGCAATGAAAATTTGGCTGACAGCATCGCAAAAAGCATCGCTAGCGGCGGTGCTCCCGTGCAAATCTTTGTGGAATTGCAACAAGATCCGAACACTATCAGCGGTTACAAATGGTCTTCATCGAACGGGCCTCCTCTCAAGATTTCCCCCGGTACTACGGCGCTAGTTCGGGTTCAAATCGGGCAGTTAGCGCCGATTTCTTACGTGATTCCTATTTTTCGGTCTTTGACTGGGGTTTACTAACCCTTATTGTCAGTTTTTTTCGTCCCCAGGGAGAGATAATTGTTGACAACAAATACGTTACACCGACCGTTTGTCTTGTTTATATCGAAGTCTATATCCCCCCTAACCCCCCTTAATAAGGGGGGGACAAGAGCAGTCAAAGTCCCTTTTGTTAAGGGGAAATTAGGGGGATATAGACTGGAATACAAGCCATATTTATGATGGATTTTAGCCTTACTAACCCATGAAAATACTCTGGATTCACAAGTTTTTTACGCCGCGAAAATTAAGGCGAGTTCGTACTCCAACCCTGCTGCAAATGGAAGCAGTAGAATGCGGTGCTGCTGCTTTAGGAATTATTTTGAGTTACTGGGAACACCCAGTACCTTTAGCTCAATTGCGGAGCGAGTGCGGCGTTTCTCGCGATGGCAGTAAAGCTTCTAATATCCTGAAAGCAGCCCGAATTTACGGCTTAGATGCTAAAGGGTTTACAAAAACTGTTGAAGAGTTGAAAGCTGTACCGCCGCCTTTTATTGTGTTTTGGAATTTCAATCACTTTTTGGTGGTTGAGGGGATGAAGAAAAAGTGCGTTTACCTCAACGACCCCGCATCGGGGCCGAGGACTGTTTCTTTAGACGAATTTAAGTCTGCTTATACTGGCGTTGTTTTGACTTTTGAGCCTGGGCCGGAGTTTAAAAAGGGCGGGAAAAAACCGAGTATTGCCAGTGCTTTAGATTCCCGATTGCAAAGTTCCCGCTGGGCGATCGCATTTTGTTTAATTGCTGGTTTATTACTGACTGTTCCCCGTTTGGCTGGCGCGGCATTTACCCAAATTTTTGTGGATGAAATTCTAGTAGAAAACCGTCACGAGTGGCTGCGGCCTTTAATACTGGGAATGCTGTTGGCTGCGGCCGTTCAAGGGCTGCTAGCGCGGATGCGGCTTTTCTATTTGCGGCGGCTGGCAAACAAGCTTGCGATTTCGATGTCGGGACAGTTTGTCTGGCATACTTTGCGCTTGCCTGTGGGATTTTACGCCCAGCGGTTTGCAGGTGAAATTAGCAGTCGCTGCCAAGTTAATGACAAGGTTGCTGAAATTTTATCGGGGAAACTTGCTGCAACTGCGATCGATGCGGTGATGATGGTTTTCTATGCAATAATTATGGTTATGTACGACTGGGTGCTGACGAGTGTTGCTGCTGTTTTTGCAGCCTTAAACTTTTTGGCACTGCAATCTTTATCCCGCAGCCGCGTCGATGCTAACACCAGATTAGCTCAGGAAACAGGTAAGGTTGGCGGTGCTGCGATCGCAGGCATTCAATCTATTGAAACTGTCAAAGCTAGCGGTTTAGAATTCGATTTATTTTCTAAGTTTGCCGGGTACTATGCCAAAATGAGCAACGCCCAGCAAGAATTGGCTTTGCCCACTCAAATATTGTCAATATTACCAGCATTTTTAACGGCATTAGCTGCAACTGCTATTTTAGTTGTCGGGGGCTTGCGGGTGATGAACGGCGGTTTGAGTATCGGGATGTTAATTGCCTATCAAAGTCTCACTCAACAATTCCTGCGACCAGTCAACAATCTAGTCAATTTTGGCAGCACTCTGCAAGAATTAGAAGCAGATTTAAGCCGACTTGATGACGTTCTGCAAAACCCTGTAGATCCAGAAGCAGACCGCGATTCTTTTAATAGTGGAAACAGCCGCAGCGCCATAGCACCAGATGCTTTTCACCTGCAAGGAAACATTGAATTGCGCGGTGTCAGTTTTGGCTACAGCCGCTTGGAAGCGCCGCTAATTGAAAACTTGAACTTAACCGTAAAACCGGGTCAGCGGGTAGCGTTAGTCGGGGGAAGCGGTTCGGGCAAATCTACTATTGCCAAACTTGTGACCGGGCTTTACGAACCAATGAATGGCGAAATTTTATTTGACGGGGTTCCTCGCAATTTGATTCCCCGTTCTATCCTAGCAAATTCGCTGGCAATGGTCGAACAAGAGATATTTCTATTTGCCGGCACTGTTCGGGAAAATCTGACGCTTTGGGACCCGACAGTACCGGAATCAGATTTAGTGCAAGCGTGCATTGATGCGGCAATTCACGAACTTATCTTGAATATGCCGGGAGGATACGATGCTCAACTCAATGAAGGGGGGACAAATATGAGCGGCGGACAGCGGCAGCGCTTGGAAATTGCCAGGGCGTTAGTGAGAAATCCGGCGGTGTTGGTGTTGGATGAAGCAACGAGTGCTTTGGATGCTGAAACAGAGTTAATTATCGATCGCAATTTGAGGCGTCGCGGTACTTCTTGTATTGTGGTTGCTCATCGTTTGAGCACGATTCGAGATTGCGATGAAATTATTATGCTAGCAGGTGGAAAAGTAGTTCAGAGAGGCACTCATGAGGAGTTGCAAAAGCTGGGAGGAGCTTATGCTCTTTTGGTTGGGAACGAACAATAAACAGCAGAAATACAGTAGCCAACCCGACAGTCCGCCAGGGAATGAATTCCCTGTCTAATAGCTAAAGTCCTCTGAAGAGGACTGAAATGAATGATGGTTTGATTTGGCTATTCAGTCGGTTTTAACCGACTTTAGCTATGAGACGGGGATTTTAATCCCCAGCGGATCTGTGGATTAGCCCGATCGCATCGATCGGACTGTCTTCTTTGACGCAGGGCTTTACACCCCTGCCCGACTTGATATTACTAATCGGCAATTACTAGCTATGCTCGATCTAAATCCTGTTAAAAAACTGCACCGAATTAAAGGAAATGAACCGCTGCTGCTGAATGACCCGCATCAGGTATGGATTGTTAAGTCGGGCGCGATCGCAGTTTTTGCAGCCAAGATACAAAGTGAGAAGCCTGTCGGAAACCGCTATTATCTGTTCGGCGTCGGTGCAGGCGAGGCTTTGTTCGGCCCAGCTACCCCCTCCAAGCTTCGGGGGGGAGAAGGAGAAGGGGGGGGAGAAAATTCACAACCTGGCTGGGGACTTCTGGCGATCGCGATCGCCGAAACGGAACTGGAATCGATCGCGATCGCAGATTATGGCGCTTTAGTGGCTGCTGGTGACAGCAAAACGCGATCGCTTGTGGAAGGGTGGATACAGCATTTGGGAGAACGGGCGATTCCCTACGGGATAGATCCGCTTCACGCCCCCGATGAAAAAGTTGCGGAAACTGCCGTTGTAGCAGCCTCGCAGCAGATATCGCTGCAAAAAGGTCAAATGCTGCGATCGCCCCCGGGAACTGTTGTCTGGGTACGCGTCTCGTCGGGCGATGCGAGTGTCGGGGAATTGAAGTTAAATTGCGCTTCCCCAGCGTTTCCCCTGGCTGGGAATATGCTGCTGGTGGCATCCGGGGAAGTTGAGGTGCAAATTTTCTCAACAGCAGAGGTGGAAAATGCCGACTGGCTGCGCCCGAGTTTAGCTTTGCTGCACGAGTATTTCTGCTGCTGCTTGAACTTGCTGGTTTCCCAGCAAAAAGCAGAGGAATTCCGGCGCTTTCAGGAACGCGAACAGCTAAACCGCCAAGTGACTCAGACAGCTTTGGGAGAGTTAACCGAGGTGCTGCATCCCCGGAAAACTGAGGTGTCTGAGGAAGGAACGCCGCTGTTAATCGCTGCTGGGGCTGTAGGTAAGGCACAAGGGATAACAGTCAATCCCCCGGCGGGTTCCGAAGATTTCAGCCGAGTTAAAGATCCGATGGAGGCGATCGCGCGATCGTCCCAATTTCGCACCCGCCGGGTGTTGTTGGTTGGAGATTGGTGGCGGCAAAACTGCGGCCCGCTGTTGGCTTATACAAAGTCCGACAATCGACCTGTAGCTTTGTTGCCCGGTAAGGGTGAGCGTTATACTTTGTTCGATCCGATCGACCGCAGCCGCCAACGGGTAACTAAAGCAGTAGCCCAACAGTTGTCGCCAGAAACTCTCATGTTTTACCGACCCCTGCCGCTATTAGTTCGCAACGCTGCGGAACTGTTTCGCTTCGGGACGAAGGGCTACGAAAAAGACATCATCGTTGCTTTCGGGCTGGGGATATTGGGAACGCTGCTGGGGATGGTGACACCGCAAGCTACCTCAATTTTGGTCAATGATGCTATTCCTGACAGCGATCGTTTGTTACTGTGGCAGTTAGGGCTGGTATTGTTAGTTGCGGCGATCGGACGGGCTGTATTTAGCATGGCCCAAACAATTCTGACGCTGCGGATCGAAAATGCTGCCAGCGGCACTCTCCAGCCGGCAGTTTGGGATCGATTGCTGAGATTAAAACCGGCATTTTTTCGCAGCTATTCTTCTGGCGACTTGCTGACTCGCTTATTAGCAGTTAATCAAATTCGCGCCCAACTCAGCGGCGCGACGCAGCGGACACTTTTGAGCGCCATATTTTCCCTGCTGAATTTGGGGCTGATGTTTATTTACAGCCTGCCGCTGGCTTTAGTCGGAATTGGTTTAACTCTTATTGCGGTTATAGTAACAGTCACATCCAGCTTGCTCTTAATCCCAAAAGAGCGGCAGATGGAAACAGGAGAAGGCGACATTAACGGGCTGACAGTAGAACTAATTAACGGAGTATCAAAGCTGCGGGTAGCTGCCGCCGAAGGGCGAGCCTTTGCAGCTTGGGCGAAAAAGTACAGCCAGCAAATTAAACTAAGAACTGGCATTAAACGAATTGACGACAGCGTTTCTGTATTTAACGAAGCGCTGCCGTTAGTCAGTTCTATTCTGATGTTTTGGTTTGCAATTGTGTTTATGCAAACCTCTCAAACAGAAGGCGGCGGACTGAATATGGGGACGTTTCTGGCTTTTAATTCCGCCTTCGGAACCTTTCTTTCCGGCGTCACTGATTTGAGCAATACCTTAACTGATATTTTAGGAATTGTACCGCTGTGGGAGCGAGCAAAACCGATCGTCCAGGGCATCCCGGAATCTGACCCGACAAAAGCCGATCCCGGCCGCTTGCAAGGTCAAATTACTGTCGATAGGGCAACTTTCCGCTACCGGGAGGACGGCCCCCCAATTTTAGATGATGTCAGCATCAATATTCAACCGGGGGAATTTATCGCGATCGTCGGGCCGTCTGGTAGCGGCAAATCAACTTTATTTCGGCTGTTATTGGGATTTGAAATAGCACAAAGCGGCACTGTTTATTACGACAATCAAGATTTAGCAGGCCTCGACGTTCAAGCTGTGCGGCGGCAGTTAGGAGTAGTGCTGCAAAACGGCAGAATTAATGCTGGTTCGATGTTTGACAATATTACTTGCGGGGCGATGGTAACGCAGGAGGAAGCTTGGGAAGCCGCGCAAATGGCCGGTTTAGCGGCTGATATCGAACAAATGCCGATGGGAATGCACACGGTTGTCAGCGAGGGCGGCACGAATCTTTCGGGAGGACAGCGGCAGAGATTGTTAATTGCGCGCGCGATGGTTGTCAAACCAAAGGTTATCCTGATGGATGAAGCTACGAGTGCTTTGGACAACCGCACGCAGGCGATCGTTACTGAGAGTTTGGATAAGTTGAATGTGACGCGAGTTGTCATCGCCCACCGCCTGAGTACGATTCGCAATGCCGATCGCATTTATGTAATTGAAGCCGGCCGTTTGGTAGAATTTGGTTCCTTTGAGAAATTGGTAAAACAGGGGGGATTGTTTGCTCGATTAGTGGCGCGGCAGTTAGAGTAGGGATTCAAGGTAAAACCATTTTCAATAACGGGCAAGATGCCCGTTTCACAAAGAGTAAAATTCTTGTGGAACGGGCATGTTGCCCGTTCATAAAAGCCTTATTTAAAATGGTGCAACATCTCATTTACATCCGTTACATCCCGTACATTACTCGTTGGCGAACTGGTTATTCTTTTGTTAGCAAATCCGGCAACCACAACAAAATTAGCAAGAGCAAGCAGAGGATAACTAAGCCAACACTAAATATTGTAGTGTTACCCATATCCGGGGCTTGCTGCATGAGGTATACTGGCTGTATTGCATCCATATTTTTGGTATATTTATATAATGATTTAGACGTGCTAGACAGGCAGAAACTGGTTTACAAAATTATTAGTTTTAGTCGCTTAGGGTTGATAAAAACCGCCCCTATAGGAATTACGCTCGATTCACAGGTACATGATATGAGGTAAATAAAAACCCAGTTTATTTAAGAAACTGGGTTTCCATTGATGTTTTCCCCTTGGGTGTTGAAACTCAGCAGAAGCGCGATCGCTTCTCGTTACAATCAGCTCATTTCCCGAAATAGGACTGCATTGCTTCAATTAAGCTCATAGACGGGCCCCGAAAATATGGCTTTTCCCCGCTGACTGTGATAGTACGCATACCGCCCGCGATCGCATCGAGTTCCAAGTCGCTCAATTCTTGATTAGTTGAGTTGTCCGGTGCAGATGCTGTGATGGCGGACGACTCGGAGGGTACTTCTTGCAAAAATCGATTGTTACTTTCCATCAGATGTTTTCTCCTTCGATAATTAGTGAAATTTGCTTCCAAAAGCGAGCGAACCAACTCCTAGTAAAGTTGCCTCCTATCCAGCCTTTTTACCCGCTATGTGGCTAACAAAATGCTCGGTCGGAATTCTCTCGGTCGGACCGTACCACTGGAGCTTACTCCAATCGAAAAACGTAAGACCGCCTGCGATCGCATCTAATTCCGTATCGTTCAATTCTTCAGCAACAGAATTGACTGGCGACTGTTGCTGTTGCACGGCAGAATCTTGCTCAAGTTCTCGGGAAAACTGATTAGTGCTGTCCATCTGATTGCTCCTTTTTATTTCGGTGAAGGAAGTAACTCCTTATTTGTTTTTTTCCAGCTAAGCTAGTGCTGGCCTATGCGTAAATTTAGTTTAGAAAATTCCCTGGCTAAAGTAGCTACCTCAAAGTAGAGTTTTGAACCTATAAAAACAACAGATATTTAACTCACCTTTAGTTGAGGAGATTACCTGAACTTTGGGCTAGGTATCGAATATCCCACGGAACTATAGACTGGTAATACTCCGTTTCTGTGCAATGAGTAAAGCCTGCGTTCCATCCCTCCGTAAGTCTTGTCTAAGCAATAACAGCCTATATTTTAGGGCGACACCTAGCCAAAAGTTTAGGATTTTCCCTCACAGAGGCTGAGTCGCAAGCTGACTATTTGGCTAATTTCATACTAAACTAAAAGCTAGAAGCATTTTAGGGTTATTATCTTACGCTGAAAATAGTAAATCATAAAAAAGACCAGGAACTTAATTAAATTGTCGGGATTATCTGTTTCAATCGTACTATCGCTCTCCATCTTCCAGCAGCCGACAAATGCTCAAAGAGCAAGTACCTTTGCTACCAGTTGCACGGATTTTTCAATCAATGGCGCTCAATTATCTGCAACTTGTAACAAAAAAAATGGTACGAATCAGCGCACTTCCATTACCATTCAAGGGGTTCATAATAAAAATGGACAACTGGTACAAGGCAATATTGGGGAAGCAAGTACGTTCAACCGAACTTGCACAGACTTCGGTATTAATGGAGCTCAAATTTCAGCCAATTGCCGCACATCTAGCGGTGATTATCGGCATTCTTCTGTCACATTACTGGGAATTAATAATAACGATGGCAAGCTAATGTATTAATTATAGGAGGATTGAGCATTCCTAAAGTCCGATCGGCAATTGTGAAAGTCCTAACCCAAGATTCGTATAAACAAAGGGCGATCGAGATGCAAGAGGCGATCGGGCGATCGGGCGGAGTCAAGCGCGCCGCTGACATTATCGAACAAGCTGTATTGACTGGGAAGCCTGTCTTGGCTTCTAAAATCTAAAATCTCAGATGTGGAGTCAAATCTAAAATCTAAAATCTAAAATCTAAAATCGACTGATGGCTCACGCACATCTGGTGTGAGGAGCAAATTTATGCTATGTTCGACTGCAAAGTTGACCGCAGGCTGAATATGCTCACTTTTCCTGGCGTTGAAGTCACAGAGCTCATCTACGAAAGCGCAAACTCCCTGGTTTACCGAGCATTCCGACAACCCGACAGTCTTCCCGTCATCCTCAAAGTCCTTAAAGAAAATTATCCCACACCCCAAGAACTCGCCCGCTATCGCACAGAGTATAAAATCACACAATCTCTGAACATGAGTGGGTGTATAAAAGCTTACGATTTGAAGCAATATCAAAACACGCTGGTGATGTTTGTCGAGGATTTTGGTGGCGAATCCTTGAAAATTTGGATGCAGCAGCAAAAATTTAGTATTGCAGAATTCTTGCGAATTGCGATCGCCACCACTGAAAGTTTACAACAAATTCACAGCGCCCACATCATTCACAAAGACATTAACCCTTCAAATATTGTCTTCAATCCAGCTAGCGGCGAACTCAAAATTATCGATTTTGGCATTTCCACGCAGTTGACGCGGGAGAATTACACCATAAAAAATCCCAACATTTTAGAGGGAACTCTTGCTTATATGTCGCCGGAACAAACCGGCAGAATGAATCGAAGTTTAGATTACCGCACAGATTTTTATTCCCTGGGCGGTACCTTTTACGAACTGCTGACATACCAACTGCCTTTTGACACTAACGATGTGCTGGAATTGGTACACAATCATCTCGCTAAACAGCCCTTATCTCCATCTGAGGTGAATCCTGAAATTCCGCAAATTCTTTCCGATATTGTGATGAAGTTGATGGGGAAAAATGCTGAGGAGCGCTATCAAAGTGCGCTCGGAATAAAAGCGGATTTAGAAGAATGTTTAAATCAACTGCACAGCCATAACAATATATCAGTTTTTACCCTAGGGAGTCAAGATATTTCTAACCGTTTTCAAATTCCACAAAAACTTTATGGCAGAGAGCGAGAAATTGATAGCTTACTGACAGCTTTTGCACAAGTAAGCCAACAATGCCAAGATGTCTGTGCCACAAGTTCAATGATGCTGATTTCGGGATATTCTGGTATCGGCAAATCAGCTTTGGTGCAAGAATTATACAAGCCGATTACTCAACAGCGGGGTTATTTTATATCCGGCAAGTTTGACCAATATCAGCGCAACATTCCCTACAGCGCAATTGTCAGCGCTTTTCAGGATTTAGCCAAACAACTGTTAACAGAAAGCGAAGCGCAACTTAAAGAATGGCGGGAAAAATTATTAGACGCATTGGGAATCAACGCTCAAGTCATTATTGACGTAATTCCCGAAATTGAATTAATTATCGGCAAGCAACCCGCGCCGCCAGAATTGGGTGCGACAGAAGCGGAAAACCGCTTTAATTTTGTGTTTCAAAACTTCATTAAAGTTTTTACTAAACCCGAACATCCTCTGACAATATTTATCGATGATTTGCAGTGGGCTGACGGGGCATCTCTGAAACTGATGGAACTGCTGATCGGCGCTTCGTCAACGGGACTGTTTTTAATTGGGGCTTATCGGGATAACGAAGTTTCTGCTGCTCATCCGTTAATGCTAACAATTGAAGAGATTGTCAAAAATGGGGCAAAGGTCGATCGCATTTCCCTGTCCCCTTTAGACTTAGCCACGGTTACTCAACTGATTGGCGATGCCCTGAATTGCCCGGAAGCAACAGTCAACTCCCTTGGCGAGTTAGTGTTTTTCAAAACGGGCGGTAATCCTTTCTTTATGAATGAATTTTTCAAATCACTTTATACGGAAGGGCTATTACAATTTGACTTAAAAGCTTTTAGATGGGAATGGGATTTAGAGGAAATTCAAGCGAGGGGATTAACTGATAATGTTGTCGAGTTGATGGCTGGAAAAATTCAACAGCAGTCAGAGAAGACGCAGGAAACGTTAAAGATAGCAGCCTGCATTGGCAATCAATTCGATCTGAAAACATTAGCCTCACTTTGCGAAAAATCTGTGGGAGAAACGGCGGATGATTTGTACGCAGCCGTTGCTGAAAATTTAGTCGTGTTGCTGGGGAATATGGGAGATGTGGAATTAGAAATTGCAGGGAAGTTCCCCAGTACGCAATCCGTAGAATACAAGTTTGTTCATGACAGAATTCAGCAAGCCGCTTGTTCCCTGATTGATGAACAGGATAAGCCGATCGTCCACAAACAAATAGGACAACTGCTGCTGCAAAATACTCCCATCGACAAGCGAGACGAAAAAATATTTGATATTGTTAATCAATTAAATTTCGGCTTAGAGTTGATTACTTATCAGCAAGAAAAAGATGAACTTGCAGAATTAAACCTAATAGCAGGTCAAAAGGCTAAAGTATCAACTGCTTATCAGCCAGCTTTCAACTATCTGCAAACAGGGATAAATTTGCTGACAGAAAACACTTGGCTGCTGCAATACCACCTCAGCTTGCAACTACATCAAGAAGCCGCACAGGTAGCCTACCGTTTGGGGAATTTTGAGCAAATGGAAGCTTTAGCTAACCTTGTCCTAGAAAATGCTAAAACTGTTCTAGATCGAGTCCAAATATATGATTTAAAAATTGAAAATTGCATAAGAAAAAGCAAGTTTAAAAAAGGGTTTAACCTGGGATTAAAAGTGCTACATTTGCTAGGAGTTGTTTGGCCACAATCTCCAAATAACATATATATAAAAGCGGAACCTTACAACTTAATTAACCTGCCCAAAATGACCGATCCAGAATCTCTAGCAGCTATGTCGATTCTGGGAGGAATGATAGGGATCGGCTATATAGGTATTCCAGAATTATTAGTGCCACTTGTGTTAACACAGATTGATTTATCTATTAAATTTGGCAATGCTCCTAAGTCTAGTTTTGCTTACGCAAGTTACGGAGTCATATTGTGTACAACTATACAAGATATTGAAAGGGGCTATAAATATGGAAAATTAGGTTTAAGGTTAGTAGAAAAATTAAATGCCAAATACCTGAAGGCTGGAGTTTTAGATATATTTGGCAATCATATATTGCATTGGAAAAAGCATCTTAAGGGAAGCTTGTCAATTTTAAAAGAGGCTTATTTATGCGCTGTTGAAACAGGGAATATAGATTTTATTGGTTATTCTACTTTTGATTATTGTTTTAATGCCTACTCAGTAGGATGTGAACTTAAAAACTTAGGAAAAGAGTTAATTTATTTTTATGAAATACCGATCAATAAAAAAAACAATACTTGCTTGACTTGGTTAGCAATGTATTTACAAATTATTTTTAACTTATTAGGTAAGGCTGACAATCCAACTCAGCTAATAGGAGAGTTTTATAACGAAGAGAAATTTCTACCACTTCAGCCACTTCAGCTAGAATTGAGCGATAGACAAGGACTTTTATTGCTTTATCTAAATAAGTTGATATTGTGCTATTTGTTTGGAAAGTCCCATGAAGCTGCTAAAAATGCAGTAGTTGCAGAACCATATTTAGATGGTGTGATGGGAATGGCAGCTATACCTATCTTCCATTTTTATGATGCTCTAGCGCATTTAAGTGTATTTGCTGATTATTCAAATTTTGAAAAAGAAAATGCTCTCAAGCGGGTTAGTGCTAATCAAGAAAAAATGCAGGTATGGGCGCATCACGCTCCCATGAATTACTTACATAAATTTTATCTAGTTGAAGCTGAAAAAGCGCGAGTTTTGGGGCAAGTTGTAGAAGCGATCGACTATTACGATCGCGCAATTTCCCTCGCCAAAGAAAACGAGTACATCCACGAAGCCGCCCTCGCTTACGAACTCGCAGGCAAGTTCTATTTATTTAGGGGGAAAGAATTAATAGCCAAAGCTTATATGCAGGAAGCTCGTTACTGCTATCAACTCTGGGGTGCCGTGGCTAAAGTTAAAGATTTAGAAACCCAATATCCGCAATTGTTTACGCTCGATATACCTACAAAGAAAAACATTTCAACCACTACATCAACTACGGGCAGCCCTTCTAGTTCTTCCTTGGATATCGCTACAGTCATGAAAGCTTCCGAGGCCATTTCTGGGGAAATTGTACAGGATAAATTACTCTCCAGATTGATGAAAATTTTGATTGAAAATGTCGGCGCTCAAAAAGGATATTTAATTTTAGAAAGCCAGGAAAAATTGCTGATTGAAGCTGAAGGTGTAATGAATGATGAACAGGTAACAGTGTGGCAATCTGAACCAGTTGAAAATTGCCAGGAACTTTCTGAAGCTATTATTAATTATGTCGCTCGAACCAAAGAAAATTTAGTGTTAAATGATGCCACTCGTGAAGGAAAGTTTACGAATGACCCTTACATCAAAGCACGTCAGCCCAAGTCTATTTTGTGTGCCGCTTTGATGAATCAAGGTCAACTGGCTGCTATTGTTTATCTCGAAAATAACCTCACTACAGAAGCATTTACTCCCGATCGCCTGGAAGTTTTGCAATTGCTATCGGGACAAGCGGCGATCGCACTTACCAATGCTAAACTCTACGCGGAAGTCAAGGAACGCGAAAACCGACTGACTCAATTTATCGACGCTATGCCGATCGGGGTGGCCGTGCATGACACCACCGGACAAATTACCTACGCAAATCAGACAGCACATCAACTAAGTGCTATTCCTACAATACCCGAAGCAAATACTGAGAAACTAGCAGAAGCTTGTCAACTTTATCTAGCGGGAACTAACGAGTTATATCCCACCGCACAAATCCCAATCGTGCGTTCTTTGGCGGGTGAAACTGTCAAAGTAGATGATATCGAGTTCCACCGACCTGATAAGATTGTTTCTTTAGAGGTTTCTAGCACTCCAATTGTGGATGAAACTGGCAAGATTAATTATGCGATCGCCACATTTCAAGATATCACCGATCGCAAACAAGCAGAAAAAGTTTTAGCTGATTACAACCACACTTTAGAACAGCAAGTGAGCGATCGCACTCTCGAACTCCAGCGGGAAATTATCGAGCGACAACGAGCCGAAGACGCCGCACAAGAAGCCAACCGAGCTAAAAGTACATTCCTCGCAAATATGAGCCACGAATTGCGGACTCCCCTCAATGCAATTCTGGGTTTTTCCCAACTGTTGAATCGTTCTTCTAACCTATTGCAGGAACAGCAAGAACACCTCGGTATTATCACCCGCAGCGGAGAACATTTGCTCGGACTGATTAATCAAGTATTAGATTTGTCGAAAATAGAAGCGGGACGCACGACTCTCAACCAGACAAACTTTGACCTCCACCGTCTGCTGGATGACATCGAAGATATGTTCCAACTACCGGCCGAAAATAAGGGATTGCAGTTATTAGTAGAGCGGATGTCAGACGTTCCCCAATATGTCCGAACTGATGAAATTAAATTGCGCCAAATTTTGATTAACCTGCTTTCTAACGCGATTAAATTCACATCAGAAGGCGGCATTTATGTAAAAATTAAAAAGCAGGATTTTGCTCAGCAAATCTGCTTTGAGGTTGAAGACACGGGAGCGGGAATAGATGTTAGTGAATTAGACAAGCTTTTTGAAGCTTTTGTGCAAACCAAAACGGGGGAAGAGTCGCAACAAGGAACAGGATTAGGTTTAACGATCGCACGTTCTTTTGTGCAGTTAATGGGAGGTGAAATGACCGTCAGTTCTCGTGCGGGGGGCGGTACAATCTTCAAATTTGACATTAAAGTTAATGCAGTTGAAAGTGCCGATCGCCAACGGGAACAGCCAACCAGACGAGTTATTGCGATCGCGCCCAATCAACCCCGCTATCGAATTCTCATTGCAGACGACGCTTTTGACAACCGCCAATTGCTAGTTAAACTGCTTTCCGCGATCGGTTTTGAAGTCTACGAAGCCAAAAATGGGAGAGAAGCAATAGAAAAGTGGGAGCAATATTCACCGCACTTAATCTTTATGGATATGCGGATGCCGGTGATGGATGGGTATGAAGCAACCAAACAAATTAAAGCCAAAGCATCATCAAGCTCCCCCCTTGTTAACGGCGGCGGGGGTATCGAAAGTCAATCAACAGCAATTGTTGCCATAACATCAAGTAGTTTTGAGGAAGAGAAAGCCATTGTTCTTTCTACCGGGTGCGATGATTTTATTCGCAAACCATTTAGAGAAGCAAACATATTTGAGGCTCTACACAAACATATCGGGGTACAATTCGTTTTTGAAGAACTAAATGCTGCCCCCAGTTTCACAGAAAATGAAGTAAATGTATTGACAAAAACAGCTTTTTCTGAATTGCCTCCGGAGTTAGTAGCCAATCTCCAGCAAGCCATTAGCAACCTCGATGTGGAACAGATGCAAGCAGTCATCAGTCAAATTCGCGAAATCAATCAGCCCTTAGCTAGGGCAAGCGCAGCTTGCATTAAAAATTTTCAGTACGAACAGTTGCTAAATTTAATACACACATTGAGGGATGAGACATGAACAAAAACCTCTGTTTTACCTTCCAAGAAAGTATTTTAGTTATTGATGATTGTCCTGAGAACTTAAAACTTTTAAGCGGGATACTATCGGCGGCTGGGTATAAAGTTCACCTAGCTCCCAGTGGGAAATTAGCTCTTAACTTTATCAATGCCAACTTACCAGACTTAATTTTACTCGATATTATGATGCCTCACATGGATGGCTACGAAGTCTGCGAGCAGCTCAAATCTACTCCGAAAACTCAAAATATCCCAATAATTTTTATCAGCGCTTTGCAAGAAATCTTTGATAAAGTAAAAGCATTTTCTGTGGGCGGTATAGACTACATTACCAAACCTTTTCAACAACAAGAAGTTTTAGTTCGCGTCGAAAATCAATTGCGTCTGAGTAGGATGTCTAAACAACTCATAGACCAAAATATTCTCGAAGAGCGCAACCGCATGGCGCGGGAAATTCACGACACTTTAGCGCAAACTTTTGCAGGCATTATCATACATTTGGGAGCTGCTGAACGGGTAATATCAGCCAATCCAGAACAAGCACAAGTACACATGAAAACAGTCTGCGAACTGGCTCGCTCTGGACTTGCTGAAGCGCGGCGATCCGTAGAATCTTTGCGCCCGCAACTGTTAGAAGATGGCGATTTGTATAGCGCCCTCAACCAAATTGCTAAACAAATGTCATCAGATACGGATACGCGCACTATTTTTGAAGTGGTTGGCACGGCATATTCCCTACCATTAGAGGTAGAAAATAATCTGTTGCGGATCGGGCAGGAAGCATTAACAAATGCTTTCAAATATGCCCAAGCTACGGCGATAAAAATTGAGTTTGTTTACGAAATATCCAAGTTTCTTTTGCGGGTGCAAGACAACGGACAGGGATTTGATACGGAAAGTATCGGTTTTAGGAATGGCTTTGGTTTATTGGGAATGAGAGAACGCGCCGATCGCATTAACGCGCAGCTAATTGTAAACAGCAGCCCCGGAAACGGAACAGAAGTTATAGTTTCAGTTAATCGCCAGTAAAGTAAGGTGCACATTTCGCACCATACATAGTAAGTTTGTAGTGAGAGATTCAGTTTTTTTTGATAAAATTAACAGGGTAAACATGATTAACCAATCAAATATTATTCGCGTTTTAATTGCCGACGATCATTATATTGTGCGGCAAGGTTTAGTGGCGCTGCTGGAGCAGGAATCAGATATTAAAGTTGTAGCGCAAGCAAGCAACGGCGAAGAAGCTGTGACAATGTTTCGCCAACATCAGCCCGATGTAACGCTGATGGATTGGCGGATGCCGGTGATGGATGGAGTCGCCGCCATTGCTGCGATTTGTGCGGAGTTTCCCAGCGCCCGGATTGTGGTGCTGACGACTTATGACGGCGATGAAAACATCTATCGCGGATTGCAAGCAGGCGCTAAGGGCTATCTGCTGAAGGATGCGGAACCAGAGGAGCTTTTAGCAGGAATTCGGGCAGTTTTTGAGGGTAAAAAGTACATTCCGCTGGCAGTGGGTGTTAAGTTAGCCGATCGCCTGAGTGGCCCTGAATTGAGCGATCGCGAATTAGAAGTCATCCGCCTCATAGTCGCGGGTAAAAGCAACAGCGAGATTAGTGAGGTTTTGCACATCAGCGAAAGCACCGTCAAGTTTCACATCAACAATATTTTGAGCAAAATGGGAGTTAGCGATCGCACGCAGGCAGCGATTTCCGCATTAAAACGGGGGATTGTCAGCCTGTAGTTTAATGATAGGTATTTTTTTTACTGAGAAATATGACTATTATGACGGCAAATAATGATAAATAAGACCTTAAGTTTTATGTAAAAACTTTTTAGTAAGGCTAAGGTGGAACTCCTAGGACAAATTAGCCCTCATCCAAAAAATGCTTTATTCATTTTTGTCCGAGTCTCAAGTCAAAGTCCGCATTTTAAAACAGTTTGCAGCCGCTGTTTCGGCGTCTTTAGCCCTCAGTGCAATAACCAGTTTGAAACCCTCGCCGGTATTAGCAGCTAGCAATATCCCCCCCGCAAATCAAACCTCGACTCAGCTAGCCGCAAAACCTGATTCTAGCTTGCAGCTAGGGCAGTTACGCAGCACTGTTCCCGTGCAGACAATGCAGCTCGATCCGGGGGGATTTATCCCGATCGCGATCGGCGGTATGATAATTATTCTGGTGCTGCCGCTATTTTTTGGCGGATTGGTAGTAATTGGCGATCGGGAAGTTGGCATTGTCAGTAAAAAGTTTACCTTCGGCGGCAAGTCTTTACCGCCCGGAGATTTAATTGCCTTAAACGGAGAAGCTGGATATCAAGCTGATACTTTGCCCCCCGGTTGGCACTGGGGTTATTGGCCTTTGCAGTACAACGTTCGCAAAGAGTCTCTGACTGTAGTTCCCCAAGGTGAAATTGCTTTAATTATCGCCGCCGCCGGCGAGTCGATTCCGCCGCAGCGCATCCTCGGCCAAATCACAGAATGCGACAATTTTCAAGATGCTCGCAAATTTCTTAAAAGCGGTGGAGAAAAAGGTCGCCAACTCGGCATTCTGACGGGCGGCAGCTATCGGATAAATACGGCATTATTTACGGTAATTACAGCAGCTAATGCTCCCAAACACGGGATGACAGCGGAACAGTTGAAACTGTACAAAATTGCTCCCGATAAAGTGGGAGTTGTGACAACTTATGACGGCGTTCCGATCCAAGATGGCGAAATTGCAGGGCCGATTATTCCCAATCACGACAACTTCCAAAACGCGCAGAAGTTTATCAGCGGCGGCGGGCGGCGCGGTTTGCAGGAACAGGTTTTGCTTTCCGGTTCTTGGAATTTAAATCCTTGGTTTGTCGGGGTGGAACAAGTGCCGATGACCGAAATCCCGATCGGCTATGTCGGCGCGGTTATTTCTTATGTCGGCAAAACCTCAGAAGATGTGAGCGGCGCTGCTTTCACTCACGGTAACTTAGTAAATGTCGGCAATAAAGGCGTTTGGGTAACTCCCCTTTATCCGGGGAAACATCCGCTGAATACTCGCATTTTGAAAGTAGAGTTAGTGCCGACTACTAATATAGTATTGAATTGGTCTGGCAAAACAGAAAGGCACAGTTACGATTCTAAACTTTCGTCTTTAACCGTCCGTTCTCAAGACGGCTTTGCCTTTGATTTAGAAGTAGCTCAGATTATTCACGTCGGCGCTTTGGATGCTCCGAAAGTCATCTCCCGCGTGGGTTCGATGCAGAATTTAGTTGATCACGTTTTGCAGCCAACAATCGGGAATTATTTCCGCAATTCTGCTCAAGCTTATTCTGTATTAGATTTTCTCTCGGCAAGAAGCGGCAGGCAAGCCGAAGCCGCCGAGTATATCAAAGCAGCTTTGCGTACCTACGACGTGCAGGCAATTGATACTTTAATCGGGGATATTTTGCCGCCTGCAGAGTTGATGCAAACTCAAACAGATCGCAAAATTGCTGAGGAACAGTGCAAGACTTATGAGGTGCAGCAATTAGCACAAACTCAGCGGCAACAATTGGTGCGGGAAACGGCGCTGGCTGAGATTCAACAAGAGATGGTGAAATCCGAACAAGGCGTGAAGATTTCTGAGTTGAAAGCGAATTCTCAGGTTAAACAAGCTCAAGGCGAAGCTGAGTCGATTCGGGTGAAAGGAAATGCTCAAGCTGAAGCTTATCGAGCGGGTGTTGTGGCTTTGGGTGGTTCCGGTTATACGGCTTTGCAGTTAATGCAAATTATAGGCGATCGCAACGTGCGAGTTGTGCCGGATGTTGCGGTAACAGGCAACGGTAGCGGCGGCGGTTTGGTTGATGGTTTGCTGGGAATGATGATGTGGAATCAAACGAGCAAAAATGGAGAAAATGGCGGGGAGTTACCTGTAGTTAACCTACAGAAATCGGAACCTGCGGCAAAGTTATCAGTAGCCCAGGTGAATTCTGTTAAGCCGTCGGCATCTCGCGCTAATTCCCCTGTTACGAATTCTGAGGCTGATATTGATTCGCGGTTTGATGAATTGCCGTTTGACGATCGATCTTTGAGTTAGGCTTTGCAGTTTTTAGTGAGGAGTGAAGTCCTTTCTGAAAGCTTTTAGTCAATAAGGACTAAATTCCTTACTAAAAACAATTTTAGGCAGCATTACCAACAACTTGAGGCAATGGAAATAAAACAGCCGGAACACATACAAAAAATTGCAGATTTTTTGTATGTGTTCCGTTGTAAACTGATGCTTTTCATGGAGAAGATTTGAGACAATAGACTGGGTTTTAAAAACAGGAACTAGGTTTTTTTGTCTCAGGGTTAATTTTTCTATTAAAGCTTTTAATAGTTCGATGCCGTAAATGTGAGGTATGGGTTCTCAAGTTTGCTCGTACTCATAAACCAGAGTTGCTAGTACGTGAAGGTAGTCGCGTTCGTCTTGAGTCAGTTCGCCTTTGTCCCACAGAGTCGAGCGCTTTTTGAGTTGCAATGAATTCCTCGTCACCAGTTATGGGTCGGGTAAGAAATGTTTTGATTAGTTCGATATAAGCGCTAGATTTGTTCAGGTGATTAGGCCATATTAAGAAAGTAAGACATTATCATTTTAGTTGAATAATTTAATTGTTTAACCGCCTATGAACGCCGATAGACGCGGATATAATTCATTTATTTATCCCTCATAACTCTTGAGGTAATTCATCGCTATTGAAATCTTTGTACCGATCGCAGTACAATCGATCGATATTGCATCTGAGGAATCTCCCCATGTCAGAACAGTTTTCCACTGAGATTAGCGATCGCATCTGCACTCACATGAACGAAGACCACGCTAGTGCTGTCGTGCTATATGCTCAAGCATTTGGCGACCAACCGCAGGCAACGGAAGCTCAAATGCTCGCTATTGATGCCAACGGCATGGATTTAACCGCTAAAGTAAATGACGAAACAGTGCCTGTTAGAGTAAATTTCGATCGCACTTTAAAAGACGCCGAAGATGCTCACCACACTCTCATTGAAATGGTGAAACAAGCTCGAAAAGTTGCTAAGTAGTCAATTGCGTACTATTCTGTTATAATTTTAACGTTTGCATTACGGAATTTAGTCCCGTTAAATGGTGGTTAAGGAGTAAAGTCCTTACTCAAAACAGTTAGTTGGGTGAAATCATTTTAAGGACTAAATTCCTCACTGCCAACAAAATATTTAATAAAGTTGAATTAACATCTAAAATATCAAATAAAATGACAGAAAATTACCCAAACCCTAAAGCATTAGATGTTGTCAAGGGCAGTAAAAATAACCACTTCGACGCCCTGGTAAAGCGAATAGATTTGATGATTCGCGCCCGCTATTCGCTGCTGTACATTGTCGGCGCGGAGGAGGAACCGGTCGAAGCCGTAATTGCCCAAGTAGCGCTGCAAGTAACTCCCGCGCGCCGGGTGTTGTTCTGGGATCTCGTGCGCGGCTGGGAGGATAACGGTTCAGGGAAAGGTTCGGTAATGGCGGCGCTCGATCGCGTCAGCAAAACTGCTGTTGAAGAATATACCATATTTGTACTGCGGGATTTGCACCCAACTTTGAAATATCCCTACAGCGAAAAAAGCGCCCCGGTAGTGCGAGAATTGCGGAATTTAACGCGGGAATTGAAGCGCAGCAAAAAAACTATAGTTCTTACTTCTCACACCCTGGAATTGCCCGAAGAATTGAAAGAAGAAGTAACAGTAATTGATTTTCCTTTGCCCAACGTGCAAGAAATCGACAGTTTAATTTCCCACGTTGTGGAAAAGCCGCAACAGTTGCAAGTTAGCGGTTTAGCAAGGGAACAGTTGGTTAAAGCTTGTCAGGGTTTGAGCCGCGCTAGAATCGGGCGGGTTTTGGCTAAAGCTTTGGCCGCCAAACAGCAAATTAACGAGTCAGATATTGACGGAGTTTTGGAGGAAAAACAGCAAGCAATTCGCCAAACGGGCATTTTGGAGTTTTTCAACTCCCGAGAATCCCTAAAAAGTGTGGGCGGCTTGGAGAATTTGAAACAGTGGGTAAAAATGCGGCAAGATGCTTTTACTGACGAAGCGCGTCGCTACGGTATACCCAATCCGAAAGGAGTTTTGTTAGTAGGAATTCAAGGCACAGGCAAATCTTTATCTGCGAAAACAATAGCCTCAGAATGGCGTTTGCCGCTGTTGCGGTTGGATACTGGGAGATTGTTTGGCGGCGTGGTCGGAGAAAGCGAAAGCCGCGTCAGGCAAATGATACAATTAGCAGAGGCGATCGCACCTTGCGTTTTGTGGATTGATGAAATAGATAAAGCCTTTGGCAACATTATCAGCGGCAGCGACGGCGACTCGGGAACTTCGCGCCGGGTATTCGGCAGTTTGATTACTTGGATGCAGGAAAAAACCAGTCCGGTGTTTATCGTCGCAACTGCAAATAACGTCAGGATTTTGCCGGCAGAGTTGCTGAGAAAGGGCAGGTTTGATGAAATTTTCTTTTTGAATTTGCCCTCTGAATCGGAACGGCAAGATATTTTTAAAGTGCACTTGCAGCGATTGCGGCCGACTAGATTGCGCGAGTTTGATTTGGCGGTTTTGGCCAAACGCGCTGAAAATTTTAGCGGTGCAGAAATTGAGCAAGTGGTAATAGATGGATTGTATCGGGCCTTTGGAACTTTTGTAAACGGACAGCGCCGGGATTTGATGACCGAGGATATTTTGAGGTCGATCGAGGATACAGTACCTTTAGCTGCGATCGCGCGATCGCAAATTGAAGATTTGAAGCGCTGGGCGGCGGAAGCTGGCGCGAGAACAGCTTCTAACGATACTCACTTAATTGATGAATTGAAACGCTACAGCCAGCGGCGGAGGGATGCGATCGACAATTAACTTAATTTGGCATCTGTTTGTAGTCAGGACTTCAGTCCTTATTCCTGATTCACCAAAACTTGCTCAGACTAAATTCCTCACTACAAATTCAACCTAAAAATATCCGCCAGAATACCATTTTGCTCAACCATTCTCTCCGCATCCGGCGAATCGTAAACCACTAACAGCGAATTCTGCTCCCCCAAATAGGGAAACAGGCTCAACCCTTCAGCATTGTCCGTACCCACTTTAAAAGGCAAGTCAAACAATACCTCCAAATCTTCCCCATCTTGCCCCGTAATACTATCGCCCGATCGCCCTAAAATTCCCTTTAACCGAAAAACCCTCGTCGCCCCAGATAAAGTCATCGTCGGCCCGGCTAAAACAATTAAATCTTTCCCGTTCCAGCACAATTCTCGCACGCCCAAACCGTTCAAATCAACAAAATGTTTGTTGTACAATTTCCCTCCTTTCCCAATTTCCTTAAGTTTTAAAACTCCCGGTTCTGCCTCTTCAACTTCTATTTCTAAAATAATTGCCCAACCCCGCAGTACAGGTCCCCGCAAACCAATAAAAATCCGATTTCCGCGCACCGCCAACCCTTCAATATCAAAGCCATTTTCTTTACTCGGAATCGGCACAGATAAATATAGACCCAGGTGGCTGTCATCTTTGAGCGCGTCTGTCAGCAAATTGCCCGTTTCTGTCCGCTGAAGGCATCCCACTTTCTGTTCCCTTTGATTGTCTGAATGGGAAATTGACTCGCACAAAATCCCGTCTTTCATAGGAATGCGCGCCAGCAAATAACGGTTGACATCTGTCTCGATTTCTGCTAATTTTTTAAGGTCTTTGTCTGCGTTTTGGCCTTTAGCTTTGTTGCGTTTTGTGCTGTGAGAACCGACCAGCCAAAGATAATCGCTGCTGAAATCAATTCCTTCAATATCGATTTCGGATTGTCCAGATAGAGCGATAAAATCTGCGATCGCAAATCTTTTATGTTCTCCAAAAATATGAGGCGCCACAGGCGACAAACGCTCGATCGAAGCCGTTTCATCGGAACCCAGCCACAAATGACCATCGGGAGTTACAGCAACAGCGGATAAGTCTGTAATAATATCAGCGGCTTCGCTGTTGAATTGCAACAGCAGCCGACCGAGCAAAAAAGATTCTGGCATAATTATTAGCACTAAAACTATTCTTAGGGTAAGTCATTATAGCTAAAGTTGCTTGAAACTGATATCTTGCCACAGTTGTAATAGTCAGCCGGGGGATTAATTCCCCCTCTCAAAGCTTGCATTCGGTTAAAAGTGAGCTCTTGCCCGATTCTCAATAAGGCTTTTATGGGCGGGCTAGGAGCAACGGCCCACAAGAAAGAAAATTCATCTGTTGTGGAACAGGCATCTTGCCTGTTCATGACAGAGGTGCAAGATGTGAGTTAAAACCCATTGAAAATTAAAACAGAAAACTAAAACAAATATCCTCCTCAAGCCTCATAGCGAAAACTTCCGTTTTGAGATAAGGATTTTTAACCCCTAGCGGGCCAAACCGCAGTCGGCGGTGATTATTCCGCAAACCGAACCTCCACAGACGGATAACACCCTAATTGAAGCATTAACATCGCCGTTACGTTTCGTTACGATAAGGAGACAGAGAGAAAAACCTCTCATTCGTAAAATCAGAGGTAGCCATTATGAACGGTACATTTCGCGTCGGCAACCTGTTTGGGATTCCCTTCTTTGTCAACGCATCTTGGTTTTTAGTTCTGGGTTTAGTAACCTGGCAGTACGGCGGCGCACTAGCTGCCCTGTTTCCCACATTGGGCCCCGTAGCGCCCTGGATGCTGGGATTATTAACAGCGTTACTGTTATTTGCTTCCGTTTTAGCCCACGAATTAGGACACAGTTGGGTAGCCATTAAACAGGGAATTGGCGTGAAATCAATTTCGCTATTTCTGTTTGGCGGACTGGCTAATTTGGAAAGAGAATCTAAAACCCCAGCCGAAGCATTTTGGGTAGCCATTGCAGGCCCGTTGGTCAGCTTATTGTTATCCGGTTTGTTAACAGCGATCGGCATTGGTGCTGGTCTCACAGGCCCCGCCGCCGCCATCGTCGGACTTTTAGCTTCCATCAACTTAGTTCTAGCCTTATTTAACTTAATTCCCGGTTTGCCCCTCGACGGCGGCAACATCCTCAAAGCGATCGTCTGGAAAATTACCGGCAACCCTTACAAAGGTGTAATTTTTGCTAGCCGCGTCGGTCAAATAATTGGTTGGATTGCCATTGCTACAGGCGTATTCGGCAATATCTGGAATCTAGTAATCGGTTGGTTCTTACTGCAAAATGCCGGTCAATCTGCCCAATATGCCACAGTCCAAAATCAACTGGCAGGCCTGACAGCCGCAGATGCTGTGACCCCCGAAAGTCCGATCGTCTCCCAAGACTTGTCCCTCAGAGAATTTGCCAACAACTACGTGATCGGTAGCACTCAAACCTGGCGCAGGTTCCTGGCAACAGATGATGCCGGACAATTGGTAGGTGCGATCGACCTAGACGACCTCAAAACCATTCCTACCGGAACTTGGCCCCAAGTTTTAGTGAAAGAACTCCTGAAGCCGATCGAATTTTCCACCACCGTCAAACCAGAATTATCCCTCCTCGAAGTCGTCACCCTTCTGGAACAGCTAAAAGTACAAGAACTCCCCGTCATTCGCGAAAACGGTGTCCTCGTCGGACTTGTAGAAAAAGCTGAAATTGCCCGCCTGCTACAAAGACGAGCCGAAGCGAACCCTGCTTGATATCCTCAGATACTTGACAAATAATAGTTAACCCCCTCGATTTCTCCTTACCAAAAGGGCGATCGGGGGGGTTAACTCTAGCTTCAAAAAAGTCAAGTCAAACACTCAATTATTAGCAGCCAATCATATCATTTCCGGTTACACTCCTTATGATGTTGACTGTTGACTGTTCACAGTCAACAGTCAACAGTCAACTCGAATTTACTATTCCGATGCTAACGGATTTGATATCAAGCATGATAATTATCAGAGTGTATTGACCTTTGAGCGAGGATTTTATGCTATCTCATGACTATTGGGGCAGCAGCTACAATAACTGTTCGGGGAGCATCTCTGCCGAGATGCTCCCCACAACAACTTTATAGATAATATCAAATCCGGGGCGCCGGAATGATATCAAGTCCACGCTTCATCGTCAGGCGTAAAGTCGAATCAAGCCGCCAACAAATAATTCGCGCAATTTTCATTTTTTTGACCCTCCTTCTACAGTCAACAGTCAACAGTCAACAATGATAAGGAGTGCAACCGAAATCGATATAACGTGAGCTTAGTCGCACCCGAAAACTCAGCAAATTTATAGGAGAAGATGCACATTGCGTCCCCTACAGATCAATTTCCGCGATCAAATCTAGTATTTTTTGATAATCAAAATTATATAGATGATTCATCAGAACTTCCGCCAAAACCTCATTATCGCTGCCGATTTCCTCAATACTTGTGGCAATCAAGTCGAAGTCAGCCTCACGGACTGCCTGTTTTAGATTGCTCGTCCATTCTGGGGGAACTTTCGGCTTGGAGTCCAGCGTAAATATTGCAGCACTATCAGATATTTTTTCTTGTACCATTCTTGAACTTTGCGATAAATCATTGACTTCAACATATTTATTGATGACTTCACCCGCCCCCGCTGCGGTAACAACTTGAATGTCAAACTTGAAGACTGTGCCGTGTCCCACTTCGCTCTCGACAGTAATGTCGCCCCCCATTAATCTTATGAACTCGCGGCTGATGTTTAATCCTAAACCCGTACCTGTTTGAACTTTCTTTTCTGATGAAGTTTGCACCAATAATTCAAATATGCTTTCTAATTTTTCCGGGAAAATACCAACTCCTGTATCGGCTATTTCAAAACTAATAAAAAGAGTTTGTTGAGGTTCTCCACTATTTACAAATTCTTTTTCGGTAGGCTTAATTATTCCTTCTTGCTTGGAGCATACGGTGATTAAAACTGAACCATAATGGGTAAATTTAACCGCATTATCTAATAGATTAATTAACACTTGTCGCAACTTAAACTCATCAGTTTGCACGTATTGGGGAACATCGGAAGAGCAGTCAATAATTACTTGCAATCCTTTATTTTTTGCCGTAATTAAAAACATATTTTGCACGTCTTCCAGCAAGCGGTACAAGTCAAAAATTTTGGCGTTGAGTGCCATCCGCCCGCCTTCTATTTTAGATAAGTCTAAGACTTGATTGATCAGTTGAAGCAGGTGTTCTCCGCTGCGACGAATAATTTTGATATTTTCTTTCTCCGACAAAGTTAAATTAGCGCTGGGTTCCATTAATTGAGCGAAGCCGAGAATGGCGTTGAGGGGAGTTCGCAATTCGTGGCTCATGTTGGCTAGAAAGAGGCTTTTAGTTTTGTTGGCAGCTTCGGCGGCTTCTTTGGCTTGTTGGAGTTCTTGTTCTGCTTGTTTGCGATCGCTCGTATCAATGATTATGCCGTGCCAGACAATATCTCCATTTTCGCGCAATTCTGGTCGAGAATAACCTTGCAGCCATTTGAGTTTTCCCGAGGCTGTCACAATCCGCCACTCGTGGGAAAATGGTTCGAGATCAGTGGCACTTTTGACAATTGCCTGGAAGTGACTGGATCGATCGTCCGGGTGTATTTGTTCGTAGAATAAAGCAGAGTTGTTCTGGATTTCCTCCGGCTCTAATTCTTGAATTTCTCGGCACAGAGGACTGATATATTCCATCTTGACTGAGCCGTCGGGATGCTGCACGAATATGTAAAGTTCTCCGGGAACAGTGTTCGCTAATTTGTGAAACAGAGCTTCGCTTTTTTGCAAGGCTAATTGTGCTTGTTTGCGCTCGCCAATATCAATCCCAAATCCAAACAAAAAATCCAGACTGCCACCTTCGTCGAGCACCGGTGTGCCGTGCCACTCGACTAACAAAGTCCGATCGTCCGAAGTGAGAATGCGATGTTCGTTAACCGTTTGCTCCCGCGCTGTTACGCCCGTAAAAATCGAATGTAATCCGGCTCGATCGCTTGGGGGTACAAATGTAGCTAAGTAATCTTTGCCTGCAACTTCTGTGGCAGTATAGCCCACCGCTTCCAGCATACAGTTATTCGCCAGCAGGATTTTACCCTCAGAGTCGATCGCCACAAAAAAAATCGGAGAATTTTCGATAATCTTTAAGTTAAAGTCGCGCTCTTGACGGATAATTTTGTCAGCTTGCTTGCGCTCCTCAATTTCGAGCTGCAAACGGGCATTGATCGAGGCTAGCTCGATCGTGCGATCGACTACTTCAATTTCGAGGGTACGGTTGTAGTCAGCCAATATTTGCTCTGCCTGTTTGCGAGCCGTAATATCTTTAAAAACAGTAAGAACATAAAGGATATTCCCCGCACCGTCAAACACCGGCAGCGCTCGCACTTCCAAACGAATATTTTTCCCGTCTCGGCGAATATCCACATCTTCAGCAATCACCTCCAAGCCACTCAACGCCCGCACAAACGGCATTTGCTCGACCGGGTATAGTTGATTAGTGCCTGCTATATAAATTTGATAAGCTTCTGCTAGCTCTGCTGCGGTGGCATCGGGCATTTCTTCCCTGCCCAATATCTGCTCTCCCGCCGAATTGATGAAAATAAATGCACCACCCGGAGTCATCGCCGAGACTCCAACAGGCAAATTTTCTACCAGCTTGGCAAATTTTTCTTCACTTTCTGCCAAAGCTTGAAAAGACTGTTTCAGTTGAGCTGCCATCTCGTTGAAAGAGTGCGCTAATTCGCCGACTTCCTCAAGCCTACTGACAGCAACAGGGCGATCAAACTCTCTGACGGCAATATCTTTAGCTGCTTCGTTGAGCCGCAGCAGCGGCAGCGTTACCCACCTAGCTGTCAGCACTCCAGCAATTGTCGATAGCAGCAGCGCCGCCCAACAAAGTAAAATTGTAGTGCGCGTATTTTTGTTGATTTGCCCCATGAAATCTGATTCGGGAACTGCGATCGCAATCAGCCAGTTCAAACCGTAAACATCAGAAAAGGGCAGCACTTCCACAAAATATTCCTCCCCGTCTCGGCTAAATTGCAGTTGCTGCCGCTGCTGAATGTCGCCAAAGCCCCCGAAGTTTTCGTACAAATATTTAGCTGCAGTGCGAATGACAGGATTTTGGCTGTCTAAAACATTCACCCGCTGCAGTTGCGGCTTTCCAGACATCTTTCTAAAGGGTGATTCTTGACTCGAACTGGCAACCAGCAAGCCCGATCGTTCGATCGCGAAAATTTGCCCCGTTTTGCTAAGCTTGATGCGATGGAGATATTGCTGAAGCTCCGAGAGCGAAAAGTCTACTGCACTAACTCCCAGCAATTTACCATTTCGATCGCGAATCGGTTGGCTGGCAGCAATAAAAACAGTCCCAGGAGTAAAACCCGGATAAATGCTCGTCCAAATCGGTTTATTAGCTGCGACAGCTTCCTTGTACCAGGGGCGGAGACGGGCATCGTAGGTTCTGGGTTCTGCCTTTAATTTAGCGGTGCGAGTGCCGTTGCCGTCTGTAGCGTAGTAAATGCTGTGAAAGTTGCTAGACTTGTTCGCCGCGACAATTTGCAAGCTGTTATGCGTGGGGTTGCGCCAAATGCCGAGATATTCTCCTGATTTTTCAGCGCCGAAGGATATCCATTGAATGCTTTTAAAAGATCGCATTTGCTGCCAGAGGAACTTCTCTCCCCGAGGCTGTGGCTTTTCTAACTGTAAGTTTAATTCACCGCACTCGATCGCTTCAGCGTTAAGTTGATTTACCCACTGGGTATGTTCGAGAAAAGAAATCAGCTTTTCTTCAACTCTCTTTCCCGTCTCCGCGATCAATTTCTCGGCGAGATCTTCGACTGCTTTGTCTCCGTTGCGAAAGGACAGATACCCGACAATCCCCACTCCTGCGACGATTTGCAGCACAAAAGAGGCCACTAGAAGGCGACGCAGGGAGATTTTTGGTTGGTGTTGAGAAGTTTTACTCGCGAATCGGGGCAACGGCATAGGCTGATGACTAATTGCTCCCTAACACTTTAACTGTTCCAGCCTGTAATTTCACTTAGGGGCGATCGAGGTGTTTCCTTGCCCTCAAAACACCTCCCACACAGACACATAAAATTTTAGATTTTAGATTTTAGGTTAAATAATTGGGAATGAATGATCAAGCTCGTGCTTTCGAGCTGCGCTACAGTTGCATTCTTTCTTTTTTTCAACTGGTATGACGCACTGTTTGCTGAGAATACCTCTGCAATTTTCTTGTTTTGGTGGGTTTCCTAGCTCAATCAAACCTAATTCTTCCTTCAAACCTCTTCGGTTCATCAATTACATCCGTTAAATCCCGTACACAATTGGTTGCAGAACATCCATCCATTACATCCATTACATCCGTTAAATCCCGTACACAATCGGCTGCCGAACTTCTGTTTAACAGCTACGCGGAAAATCCCCCGCTTGTCCACACGGATATAGCGAGGGGCGAGAATAGGTATTCTCGGAAAATATAAAGTAGTGGCAGTGGCTTTTGTCCAGCCATTGCCATCTATAGAAGCCATACTGTTTGAGGCTCACAGAAAGATTTCAGAGCCAATTCTCTGCTTGCAGTCAACGCTTGAAGTCAAACCAACCTGTTCAAGCAAGAAGTCAAAGCAAGTCGTAAAGGCCTAGGCTACTTCTTCTTCTCGATCAATTTGGCGCAGGTGAATGTGCTTGCGTCCCAGAGAGATTTCAAATTCATCTCCTGGCTGGAGTTCCATCTGTTTGGTGTAGGCAGCTCCAATCAGTAAGTTGCCGTTAGATTGAACGCTAATCCGATAGCTGGCAGAGCGTCCGCCGCGTCCATTGCCGTTTTGCTTCCCGTCTAGCTGAATGCCTTCTGCATCAATCAGCGCATTCAGGAATTTCATCATGTTGACCCGTTCTACGCCGTTCTTGGTAACGGTGTAGTAGCCACAGGCTCTAGCTTTTTCTTCCTTGGTAAGGTTCTCTAGGTCTTTGACCTTTTTGATCAGATCTTCGCCTTCCAGGGGTTCGATATTTTTCTTTTTAGCCATTTACTGAGTCCTGAAATATTCAACTGGTGTACGGATTTTTTCTCGGTTGGTTTTTGGTTTGACCAAGAAACTTTAGCTTTATAGCTGGTCGTAAAACCATATTACACCGATCGGCTCAATTGTTAACCACTATTATCTAAATATTTTTAATAACCTGCAGTCTTTCTTGAGGAGTAGCTGCCGCCGGTGCGAGCAATCTCTAAACTCGGTAGCATAAGCTATCAGCTATCAGCTAGCTAAATATTTGCCCCGCTCTTAAAATCCCATGAAGTTAACCACACGCGGACACTACAGTGTCAAAGCATTACTGGATCTAAGTTTGCAACCTCGCTATGGCCCGACATCGGTGAAATCGATAGCGAAGCGACAGGAGTTACCTGCTCCGTATCTAGAAAAATTGCTGATTGAAATGCGACGAGCCGGTTTAGTCCAATCTGTTCGGGGTTCCCAAGGAGGATATCAATTAGCCCGCATGCCCGCTCAAATCTCTTTAGGACAAATCTTAGAGGCTGTAGGTGAAACTATTGAACCTTTACCTCGACATTTCCCCGACGCGACGCAAGCAGAGGACTGGGTAACATTCAGTTTGTGGAACCGATTGCACAAAAAACTTGCCGAAGCGCTGTACAGTATTTCCCTCGAAGACTTATACTATGATGTCCGCAGTTGGCAAGCGGCTCTTGGGGAAGAAACTAGCTTTATCATTTAAATGGTAAGTTCATTCATTCGATCGCCAGCAATCACACATGGACGCAACACTTGTTACTTACTTTGGCGGCTGTCACTGCGGAGCTGTCCGCTTCCGTGTCGCCGTTGACAAACACGAAGCATCAGATTGCAACTGCTCTATCTGCAAAAAGAAGGGATTTTTGCACCTCATTGTGCCGCCGGAACGTTTTACCTTGCTCAGTGGCCAAGATGTTTTGACCACCTATACATTTAATACAGGAACTGCTCAACATACTTTCTGCGGAATTTGCGGCATTCACTCGTTCTATCGCCCCCGATCGCATCCCGATCAATTCGATGTCAACGTCCGCTGTCTTGACGACGATGCCATCAAACACTTTGAGATTCTACCCTTTGACGGTGTTAATTGGGAGGAGAACGTACACTTGCTTCGCGATGAAAGTAATCTCAGCAGTTAAAATTGCTGCTAAAAAATTAAAGTCCCCAAAGGTAGCAGCAGTTAAAACCTGCGCTACCCGGACGATCGCTCCTGGTCGGACGGACTATCAAGTTTGACAAAATATATAATGATGCCGGATGAATTTCCTGTTTTGATTTTAGCTGCGGTGTTGGATTATTCGATCGGCGATCCTTGGGGTTGGCCGCATCCCGTGCAGGCGATGGGTTGGGCGATCGACCGCTATACTCGACTTGTCTTTAATATATGGAATAATCCCGCAGGCAAAATGCCTGAAGCAGAGGATCGTCCTGCTGGCGATCGGCACAAACTGCTGCTACGATGTGCTGGTACAATACTAGCGATCGGGCTGATTCTAGGCAGTTATACTGTCAGTTGGTCGATCGTCCAAGCTGCTAGTTGGGTGCATCCTCTTTTAGGTATTGCCATACAGACCATTTTGCTGGCAAGCTGTTTTGCAGGTCGCAGTTTGAGGGCGGCTGCAGAGGATGTGCTAGCACCTTTAAATGTTGGAGATTTAGTCAAGGCGCGAGAAAGGTTGAGCCTTTACGTCGGCCGGGATACCGAAAACTTATCCGAGCCAGAAATTCTGCGAGCATTGTTAGAAACTGTAACAGAGAATGCAGTCGATGGTGTGACAGCACCGCTATTTTATGCCTTACTTGGGTTCGCTCTGCCCCATCTATTATTAAGTGTTACCGGTTCGCCGATCGATCCTAACTCGATGTGGGCGAGTGCTATAGTCCCCTTGGCGATCGCTTACAAAGCAGCCAGCACATTAGATTCTACGATCGGCTACAAAGAAGCGCCATACACAGATTTAGGATGGTTTTGCGCCAAACTAGAAGACGTGCTGACGTGGATTCCTTGCCGGCTAACAGTGATTACTTTAGCCGTTATATCTGGCAAACCGATTTACATTTGGCAGATTTGTCAGAGAGATGCTGTTAAAGATGCCAGTCCCAATTCCGGTTGGAGCGAGTGCGTTTACGCGGCCATCTTGGGAGTGCAACTAGGAGGTACTAATTCCTATCGCGGAGTTCTCAAACACAAACCGCTGTTAGGCGAGCCGGTTCACCCTATCACAGCGCCGCTAATTTGCCAAGCATTGCAATTAACTCGGTATTGCTTTCTGATTTGGTTGGGACTATCATTGCTTTTTTATACCTTATTAGGTTTGAGCCGCTAACTTATGACCTCACTAGAACAGTCCAGGAGGCATAAATAACTTATTTCTGTCATTGTTCGCCCGCTTGCACGCAATCGCACCATCTGCTTTTCCTCCGTTCGGGGTAAGTCCTGCAGAAGACAGAGATCCGCCACCGACAGCAGCAAAAAAAGTTTTGACTTGAGTTCAAACCCCCAGATTCATCTGTCAAGTCAATCTCAAATCTCAAATCTCAAATCTCAAATTGTTCGATATGCCAACAGCCAACAATTAGCTCGCAGCAACCCATGACTAAAATTATCGAAATTTTATCCCCTGATGAAGTGAGGCGCACTCTCACCCGCGTCGCTTCCCAGATTGTCGAAAAATCAGGGAATCCCTCGGAGTTAGTGCTGTTGGGCATTCATAGTAGAGGAGTGCCTTTAGCTCAAATTTTGGCCGATCAAATTGAAGTTCTCGAACAAGTCAAAGTACCCGTGGGCGCTTTGGATATTACCTTTTACCGAGATGACTTGGATCGAGTTGCGATGCGGACACCGGCTAAAACAGAAATTCCTTTCGATTTGACGGGCAAAACCGTGGTGTTGGTAGATGACGTTATATATAAAGGCAGAACGAGTCGAGCGGCTTTGAATGCGGTCAACGATTACGGGCGGCCGGAGAAAATTTGGTTAGCGGTATTAGTCGATCGCGGCCACCGAGAAGTCCCGATTCAGCCAGATTTTACGGGTAAAAAGTTGCCGACTGCAAAGGAAGAACAAGTTAAGGTTTACGTTCAAGAGATCGACGGGCGCGACGGAGTGGAGTTAATTAAGGGGTAATACGATTTTAGATTTTAGATTTTAGATTGGACACAACTGACTGTTAAACCAAGTCCAGCTAAATAAACTAAGTAGGGTGCGCTGTAAGTAGCGCGTCAAACCACTTTTTGCGTCCATCATATCAAATCCGTTAGCATCGGAATAGTAAATTCGAGTTGACTGTTGACTGTTGACTGTCAACAGTCAACATCATTCCGGTGTAACCGGAAATGATATCACTGAGCAAAATACTTCGTTTCCGCCCGCTGACAACGTAAAAAACCAGGTTTCTACCAGAATAGGGGCTTGGGTAAGCAAGCCTCTAGGAAGAAACCTAGTTTTTCGCCGTTGCGCGGAGCGTCTTGATTTATTGAAAATCGGCAGTGCAGGAGTTGAACCTGCCTGGGGCGAATTATGAGTTCGCTGCCTAAACCGCTCGGCCAACTGCCGTTAAATCGATTTCTTCGACTTAACTCAAAATGAATTATAACATAATTTCTCAGTCCGTGCTAGAACTAGAGAACAAAAATCAAAATCTTTAGATCTGCTGAGTCCCGATCGGCTGTTAGCCAATGTTAGGCAAGCCGATCGACCTGACAAAGCAGTTTCTAGGACTCGGCATAAACTTATAGGCAATGGCAGTGAATTCGACGGTAGTGCTGACTCTAATTCTGCTCGCTCTAATGTTTGGAGCAGGCGTGACGAGTTCTGTTTGGGGATTTACTATAGGTCGCGAAGCCTTGCAAGGAACGACTCAACCCGATGTTCGTCCCAGCAACAATGCGGGCAGCGGCAAGCCTGGAACGACCGCTAGCAAAGACCAAGTGAGCATTTTGAAAGAAAAAGACATTCTCACAACCGTCAAAGCACGGGTAGAAGGTCGCGATCCAGAAAAAACGGCCGGGGCAAATACTAAAACAGAGAAGGCAAGCTCTAAACCAGCCGCAGCCAAAAAACCCGCTGCACAAAATGCTAGCGCCAAGTTTCCTCTGAACAGTCGCGACGGGGGAATAACCCTGGAAGTGAGCGCGGCCAGTCAGCGCAACAATTCCATGCTGCTAGACGTGAGCATGAAAAATGAAGGCTCCCAAGCTGTGAGGTTTCTCTACAGTTTCTTGAACGTCACTGACGATCGTGGCCGGGCCCTGAGCGCGACTGCCGAGGATTTGCCGTCGGAACTGCCCCCCAACGGGCAGGTGTATTACGGTACGGTGAGTATTCCCACAGCTTTGCTGGAAAATGCTAAGGAAGTTTCGCTGACGCTGACAGATTATCCAGGTCAAAAACTTCAGTTGCAAATATCTGGCATTCCAGTGGCGAAGTAAAATAAAAGAAGACCAAACCTGCAGACGGATTCTCAGGTTTGATCGAGAAAGTTTTTTTAGGGAGCATTGTGTCACTTTTAGGGGCGAGAGTGCAGGAGATATCTGATTTACCCGCGATGAGTTCGACAGAGGTGCTGTCGCGGTTGCTGTCAGTGCTGTTGCTGATTGCGATTAATGCTTTTTTTGTGGCGGCTGAGTTTTCGATGGTGACGGTACGCCGATCGCGCATCAATCAGTTAGTGGAAGCTGGCGACGTTGCAGCTTTAACTGTGCAATCTTTGCAGCAAAGTATTGAGCGATTGCTCTCGACAATGCAGTTGGGAATCACTCTTTCTAGTTTAGCTCTCGGCTGGATTGGGGAAAGTACGATCGCCGTGCTAGTCCGAATGTCGCTCGGCTATTTGCCGCTGCCAATTTACATCAAGTCGGCGATCGCCCATTCTTTTAGCATACCAATAGTAACTTTTTTGTTGCTAGCTTACCTGCAAATCGTACTGGGCGAACTTTTTCCCAAATCTGTAGCGTTACTGTATTCCGAACAGCTAGCCAGAACTTTAGGGCCTCCGAGTTTATTGATTGCCCGTTTGTTCAATCCCTTTGTGTCGTTTCTCAATCAATCTACTCGATCGCTCTTGCGGTTTGCGGGCATCGAATACGATCTAAGGCATCGCCCGGTTACTCCCGAAGAACTGCAACTAATTATAGCTACTTCCAGCGAATCCAGCGGCTTGGAAGCAGAAAAGCGAGAATTGCTCAACAACGTGTTTGAATTTGGCGAAGTGTGGGTAGAAGAAGTAATGGTGCCAAGGCCTAGCATTGTCGCACTTCCCAAGACGGCAACCTTTCAAACTTTGCTCGACGAAATGGCGATTTCTCACCATTCCCGCTATCCCGTGACGGGAGATTCTTTAGACGACATTATCGGCATTATTGGCTTCAAACAACTTGCGAAACCCTTAGCTGAAGGTTTGCTATCTCCCGACACGCCAATTTTACCTTGGATGGATTCGGTGAGGTTTGTGCCGGAGATGATGCTGCTGGGGGAACTGCTGCCTTTGATGCAGAGTTCGTCGGAAGAAATTGCGATCGTAGTCGATGAATTTGGCGGCATTTCCGGGTTAGTCACGCTGAGGGATTTGATAGCCGAAATTATCGGCCGCAGCTACGAGTCACCCGACAGCAAAGAAATTGCTTTGCAAGTATTGGACGATCGCACTTATTTAGTGCAAGCGCAGTTAAATTTAGATGATGTGAATCAAATATTGAATTTGGATTTGCCAGTAACGGACGAATATCAGACAATCGGAGGTTTTTTGAGCTATCAGTTGCAAAGAATGCCGGCTGTGGGGGAAGTTTGGCGCGGCGAAAATGTGGAACTTACGGTTGTTTCTGTGTCCGGGCCGCGGTTGGATCAACTTCAAATTCACTTGTTGGAAGACGCTGCGGGCGAGCGAGCTTTAGATGAAATTGCAGCAGCCGATGGGGAAATTGTGGGGAAAGGGCGAAAGAATAGCGGGTTGAGTAGTGTGGCAAAATTGTCTCATTAAGATTTTGAGGAAAAGGGCGATCGAAATAGCGCAACTTTTTATACCAAATCTGAGTTAGCAAGCCCGTTTATTCTTTAGTCTCTTAGAGAGAAACGAGAGTTTAGGGAGAAGCAATTTCAACCGCCGACTCGGAATACTGTTTAAGCATAAGCCACCGGATCTTTTAATCCCAATTCCTCAAAAGCCGCCAGCCGCAACCGACAAGAATCGCAAACACCGCAGGCATTTTCCCCGCCTGCGTAGCAAGACCAAGTTTGCTCCCAAGGTACTCCTAATTTGTTGCCTAATTGAATAATTTCTGTCTTTTTAAGTTCGATCAAAGGTGTGATAATATTAATAGCATTTCCTTCTCTGCCCTGCTTTGTTCCTAACCGAAATACTTCCTGCATGGCTTGGATGTAATCGAGGCGGCAGTCGGGATATCCAGAATAATCTAAAGCGTTGACACCGATGTAAATGCGATCGGCTTCTAGAGTTTCTGCGTAGGCGAGGGCAAAGCTGAGAAAGATCGTATTTCTAGCAGGAACGTAGGTAATTGGGATGTTTTGGGACATTTCTGCAAGATTGCGATCGATCGGCAATTCCATTTGATTATCCGTCAAAGCCGAACCGCCCCACAGTGTTAAGTCAAAGTTTACTATCTGATGTGCCTTAACGCCTGCAGCAAGTGCGATCGCCCTTGCTGATTCCAACTCCCGCCGATGTCTTTGCTTGTAGTCAAAGGAAATAGCGTAACACTCGCAGCCGTCGGCTTTGGCTTGATACAAAACTGTTGAGGAATCCAGCCCTCCCGACAATAAAATAACTGCTTTCACTTAAAACATCCTCACGAAAATTAGCTTTTCTATTTATATCAAATTAGTCGCAAATTGACAATAATAATAGTTGTGTAGAACATCTAACTTTAGCTTAGGCACTGCACAGCTTACCTAAAAATTAACTGGTTCATAGGCAGAGCCTATGAACCGAGATATAGAGGCTCTGCCTCGCATTACGGTCAGGAAAAGTGGAGGCAGAGCCTCCAGATATACGTTACCAGGCAGAGCCTAGTAACGAGTATAAAGAAAATTCATCTTTTGTGGAACAGGCATCTTGTCTGTTCTTGAGATTGATGCTGGATGTCAGATTTAAGTTGCTAATAGATCATCGAGTTCGCGGTAATCGGGCAAAGTTGTATCAATTTTAATGCCCTGGCGCAAAACTGTGCGATCGGCCTGCGCTCTAGATAATAATTCGCTGAAATTACGCGCTTTAAACAAAATCAAATCGGCTGGTAAACCAACTGCAATTCGTCCTAAATTCGGCAATCCCATTAAATCGGCTGGAGTCTTTGTAACTGCACAGGGCCACTCTCCATAAGGCCTATCTAAATGGGCAATGCGGACTGCCATATTAAAAACTTCCAAAACATCATGGTCGCCAAATCCGTAAAACGGATCGCGACAATTGTCGCTAGCAACTGCAACGGGAATTCCGGCTGCTTGTAGTTCGTGCAGCAGTGTCACTCCCCGCCAGCGCGGTGTATGCTGAGATTCTCGGTCTTGCAGGTAAAGGTTGCACATCGGCAAGCTGACAATGCCAATATTTGCTTCCTTGACTAATTCCAGAGTTTCTGTTACTAAATCTGATGGTTGTACGGCTAAACTACAGCAGTGTCCGCAGATTATTTGACCCCCAAATTCATGGCGGATGGCGGTTTTTGCGACTTCCCGCAGTGTTGTTGATTCTGGATCGTCGTTTTCGTCGGTGTGGAAGTCGAGGTTTAAATTTCGTTCTTTGGCTAAGGCAAAAACTCGATCGAGTTGTTTGTCTAAGTCGGGATTTATATAGGCGACGCCGCCGAGAATGCCACCAATTTGGGCAATGCGATCGGCTAATTTTTCGCCGGCGGGTGTCAGGTAATAGTCGAGGGAAACCAGGGAAACTGCTTGCAAGATCAGCCGATCGCCCCATTCGGCTTGCAGCGCTTCAAATACTCCCAAACTAACGGTTCCCTGTTCGCCTGCGCTGTCTATATGAGTGCGGATAGCCTTGGTTCCGTGGGCGTAGCTGCACTTGAGGCCGAACTGCATCCGCCGGTAAACATCCTCTGCATTCCAGTTTTTTTGGGCATCAGCGCCTACCGCTTCGATCGCGCTGGCAAAAGTTCCATCGGGATTGGGCGATCGTTCCCAAATGTGGCCTTTGTCTAAATGGGTGTGCATATCCACAAAACAAGGCCAGATTAAGCCGCCCTGCAAATCTATAACTGGGATATCTCCAGAGGAGGATACAAATTTTGTACCTGCTGGGATAATTTGGGCGATCGCCCCTGCTGCAATTTCCAAATCCACCAAACAAAAATTGTTCTCACTCCCCGTTGTCGCCACAGTAGAAGCTGAGGGCGCGATCGATTTCATCTCTAGAAGAGACGCGGGTACGCGACCATTTTTGAGCAAATAATTAGATGTACTTGGCAACATTAATTTTGTGAGTTAGTATTTTGTTGATAATTACTGGCTACCAGTTGTAACTATAACAACCCTTGCAGGAATTGTGAACATCTCTCTTTTCCTCTTTCTCTCTTTTCTAGATTCTCTACGCCCTCTGCGCCCTCTGCGGTTAGTTAAACAAATATCATGCAGAAAGAAAATATAAATGCTAGAGAAACTTGGATTAAATAGGTAGCTTTGCTGTTGGTACTCCCGCCCTAATCACTGAAGCACTTAGGCAAAATTTTTATATTTTCAGGACAGCGCGAAAATCAGCGTCACAAGTTTGGCTATGCCGGATAATTCCAGAGCCTGAATCCTTTTGCTATCATAAATCACTGCTTCAAATTGCAATTTCACTTTCAACTAACAGCACCATCCATAGCAAGAGCCAAAAACAACTGTGTCAAAACCCAAGCATATAGTTTTAACATCCCATCCCGACAGATCCGGCACAAAACCTCATCCCATTTACTGGGGAGAAATCGATCCGCTGAAACGGGGGCCTGTGATTGGTAGCCTCACCAAATCGTCTCACCGGAATGCGATCGGCACTCATTCGGGTTCCTACTCTGTTTATCGCGCGCTAGCAGTGGCTTCCGGGGCATTGCAAGCAGATCACCGCCCGGATTTTACCAACACCTCTCCGGCCGCACACATCGGGCCGCACCCGAGTTGGGGCGATCGCAATTTGATTGTTTCTCTCGATCCCTTTGGGGGTTTGGTCAGCGAAGTTTATACTTCATTTCTCCAGCAAGGATACGATATTCGACCGACAATTGCTGTCACTAAAGCTCACATTAATATGCCGGAATTGCAAGATGCCATCGCTAAGGGGCGAGTGCAAATTGATGGCAAAATAGTCAAAGCAGGTGGCAATTTAGCAGTAACTAAAATTGCGATCGACCCGGTGTGGTATTTGCCGGGAATTGCTAGGCGGATCGGCGCCCAAGAAAGCGTTCTTCGCCGTGTCCTGTTCGAGGAAACAGGCGGAATGTTCTCGGACTTAGTGACGCGGCCGGACTTGCACGTTTTCTTGCCGCCAATTGGCGGAACTACGGTTTATATTATTGGCGATGTCGCGAATATTTCTGACCCGGATAAGCAGTTGGCGGTACGTGTACATGATGAATGCAACGGTTCAGATGTCTTCAGTTCCGATATCTGCACTTGTCGCCCTTATTTGGTACACGGGATGGAAATTTGCATCCAAACGGCACAATCAGGCGGTTCTGGGGTAATAGTTTACTTCCGCAAGGAAGGGAGAGCTTTGGGGGAAGTGACTAAGTTTTTGGTGTACAATGCCAGAAAACGGCAGGAAGGCGGCGATCGCGCTGAGGCCTATTTTACGCGCACTGAATGTGTTGCGGGAGTTCAAGATATGCGGTTTCAAGAACTAATGCCAGACGTGCTGCACTGGTTGGGGATCTCTCGAATTGACAGTTTAGTTTCTATGAGCGATATGAAATACAATGCGATTATCAATTCTGGCATTCAGGTAATCGATCGCATTCCCATTCCAGAAGATTGGATTCCTGCAGACGCACAAGTCGAAATTGTCGCCAAAAAAGCCGCCGGCTACTACACGCCAGACCCCGTGCCAGATGCTACAATTCTTGCAGAAGCGATCGGACGCGATTTAGGAGATTAAGATGGCAAAGACGCGACCGATGAGATGCGAACAATCGCGTCTTTGCTAAATAAAATTTATTGCTGGTTTTTGATCAGTCAGGGTAAGTTATGGCTAATTTGCGTTCTAGTGTGATCGTAAAAACAGATATTTGCGGATATACCGCCAGAGTCAAAAAATTATCTCAGTCGGACTTGAGTAGTTTGTTAAACGAGCATAAAAATTTTGTTTCAGATATTAGCGCCAGAAATGAAGGCAGCGTAATTAAAGGGGAAGGTGATTCATTTTGGATAATTTTCCCCAGCGTCACAGCAGCGGCAGTAGCAGCCATAGAGATGCAGCAAGAATTGAGAGCGCAACAATCTAGCAAGGCGAACGACGAACGATTGGCTATTCGCGTGTCGATTACATTAGGAGATGTCTTGCATCAAGATAAAGATATCTTTGGCGATACTGTGAATTTAACAGCGCGCATAGAATCAGTAACTCCGCCGGATGAAATATATTTGTCCCAAGCAGCATGGTTGGCGCTCAACAAAGCAGAAGTGCAAACGTCTTTTGTCAACGAGTTTTCTTTGAAAGGGATGAGCGAACCTGAAAAAGTATACAAAGTTGACCAAAGTTATAAAACGCGAATCATCAAAAATCAAGCAATAATTAAAGCAGATTTGAGAGGTTTTATTGCTTATCAAGAATCTAATTCCATCAAAGATGTTGAATATTTGCTCACCAACTTTGATACTTTTGAAAAAACTATTTGCGAAGAATACGGCGGCACAATTCGGAGTATTGTTGGCGATTCGCATTTGTTGACTTTCCCGGAAGCTCACTCAGCCTTAGCGGCAATGGAAAGTCTGTGTGAGAATTGGAAACTTTTTATTAACGCCAATCAAATACCTTGTGGCTTGTCGGTGGGAGTTGCTAAGGGAAATCTATATATATTTAGGTCTTGTACTTACGGAAAAGATATTCACATAGCCGACAGGCTGGAAGATTTAAGTAAAATAGTATCTCCGGGGAAAGAAAAAAATTCGGTGATAGTTTCCGATCACATAAAACGCGAAGTCAGCGGGTCGAAGTGGGAATATAAGCTGATCAAAATCGATAAAAATGCGATTTTAGATAATCTTTTAGATTACAGTCAGTTTGACTTTTTTCAAGAAAACGATGTTTACCGCTGTTTGGTTGTATGAAGTTGCACAATATTGAACTTGAGACTGTAGAATATCTGAGAACGCCGGCTGCTATTCGCCAAAAGTGCGATCGGCTTTTTGATTTAGCCCGCCTAGACAAACTCCGCTACTTCCGCGTCGATTTATCCCAACTCGACAACGCAGCAAATTATGTAATTGCCACAACGGGGCAACACTATCCCGATTTTAACATTCCCTTTCACAGTCGCTGGCGACATTTTGAAGCTGGCAACCTGCCGCGACTCGCCGAATTGGATGCAGCTTTAGCAGAATTTGCACCGGTTGAAAAAGCTAAGATCAAATTTGATTTAGCAATTGTCAGCGTTTTGATCGATGCCGGTGCTGGTGGCGATTGGCAGTATTGCGAACCTGAAACCGGACAGGTTTACCGCCGTTCTGAAGGGTTAGCAATAGCCAGCTTGCGGATGTTTTGTCAAGGTGTTTTTTCTAGCAATCCCGATTTTCCTTTGCAAGCCGATTCTCGCGGACTTTCTCAATTAAAACTCGAAACCTTAGCTGCGGGATTTCAGGTAAGTCGAGACAATCCGCTAGTTGGTTTAACAGGCCGATTAGAATTATTGCAGCGTTTGGGGAAGGCGATTTGCCAACATCCATTATTATTTGGTAGCGCCAACCCGCGTCCCGGCAATTTGGCAAAATACTTGCTCGACGATCGGGTTTCTGGAGCCAAAACTGTGGAGGCTGCTGAAGTATTGAGCGCTGTTTTGACAGGTTTTGGGGAAATTTGGCCGGGAAGATATGCAATTGGTGGCGTTAATTTAGGCGATGTTTGGCGGCATCCGGCTTTAACAGGAGAAAATCTGGGAGATGAATTCGTGCCGTTTCACAAACTGTCGCAGTGGTTGACTTATTCGCTGTTGGAACCGCTGGAAGAACTTGGTTTAGAAGTCGCCGGATTGGAGGAGTTAACGGGATTGCCGGAGTACCGCAACGGCGGTTTATGTTTGGATATCGGGCTGCTGCGGGCAAAAGATTCGGCTATTTTTGAGCAGAGTTACTTGCCGGGTTCGGAAGTTATAGTAGAATGGCGATCGCTGACTGTGAATCTTTTAGATAAAATTGCCGCAGCTATTCGAGAAAAGCTGCATTTGAGTGCGACAGACTTGCCGCTGGTGAAGATTTTGCAGGGAGGAACTTGGGCGGCGGGGCGGAAAATTGCGGGCGAATTGAGGGCTGGTGGAGGGCCGCCAATTCAGATTAAAAGTGACGGCACTGTGTTTTAGAAGGAAGAAGGAAGAAGGAAGAGGGAAGAGGGAAGAAGGAAGAGGGAAGTTCGGCAACGAATTCTATAACGGATGTAACGGATGTCAGGAAGAAGGAAAAGGGAAGAGGGAAGAAGGAAGAGGGAAGAAGCAAGAAGGAAGAGGGAAAATTATTCCCTCTTCCAACTTAAAACTCAAAATTCAAAATTCAAACCTGAAAACTATACCTCACACTACACTCCCAACAAGCTGCTTAGCGGCAAGTGCGATATTTGACGTGATAAACTAAACCGCGATGAGCCAAATCGAAGGAGTCAACGGTGGCCATGCCGGCACCGCGGGCTGTCATTGCAGCATTTACTCTCATATTTACACTGTCGCCGCAGCGAGACCAAACATTAGCTACAGTGGCTAAGCTATCTCGAACATTGTAGTTAGTTTCGCCGCTGAGATTCCGATTAAAAACAGGGCCGCGGGCTCCAGCGAAAAAGTATTCTGCTCGCAGGTTGCCTGTGGTTTTGGGAGCCACGTAGCCGCGATAATCAGCATCGTAAATAGAAATTTGGTAGCCTTGGGGTACTTTGATGGGAATGCTCAGATTGCAGCTTTTCCGGCTTTCTGTTGAGACATTTCCCAGGGCTGCAAACTTATCAAATAGGATGGTCAGTTCTTGACCGTCGGGGCTGACGCTGACGCTGGCGGAGCGATCGGGGCAACCGCTACCACCGTAGCTTGCACCTAAAATTTGAACCAGCGGATTAGCCAAGGCGGGGCTGATAGAAGCAGTCATTAATGCCGTAGCTAGCAATAGTTTTACAAACTTCATGGATGTTCTCCTTAATAAGTTCAGTTGTGTGTTAGGAGCACCCTAAAAAAATGGAACTGAATTTCGGTAATGCGTTTTAAAGTTGGATATAACCGCCTTCATGATGAAAGATGAAAAGCCAGTCAAGCCAACCTTATGACCTCATGTGCAGTTCCTATTCAGGTTTTTTCGATTAGTGAATTAATCGAAAAAATAGGTTTTTTGTTGATACTTCTTAAGATTCATATCTGTTGGTAAAAGTTCCGGAAGATTTCGGGGCGAAACTCCGGATATGTGTTAATCGGCTTGGATGGAGCGCGAGACAGCGAAACCAGTGGGGAGGCTTTTGGGCCAGGATCTGCCTTCTTAGGAAGAGTGCGGGAAGGAGAGGAAATGAGAGAATGACATATTTGTGTATTTTCAAACCTCGCATACTTAGTGTCGCGCTGGGCGGATGAAAGGCAAGTGTAGAAGTAATTTTATTCGCGCGGTATTTGTGTTTTCAATAGGGGTTTGAGATAAGTAGTCCAGGACGCAAGGGCGGCAGAAACCTGCTTTTTTTGCGTCAAGAATGCCTCTAGGGCTGATAAGTTAGAATAAAGCAAAGTAATTATTCAAAAAAATGAGTGCTAAAGTTACTGTCATTGACCATCCTTTGATACAGCACAAGTTAACTCTCATGCGCCAAACTCAAACGAGCACGGCGAAATTTCGCCAACTGCTGAAAGAGATTGGAATGCTGCTAGCCTATGAAGTGACGCGAGATTTGCCGCTAAAATACGAACTAATAGAAACGCCGATCGCCAAAATGAATGCACCGGTGCTGGCTGCAGAAAAGAAAATTGTTATTATTTCGATTATGCGTGCCGGTCAGGGACTGTTAGATAGTATTTTAGAACTGATTCCGTCTGCGAGGGTAGGACATATTGGTTTGTACCGCGATCCGACAACTCGGATGGCGATCGAATATTATTTCAAAGTTCCCCAGGATATCGAACAGCGAGATGTTTTAATTGTCGATCCGATGCTGGCTACTGGTAATTCAGCAGTGGCGGCAGTGGATAGGCTTAAAGAAGTTAATCCCAAGTCTATTAAGTTCTTGTGCTTGCTGGCGGCACCGGAGGGACTTAAGCACTTTCACGAACAACACCCTGACGTGCAGATTTATACGGCGGCAGTTGACGAGTGTTTGGACGAACACGGCTATATTGTACCCGGACTGGGAGATGCGGGCGATCGGCTTTACGGCACTCTGTAAATTCAATAAAATGATTTTGGGCTGTATATGCCAATACATTCATTAAAAAATAAGTTTACTAACATAAGTAGTGGTTTGATAGTGCCATACAATGTAAATTGTAAGATTTTAATGTCAGGAAAAGCCTATATAGAGCAAGGGTTGTAGGAGTTTCTTACATTAAATTCGTAAATTGCATTATCTAGATGTATTTACTGCATCTTCTGGGTAAAATCTCTGCCTTTAGTGTAATTAATTGCAGGGATTACTTCATAAGATAGATGTATGATGCTAACCGTTTGCGCTCGACTACTAACATTTTTTGACGAGGGAAAAAACAATGGAGACTACAGCACAGAAAGAAGCCCCAACTCAGCCTGTTGAGGAAGTGAAAATTCAGAATATCAACAGTTTGGAGTTTGAGCTTTGGGCTAAAGCAGTGAAACGCCAGATGATTGCAGCACTCTCTAAAAAGGGCGCGATTTGAGAGCTCGGGGTTTTTCGCGTGCAACTTGTGTTAATTAAATTAACAAAATTTTTGTCTGCATTGTTGTTCAAGAGCGATAAGTGGAGAGGGGAAGAGTTTTGAGATTGCGCCTCTCGATGAGTTGCCCAAGAGGAAGAAGAAAGCATTTTCCTTATTCCTAGTTTTGGACGCACGAGTGGAAGGAAACCGGGTTTTTTTACGAAAATACTTCTGTTGCAATCGGCAGAAATGGTAAAAAACCCCGGTTTCTTCGTGTCAAGAGTGCCTCCGGGACTGTTCTGTCTGCCGAATGCTTTCTGTCCGATTACGATCGCTTGTCAACCGCCGCCAGCAAGCGCAGACTTCCGTCTTGAACCTGCACTGCTTTCACCGTTCCCACAGCAACTCTTTGTTGACCGTTAGCCATCGCTACCTCAATCTTAATCTTGGGGTCAGCCAGTAATCCCAGCCGCCCCCAGAGCCACTTAACTTGAGTAGCAGGAAAAGAGCGCACTTCTACATCTGAAAAGGGCGAATTAACCCAGCGGCTACCGTCGTAAAAACTCGCTACTTGCACCTGATACCAAACTTGTTCTCCCGCCAATTTTAAGTCGTTGTTCGGTTCTGGCTCCAGCCACTCAGCGGGATTGACACTGTTAATTAAAGTAGCAGAACCCATAATTTGACTTTTGTGGGCTTCTAAACTTTCAGCCTGAGAAACTGCTTCCTGAAGTTTGTTGACCAAATTCCGAATTCGACTTCTTGTTTCGCTGTCAGTATCTGATTGCTGGTCGAGCCAATTCATCGCCTCGCGAGTTCCGTCTTGAGAAGCTACAATCAGGGCACCCCAAGCCTTGACATCGGCGTCAGCGGCATTCACTCTCAAGGCGGCGTCTATGCGGTTCCAGATCCGCCCGCTGTCATTTTTGAGGGTTGTGGCTATTTCGTTACTGTTGCTCGGATCGGCTTCAAATACTTGCAAAGCTTCGGCCCAGCGGCCGTCGATCAATTCTGCGAGAACTTGTTGACCGGGACTGGCCCAAGATGCGATCGCCTGAGCCCGAGTAATTTTAGCGTGAAATTCGATCGTTTCTAGCTGAGCTTGCGCGACGGCAGGCCAATTTTTGCCCGCTTTCCCCTTCGCCACACGCAAGACATTTAATGCTGGAGACCACAGCCCGCTTTTCGCCAGTCGCAGCCCATTTTGGTAAGTCTCGTCATTGAAAGCAATTTCTTCTAAAGAAATCGCAGTTAACTGAACGGGGTTCGGCAAAAATTTGCGCGGGCCAATTTGATAAAGCGTAAATTGCGGCTCTAAACCAACTGTTTGGTCGATCGCCAATTGTGGGTTTTCCCCCTTAACAATTTGCTGCCAATTCGGCGGTTGTCCGGCCGCACTCGCCCACTCCAACAGCGGCATTAAATGATTTTGGCTGGGGTTGTAGCGAACAACTTGTCCGTAGGGAATTTTCCTGTCGCCCCGCTTTAGTTGACCGCTGACATTAAACCAAATGCCAGAGGCGGGGGGCTTTCCGTCAAAGCGGCGCAGTTCTGTTAGGGGTAGGGACTGATTCGAGGCTTGATTGTCAGATGTAGAGTCAGCTAAAGAAGTAATGACAAAAGATTCCGCCGGGCCTTCTACGTTCACAGAACTTGCTAGCTGAAAATACTGCTCTTTATCGGAACTGCGATCGGGCAACTGTACTCGCTTGTACACCCGAAGTTCGACAATTTGACGGCAAGGATTTTTGCAAACCGTAGAAGCCTTAACAGTTCTTTCTACCATCACCGGCAATAGCAAATCGGAAATAGAATTATCGCTGGATCGATCGACGGGAAGCGGCAGGGGTTCTCCGGTTACGAATCCCAATTTGCGGACGCTGGCTTTGATTTGATCGAGAGTTTGGATCGAATCTCTGCTACCCGTAGGCAGACGCGACCATTCCGGCACAAACTGAGAGATCAACCTGTTGCCATTGGGATCGACAATTAGCTGATAACTCAGCCAAGCGCCGCCTCCCATCAAAGCTGCACAGCCAGCCAAGATGCTGAGGGCTGTCAAATTAGCTACCAGTCTTTTCCAGGGATATCTGGCGCGAGTTCGGGGAGTAGGTATTGGAAGCTGGGACTCTTGAAGATTTTTGGGGCGTCGGGTTTGGCGCCGGCGTCTTGTCGGAGGAGGAGCAACTTGGCGATTTTCTGGGGGTTTGGCTCGATTTTTTGAGGGGTTAATTTTGTGTTCCATCATGCCATTTTAGAATTTAGATTTTAGAATTTAGAGTTTAAAATTGCAATAGCCGATCGTACTGCCGACCTATGATATCCCAAGTGTATTGGCTTTCAACGAGCGATCGAGCGCTGACAGAGATCTCCTCTCTTAGCTGCTGATTTTCAAACAAACTGGTAATCGCCTCAACATACTCGTGAACTTTGTTCGCCCGCAAGGCCCTTCTCGGTTGTGGGCCGCCATCGACGGCTAAACCCTCCAAACCTCGATCGCTGGCAACGACGGGGGTTCCCGCAGCCATCGCCTCCAAAGTTTTATTTTTAATCCCAAAACCTATCCGCATCGGCACCACACAAACAGCAGCTTGATGCAAATATTCTGCCACCCTTTGCACCCGACCTACTACTTGAATTCCGGGGAGTTTCCCCAAGGCGAGCACTTCCGGGACTGGCGAAGCCCCGACTAGGGTGAGGGTAGCATCGGGATACCGCTGCTGCAAAGGCGGCAGTATTTGCAAACTGAGAAACCGCGCCGCGTCAATATTGGGCAAATTGTTCATTGCGCCTGCAAAAATTAAGGTGTGTCCTCCCGGATCGATCGACCGGTACGGAAATTCGGTTAAATCTACGCCGTTAGGAATTACATCTATGGAAGGTACAAAAAAATCTTGTTTTCCTCGCACCTGAACCGGAGGCAACAGTAATTCTAGGAGTTGCTCTCTGTCTGTGGATGTGGTCGCAACAATGCGGGAGAATTTGGAACAGTAGCGTTTTTCGTAGCGGGCGAGTAGCGGTAAATTTAGTCGATCGCGCAGGGGTTTTTCCGACGTGCCGGTTGCTAACATTTCCCTGCAAGTTCCCCAAACGGAACTGTGAATGTTTGCCACTGTCAGCAGTTTTTGCCGCCATTCTGGACGCACGTAAATCTCATTAACGCTGTGTTCGCAGGTGACAGCATCGCATTTGCCTGCTGTTACCAATTCGTCTGCCCAATTCTGCATTGCTTGGGAGTAACTTGAGAGTACGTTGGGAGGTGTACCGGACTGCAAAAATCGACCAAATCTTTGGAATTTTCCTATTATTTTAGAGAACTCCCCCTCAGTTCCCCCCTGATTAAGGGGGGGAGGCAAAAAATCGCCATCGGGTTCTGGATCGAGTCTTGGCCCCCCCTTGACAAGGGGGGGTTGGGGGGGTGCTTGCGGGTTGGGAAAAACTGCTAATTCTGTGACTTGCTGGCGCAATGTGTCGATTTGTGCATCGGTGACATCGGGCGCTCGTACAGTGGCGAGAATTACCTCATGCCGCTGGCTCAAGTATTGTAATAAATTAAACGTCCTCACCTGAGTTCCTCCGCGGCTTGGCGGATAGGGAAAAGTCGAGGAAAGCATCAAAATCTTCATGGGATGTGGAATAAATAAAGTTGCCGCTTGCGCGATAAAATTGATTGATAAAATCTTTTTAACAATCTTCGCACCTATGGACGAATTATCTGTTAAGGCGCTGCTCGAAGACTTGAAAAAGCCCGACGAAATCGTCCGGGATCGGGCAACTACAGAACTCTGGCGCACTTGGTTTAACCAGAAAGGTGACTATGGGATGCAAATTCTCAGGCGATCGCAAGTTTCGCTGGATGCAGGCGATGTTCACCACGCTTTGGATTTGCTGACGAAACTGATTGCGGAAGCGCCGGATTTTGCTGAAGCTTGGAACCGACGCGCCGTACTTCACTATACCCAAGGAAATTATAAAAAGTCGATCGACGACTGCGAAATCGTCCTCAAACTGAACCCGGTGCATTTTGGGGCGTTGCACGGTCTAGGTTTGTGCTACGCTGCCTTGGGAGAATACATAAATGCTATTCAAGCTTTTCGTCGCGCTTTGGAAATTCAACCTTTTGCTTTGGTGAATCAAAAGTTAATTCTCGAATGTACGGCTCGTTTGAGTTAAAATCAACTGTGGAGTGAAGGAAGAAGGAAGCTCGGCAACGAGCAATGTACGGGATGTAACGGATGTCAGGAAGAAGGAAGAAGGAAGAAAATTTAGGAAGAAGGAAGAAGGAAGAAAATCAATGCTTTCAGGATTTTTTTGCAATCTTAAATCTCAAATCTAAAATTGTCTAAAGTACCCAAAATTAGCGTTTGCATTCCTACTTGCAATCGAGTTCATCTGCTGGCTTGTGCGATCGCCAGCGTGCTAGATCAAACTTATACAGATTTTGAATTAATTATCTGTGATGACGGTTCCACTGACAGCACTCCACTGTTGATGTCGGAATTTGTCGATCGCGGGATTCGCTACATTCGCCACCCGCAGAATATCGGCAAGAGTAATAATATGCGATCGGGCTTTGCGGCAGCAAGGGGTGAGTATTTTATCAAGTTTGACGATGACGATCGCCTGAGCGCGCAATTTCTAGAGCGGACATCTGCTATTTTAGATAAAGACCCCAGCATCGATTTTGTCAGTACAGATCACTGGGTGATTGACATTAACAATTATATTGACGAAAACCAGACGAAACTCAATTCGCAGCGGTGGGGCCGCACCGAGTTGTCGGCTGGAATTATTGAAGATTTGCTCTCCACAGTTTTTCTGAGACAGAGTTTGCAAATAGGGGCAACTTTGTTTCGCCGCCGCGCCCTGGAAGAAGTAGGATTTCTGCGGCCAAATTTGCAAAATTGCGAAGATAACGATTTGTTTGTGAGACTTGCGATTGCGGGCAAAAAGTGCTATTACTTGCCGGAGCTGTTGATGGAGTATCGAGTTCATGCAGGACAGCAAGGAGTCGATCGGGCAATTCCGTATTTAAGCGATAAATTGCGCTATTTGACCGGCTACGAGTTTGAGTCGGAGAAGTTGGAAACAGTCAGACTCAAAAGAATTGCCGAAACTCAATTAGCGCTAGGTTTGCGGCTGATTGAGGTGGGTGAAACTCAAAAAGGGCGCCTGATGGTGCGGGCAGGAAAGTCGGTTTCTGCGGCGAAAATGTGGGCGGGTTTGGGATTGTCGTTGCTGCCCGTCGAGTTGCGTCCAAAAGCCTTTGAGTTTGTGCGAAAGTTGATGAAACGGGAGTTGTGAAGGCGGAGGATTTCTACAGAATACGCGGCGGTTGAAACCGCGTCTATACACACAAAACTCGCAAGGCAAGGGTTGAAAAGTCGGGGATTAAAATCACGTTTATACAGACAAAACCCACCGAAACAGGTTTAAATTCTTGATTTTCTTGAGTCCCCCTCTGCTGGGACGAGAGGCAAGTGTAGATGAGGTTTTAACCGCCCAGTGTTCTGCTATGTCGGTTTACAAGCAGAAATTATCCGATTGATATAGCGGGTAGCCACGGAATATCTGTAACGCCTGGGTCGTAGCCAAGTTGTTTCAGTAGTGTGGTAATTTGCCCTCTATGGTGAGTTTGATGATTGAACATATGTGTCACCAGAACCCAAGTCGGTAGCACGCGGCATTTACCATCTACATTGCTTGTGTACTCAAACGGTTGACTCAACCAGTCAGAATTAAGGTGTCTAGACCATTCTATAATTTGCCGATCCGTTGTCTCCCGTTCTGCTCTCAAAACCTCAAATTCAGCATACAGTTCTTGACCGATAACGGTACCAGAAAATGGGTTAAGAGTGAAACGACCCATCCATGCTTTGTCACCATACAGTAAGTGATTCAAAGTGCCATGAATCGACTTAAAAAAGGCACCCATATCCTGTTTGCGCTGTTCATCAGGAATTGCCGAGCAGACCGAATATAGATTTTGATTCATCCAGCAATTGTACTCAGCCATTAGCTGGTAGTAGCTACCGTCGTACATACTCAAAACATAATCACATAGTTTGAACAACTTACATTATACAAATAGGTCTTTCACAATACTCCTGACTCTAATTGGTCTAGATAAATAAACTCAGGAGCTTTAACTCCGGCTTCTTCTCTAATTTTAACCAGTCTAGGCGACTCAAAAAACGCCCTAGCATCTGCGATTGATGTCCACGCGGAGAAATGAACAATTTTGTTCGGATCGTTGTGATACTTCAAGACCTGATAGGATCGCTCGCCAGCTTCTTTTCGGATGCTTTCAGCACGATCGAATACCTGTTTCCAAGCTTCATAATTTTCTACTTCATGAATAATTAATACATATTGCATAGCAGTCAGATTCTCTGAGCCTCTCAAAACTTCAAACGACTAATTTTATTAGACTAACTCACTTTGTCTCAAAAGCCGACCACAGGAGAGGAGTAGATTATACCGTAGCGGCAGTTGAAAATCCTCCCAACACCGAACAGAGCGATCGGCTTTCCACTAAAGTAGTAAAGAGTGCCTGATGTAAATAAGTTTTTCCTAAATATCGTGTCTATATTTTCTGAAATTCCGACTGTGTGGTTGCAAATTTCCCTCGTGGGAGTCTGGTTGGGTTTGATTTTACTGGTAGCTGAAGGGTTAAATCGCTTTACTTCTGTCGATCCTGAAGTATCGCGGAAGGTTGTTCACATCGGTACTGGAAATGTGATTTTGCTGGCGTGGTGGCTGGAAATACCCGGTTGGGTGGGGATTTCGGCGGGAATTTTAGCAGGTGCGATCGCCCTAATTTCTTACCAAGTTCCGATTTTGCCCAGTCTTAACAGTATCAACCGGAAGAGTTGGGGGACTTTTTTCTATGCTGTTAGTATCAGCGTTCTCGTAGCTTGGTTTTGGCCGCTACAGCATCAGGAGTACGCTGCTTTGGGCATTTTAGTCATGGCTTGGGGCGACGGATTGGCTGCTGTCATCGGCCAGAAATACGGCAAACATATTTATCGAGTTTGGGGAATCCAGAAGAGTTGGGAAGGTTCTGCAACTATGTATTTGGTGAGTTTTGCTGTTAGCAGTTTGATTTTGCTGGCGGTTCAAGGCAATATTTGGCAAACTTGGGCTGTGTCTGCTGTTGTAGCTTTGGCTGCTGCTACTTTGGAGTCGGTTTCCAAGTTGGGAATTGACAATCTGACTGTGCCCATCGGCAGCGGGGCGATCGCCTTTTTCCTAAATCAATTTTTGATAATTGGTAATGTGTAATCTGAACTTCCTCCCACGGGGGGCGTTGCTGGATACAGGTATGAATTCAAGATTTCGCAATTGCTATAAACGAAGTCGGGTGAGTTTTGTAACTTCCGATCACAGGTGATTCATCCCGTCAATCAGCAACGCCAATTATCAATTGTCTAAGTCTCGTTAAAGCAGCCGACGTGCTTGTAAAATTTGTTGTTGCCATTGCTCGAAAGCGGGGATTTTTGAGCGATCGTCTGTTGGAAACATCGCCCTGATTTGCTCCATAAGCTCGATCGCCAGCGGTACGCCAAGCTGCAATTGTTCCAACACATCCCGCTGAGCAAAAACGGTTTCCGGTGTTCCTTCTAAAATCAGTTTTCCCCGATCCATTACAAACACCCAATCAGCCCAGCGGTAGATGAAATCGAGGTCATGACTTGCTAAAAGAATGGTGGTTCCAGCGCTGTGAATTTGTTGAAGTAAACCGATCAGTTGTCGGGTGTGACGCGGGTCGAGATAGGCGGTAGGTTCATCTAACAGCAGCAGTTTGGGCTTGAGAACCATGATATCGGCGATGGAAACCCGCTTTTTCTGGCCCAAACTGAGATTGTGAATTGGTTCGCGGGCGAGTTCGCTTAGATCGAATTGCTCGATCGCCTGCTGCACCTGTTGAGCAATTTCGGATTCTCTTAAGCCTAAATTGTACAATCCATAGGAAATATCTTCTTCTACCGTCGAAGCTACTAATTGATGTTCGGGATTTTGAAAGACGAGTCCGATTTGTTGGCGCAGTTGCATCAAAGATTTGCGATCGTAGCGAAAGGGTTCACCTTGCCAGCTAATAATTCCCTGTTGCGGTTGATATAAGCCATTTGCTAACAGAAAAAAGGTAGTTTTGCCACAGCCATTTTGACCGATTAGCCCGCACCGTTTCCCGGCGGGGACTTTGAGATTTAAACCCTGAATTGCCACTCGCGAACCGCAGGGATAGGAGTAGGAAGTGCCAGCGAATTCGAGAATCCATTCAGACATATTCGTTATTTTTTATTTTTTATAGCCTTGTTCCCAGGCTCTGCCTGGGAAGAAATACCCGGAGGCTATGCCTCCAATTACCGATTCCCGATGAATGATTACCAATTACCGATTACCGATTTCCATTGTATAGCAATCGTTGCAGGAGTCGTAAACTTTTTACCCCACCCCAACCCTCCCCTTATCAAGGGGAGGGAGTAAGAAATTCACAAATGATTTAGGATTGCTATATTTGTGTCAGCCTCGATCTTATTTTGACAACTGCCAAAGTTGCATTTCATAACAAAGATGTTGCTCAAAAAGTTTGCCCGCTTCCAATCCTTCAACCACCAGCTTTTTGAACCAGCGGCGAAATATCCAGCGCAGGAATTTGTGGACGGGCGGAACTGTTATCGCAATTAAATCTGCAACATAGATCATCGTATTCAGTCCATACCTGCGGAAAGTATCGACATACAAATCGATAGTCGGCAAAATATGGGCGGAAATATCCTCACTTTTTACTAAAGTGAATCCAGCCTGCTTTAATGCTGCATGAAGTTCCGTAACAACATGACAATTAGAGAACATTCCCTCTTTATAATTAGCATCAGATCGCAGCATATCGGCCAGCAGCACGTAGCCACCCTGATTGAGGATTTTGGCGGCACCGTTAGCAATATCAACAGCCGACATATACTGGCTACTTTCGCTAAAGAGAATAAGATCGTAGAAATGGGTTGCTTTGAAGTCTTCAAACCTCGTGAGGTGGAAGATTGCCCGATCGCCAGTACACTTAAGAAAGCGCTGCTGTTGAAACGGATCGGGTGCGAGCCCTTCCACTGCAAAACCTCGATCGAGCAAATAAGCCGCATTTCCGCCAATCCCGCAGCCCACATCCAGTATCGTATGAGTGCCTTTGGGGATCGCATCCAACAGTTTTACAGTATAAGCTTGCTGAGCCAGGCGCAATCGTGCGATCGTTAGTTCGTCAGCGGGCACAGGTAGGGTTTCCCAATAGCCGTAGTGAAGGTAGGGCGAATCTGTCAGGCCCAAATAGTAATTAAGCGCTGCATTTTGGTAGCGAGTTACTTTGGAAATTTCGATGGATTTTGGCTGCGACATTCGGAAAATTTAGTAAGTTTTAGGATTTCGGGCAGAGTTGAAATTCTTCCCAGCGCCTGCATACTTGTTCATAGCACTCAACAGGAGAAATTGCCAATTTTTGCAACAAATTGATATCAATCTGACCGTTGGCGATCGACAAAAATATAATGACTTCCTTGGGTTCGTAGCCAGCAATGATTTGGAGCAAATTTGAAACAGTGTTTTCCTCTATTTCTAGTTGTTGCAAATAAACGGTTGCCTCCAAGTCGGAAATAAATTGCAGATCGTACTTGATAGTATCTACGCTCCAATTCACCGAGCCGTTAATGGGAGTATTGATTTTGCAAGCAACCAAGCCTCGTCCTCGATGCAAAAAGCCATTCCAAGCAGTATGTCCGATCGACAAAATATTCTGATGAATAAACAAGTTTTGCCAGTAGCCAAAACTACCCTGCCAAACACTATCTTCGATTCGCATTTGTTTTCATTTCCATTAAAATAAAATACGCTTCAGAACCCAGATCAAATTACATCAGCGTTCATCTGTGTTTATCTGCTGATATCTGCGGTTAAAAAAACCCAATCCAATAATAAAAAAAATAATAAACTCACCATCATCCATACCTCGCAGATGAAAAACAACAGGTAAACAAATCGGCGGGCATCCTGACTCAGAGCTCCAACGATCTCATTACAGTTGCGGGACAGCGCCGGATTCGCACCGAACTTTCCCCCTTGCGTCTGATGGCTGTTCTCCATCAGAGCCGATCAATATACGGGGATATTACCACTATTTGCGATATTTGACAAAAAAGCGTCCGCCTATTCACCAAACTCAATATTTTCATACAAATCGGCCAGCAAAATTTCCACAGCAACAGATGTTAAACTCAGCCGATCGCCCATACAGCTATATTCCGAAAAAATCCACTTATTCGCATCTGTTTTAGAATATTGCTCCACCCGTAGTCGATATTGGTCGATTAATAAATATTCCTGAAAGCTAGGAATACTCCGATAGGCAGCAAACTTTTCATCGCGGTCATAAGCTTTAGTACCTTTAGATAGCACCTCAGCAATGAACACAGGATTAGTAATTGTATCCGTCCGTCCAGATTGCAGCTCGATCGGTTTCGCAACCACCATCACATCCGGGTAAGTATAATTATTAAGCTGGGGAATCCACAGCCGCTGATCCGAACTGAAAGTCCGATATGGTTTCCCTTTTAACGCCAGTTTCAGCGCAACAACTAAATTAGTGGTAATTTCATTGTGATCCGGTGTGCCGCCAGCCATCAGAACAATCTCCCCATTGATAAATTCATGCCGCTCCTGAGAATTGATTTCTAATTCTAGATATTCCTCAGCGGTGTAGGTTTTGGTTTCAACGGGCGCGATCATACACAACGCTCTCCTTTAATCTACTCATTTCATTTTATCTTAAAAATTTGGCTAATTTAACAGAAAAATAGATTTTAATCATGCTAAGAAACAGGCAAGATGCCTGTTCCACAAAGAGGGAATTTTATTGTGGGGTGGGCATTCTGCCCGCCCCTGAAAGGCTGATTGAGAATGTGCAAGATGTGAGCCCAATCGCACTTAACAAAATTACCGCAGCGGGACAAAGTTATAGCCAGTGCTTCCTCCTTGCTTAACTTGTACTAAAATCGGCTTCCCCGCGCGATCGCCCGTCGGCAAAAACTTCACATCCTCGCTCGATCCTGCTGTCGAAAAATTCGCATTTCTGAGTGCTTGTTGCAATCCTTCCCGCGTATTGCTTTGCCGCAAGCCAGCGATCACAGCTTGAGTCGCGTCAAAACTCGTTGCTGTTCGCCAATTCACAATGCCTCCCCAACGCTGGCGGGCATTTTCTGGGAAACGGCTACCGGGATTAGTGTCAGGATGCCAGGGAACGGGCAAAACAAGCCCGTCAACGTCTTTTTGTCCGTCTTTTAAAGTTTGAAAGGTGTAGAGCGTAGTGCTGCCGTAGAGTGGCAATTTGCCTCGATTGATGCGAGCCAGAGAAATCGCACGGTCAATGCGATCGACGTGGGGTGCTACCATCAATCCTTGTGCACCTTTGCTGACAGCATCGGCGATCGCACTTTCGGGATTAAAAGAGGGTACTGAAAAGTCGCAAACAGTAGGAACTAATTTGCCTCCAGCAGCAGTAAGAGATGCCACAAATTCATCTTTAAATGATATGTTATCCGGTGCTTGGGAGTCATAACAAACGGCAATATTAGTTTTGCGTTCTGTTTTGACTGCATATTCTGCTAGGGGAGCAGCCATGACGCTAATATTGGGAACAGTCCGAAAGATGTAACTGCCAAATCCTGAGAGATTATTGGCAAAGCTAGTCGGTGTCACCATTACCAGTTTTTCTTGCTGATAGAGCGGAGCAGCTTCGAGAGATGCGTTGCTAGCATTGTGTCCAATTACGGCTAGTATACTCGGATCTTTTGTCAATGTCTTTGCAACATCTCTGACCACTTCTGGACTATTGTCATCGTTGACAATTTCTACTTGCAGTTTTGCGCCGTTGATGCCACCGCTAGTATTGACTTCATCCTGAGCTTGGGCTACACCTCGAAGGATTTCTTGCGCGACATTGGGGTTGCTACCAATGGGGACGCTGACAGCGAGTTTTAAGTAAGAACCATTGCTGGTTGTGGCATTATTCAAATAAATAATGGCATTATTCAAATAAATAATGGTTTCGGGATCGTTGCGATTTTGTTGCAGCGAATCCTGAAATTTTTTGACGGCTGCTTGGTAATCTCTATTGACAAAAGCTTCAACGCCGGCTTTTTTTTGGGCTGTTGTTTGGGATGTCACCAATAGCTGATTTCCTAAACTGATGCGATTGGCGATTGCTCCCGATGTATCTGAGCTTTTTCCCTTGAATAAACCGGGAAGGAACTTGTACGCGCCAAACGCAATTAAGCCGAGAGCAACAATAAAAAAGATGGGCGGTGGACTTTTTTTGTGATCTTGGGACATAGTTTTTCTCCTTATTTTGATAGTGTTTGGAGGTCGAACCTCGGGGTAAGTATTCCCATCAGAGCCTGGGAAGAGAAAATTCCATCTAAACCTCACTTTCCACGAAGTCCCCAATAGAGCGCGCCCCAAAGTTGGAAAACCTGCATTGCTTCCTCGTCATAGCCTTTAGTTTTGAAAATAGCCTCTGCCTGTTTTAGGTGGCTTATTGCTTGTTGTTTGTTTTTTGTTTGGTCTTGGTTAAGCAAAGCCGATGCCAATTTGATGTGAGCATCAGCATCATTGGAGTCACTTCTAATTGCTGTTTCCCAGTGGACAATCTCCTCCTCTATAGTCTCCCATTGAAGTTCTTCGCTAGAATTTTGTTGTCTGGGAAAGCCTTCAAGACCGTAATTTTTGATATTCAGAAATGTCGCAATGACTTCTGCTTTTTTATGCTTGTCTCTCAAACCAGTGCTGAAGTATGAAGTTAAAGGCACAGACCGCTTGCCTGACTCCAGCACCAGACATACACGATACTTAATACTCTCACTATCCTCAATCTTCTGTATTTCCACACCTGAAATATCTTGAATCAGGTGTTTGACCACTTTGATTTTGAAAATGAGTGGTTGTTCCCACTTGAAAGTCAGATGACCGAGATTTTTATCAAATGTAACGCTCTCAATCTGTGAGAATATTACCAACATCAAACCAATTACAGCAAATAAATAAAGGAAAACACTGCCGGAATACCAACCAAAAGGCAAACCAAATGCCAAAAAACTACCCCCAACGAATAGATTCATCCAAAATGCCGCCGTCTCTCGCATTTCCAGCTTGTCTGATGTTTCTTTCATGATTTTATATTTAATCAATTTCCCGCTAATGTTATTAACATAATCAAACAAGCCCAAGTGAAAGTCAATTCATTAAATTCATTAATTAAGTTCATAAAAATCATATTTGTATCTTTGGGGCGGGCAGGATGCCCACCCCACAAGAGTTTCAGGGAAAGTGCCTGTTTCCCGATCCCGTTTCTGGTGCGATCGCACACAGTGCCTTTCCCGATAATGCTAGGATCGTAGAACAAGTAAGTGCGATCGACTTTGGTGAATTCATGTGTTTGTGTGCAACTATAAGTGCGATCGGCTTGTACCTCTAATTTTTGGAGCTATAAATAATTCCAATGTGCCCAATCGCAGGTAGACTCTGGCTTGATCGGGCAAATCTTGGGAGAGATCGGATTTCCACCGATGTGAAATAACATCAGGTTAGTCAAGGATTGTAAGGGTTTGATATCGCTGATTTTATTGTCATTAAGTTCGAGCCACTCAAGTTGAGTCAAGGATTGTAAGTGTTTGATGTCGCTGATTTGATTATTTCGGAGGATGAGATTAGTCAGGTTGGTCAAAAATTCTAGCGGTTTGATGTCGCTAATTTGATTGTTTTGGAGTTCGAGCCATTCAAGTTTAGTCAAATATTCTAAAGGTTTGATATCGCCTATTTTATTGTCGCCGAGTCCGAGAACAGTCAGGTTAGTCAAGGATTGCAATGGTTTGATGTCAGTAATTTCATTGACGTGGAGGTTTAGAGTAGTTAGGTTAGTCAAGGATTGTAAGGGTTTGATATCGCTAATTTCATTGTTTATGAGACCGAGCATAGTCAGGTTAGTTAAGGATTGCAATGGTTGGATGTCGCTGATTTGATTGTTTTCAAGCCCGAGTTGAGTGAGGTTAGTCAAAGATTGCAATGGTTGGATATCGCCGATCCTATTGTTGTAGAGGCCGAGATTAGTCAACTTGGTTAAAGATTGCAATGGTTTGATCTCACTGATTAGATTATCGCTGAGACCGAGATGAGTCAGATTAGTCAAGGATTGCAAGGGTTTTATATCGCTGATTTGATTTTTGTGGACTAAAAGTTTAGTCAGGTTCGTTAAGGATTGCAAGGGTTTGATGTCAGTGATTTCATTACTGTTGAGGTCGAGTTCCGTGAGACTCGAAAGTTTCTGATTAGCTGCATCGCACTCAGTAGTTTCAGCTTTTTCCAACAACACTTCAACAGTATGTTTAGCTTCAGCGCTCAAATTTGCTTTTTCGTGACACCAATCACCAAATGTTTGTCCCGTGTATTCTGATTGTTTCTGAGTGACTGATGAAGAAGGTGTATTTCTAGATAATTCTATAACGGGAACCGCATTTCCGTGCAGCTTTATCTGAGTCAGGTTAGTTAAAGATTGCAAGGGTTTTATATCGCTAATTTGATTGTTTTTGAGGTACAGATTAGTCAGTTTAGTCAAAGATTGCAAGGGTTGAATGTCGCTGATTTTATTGTTGTTGAGATTGAGCCAAGTCAGTCTAGTCAAAGATTGCAAGGGTTGGATATCGCTGACTTTATTGTTTTCGAGTTTGAGTACCGAAAGTCTAGTCAAAAATTGCAACGGTTTGATGTCACTGATTTGATTATCGCTAAGGGAGAGATTATACAGATTAGGCCAAAATTGCAAGGGTTGAATATCACTGATTTGATTGTTGCTGAGGGAGAGATCAATCAGTTTAGTCAAAGATTGCAAGGGTTGAATGTCACTGATTAGATTGTTGCTGAGGGAAAGATTATCCTCCAGGTTAGTCAAAGATTGCAAGGGTTTGATGTCGCTGATTTGATTGTTGCTGAGGGAGAGATTAGTCAGTTTAGTCAAAGATTGCAAGGGTTTGATGTCGCTGATTTGATTGTTGCTGAGGGAGAGGTTAGTCAGTTTAGTCAAAGATTCCAAGGGTTGAATATCACTGATTTGATTACCGCTGAGTAAGAGAGTATTCAGTTCAGGCAAAGATTGTAAGGGCTTGATGTCGTTGATTTGATTACCGCTGAGCGTGAGTTGAGTCAATTTAGTCAAAGATTGCAAGGGCTTGATATCGCTGATTTGACTATTTCGGAGTTCGAGAGTAGACAGGTTAGTCAAGAATTGCAAGGGTTCGATATCCCTGATTTCATTTAGGCTGAGGTCGAGTTCCGTGATACTCGAAAGTTTCCGAGCGGCTGCATCACAATCAGTAGTCTCAGCTTCCTTTAAGAGCACCTCAACAGTATGTCTAGCTTCTGGACTCAAAGAAGATTTTTTGCGACACCAATCACCAAATGTTTTGTTTGCGGGTTGCGTTTCGGTCGCGATCGCAGACAGTCCATTTCCCGATAATGCTAGGAGCGTAAAACAAGTAATGGCGATCGACTGGGGTAAATTCATGTATTTCTGTCTAACCATAAACGTCATAATTTTGCACATTTAATTCTCTGAACAGTAAAATCTTAGACAAAAAGCTTTCAGAGAGGACAGTCGTCCTCTCTACAAATTGCACTCAACTCAAATATCTAACAATTCACCAAATGCCGAATCAATATCAATCTCAGCAACAGCCACAGACTGAGAAACTGGTGAATGATTAGGAGACTCCGGCGACTTCACCGAATGCACTTTGGCTACTGGTGATTCGGCCACAGGTTCCACAACAACAGACTTAGATTTTTTGACATTAATTACAGGTGATTGTGCTCCATTTTCTCCATTTTTACTGGTTTCATTCCGCAGCAACATTGCCATCAAACCGTCCAACAAACCCCCACTACCGCCGTTACCATTCACTGTCACATCGGGAACAACGCGAACGCTACCATCCGAAACCGCTTGCATCAGTTGCAACAGCGTGTAACTCTGCGTACCCAAAGCGTTGACACCAACTTGATAAGCATCCGCTTTTGCTTGTCCCATCAGCCGAATCCCTTCTGCTTCACCACTTGCGTGTTCGATCGCAGCAGTTGCACTCAGTTGGGCAATTTTCACCCCTTGTTCTGCCGCCACCACCTGATTTTGAATGTTTGCGATCGCAGTTGCACGCACCAATTCTTGACGTTGCGACTCTGAAATGCGCTGCACTTCGTAAGTTTTTTCTTGTTCCTGAGCAATTTTGCGATCGGTCAATGTTTGCATTAACTCTCCTGGCGGCGAAATCAAACCGATCAGCGTGTCAACAGCCTGCACATCATAGGCCCGCAGGGCTTGACGAACGTGTTCTGCCGCCTCTGCTTGGCGTTCGCTGCGCGCGATTAGAAAATCGAGTATTGTATATTCTTGAGAAGAATTGCGAAAATAATTGCCCACAATTGGACGCAGCACTTGGTCGATTAGATTTTGCATCGAACCTTGGCGCGAAATGACTCTCGGTGCATCCAAAGTACCGACATGAATAATTTGAAAAACTTCTAACTCAAAGGTGAATCCGTCAAAAGAAAGCAATTTCAAAGCACTTAACTTGGAGTCGTAGCCGTGTTCTCCGCTGAACCGCGATGTGAAGTTTAAAACAACATCGGTAGTGGGAACAAGTTCTACTTTCATCACTTTTGTATTGATGGGATGTTTGCCGGGGTAAAGCGGTTCGACCCACACACCTTTATCGCCTTTATTGACAAGATTGCCGTGGGTAAAAGCGGCGCCACTTACATCTTGGTGCGATTTTCCCACATAGGAAATTACTACCCCTACATAGCCGATCGGCACTTCCGTCATTTTTACCTGTTCTACTTGCACAAACCAGGGATTGAGGTTCCAAGAACCGGATAAAATCACCTGTTCTTGCAAGCCCCTGCGCCCGCCACCTTTGATGAAAGATTGCGCTTTTTGGAAATTGTCGTGACCGGGAATTATCGGTCCGGCAATTTCACCTTCATCAATCGGAATCCCGTCTAGCACGTTCGCAATTCCCACGCGATCTGGAGCAAGTTTGTATAGTTGAAATTCCGACGGCTGCATACCCTTTGCAGTGGCATTAGCTGAAGTAATGACTTCAAATACAGCCGTATTAATCCGATAAGTGCCAGTTGTGATTATGGCTAGTTGCCGTCCTTTTTCTCCACCGTCGGTGAGGAATTTGCGGGCATTTTGGAAATTGTCGCAATCGACGACTTTGCCTAAAATGCGATCGGGAGGAATGGTGGCTCCGTCATTGGCAATAATTAAACCGATTTCATCTTGAGGAACGACAACAACTGGTTCTTTGCGAATGCTATATTGCCAGGGGAAATAACCAAAATGCCAGCCGGGAGGAAGGGTATCTGCTTGCAAACCTCCTTCGCCATCGAGAGCAATCAATCTACTGGATGGCAAATTTTTGCGGGAAAATTTCTTGACAACAATTCCCACTTCTCGTTCGCCGATCGCAATTAATCCCAAAGTCCAGCCAATCTTCGGTATAAAGATGAAAATTAGGAAAATTGCTCCTACGGGATAGATCCAAATCGGAATGCTAAATCCTTCTGCTTGGGCTGGTTGAACTTCTTGGGCTTGCGGCGGCGGATTGCTTTGAGCGGAAGTTGGTGGGGCAAAAGCGCCTGCTGCTGCGATCGCGGTTGCGAAAGATACTGTTAATGGTAAAAGTTTGCGAAGCCAACGTGATTTAGTCATAGTTTTTAACCTGTTTTAAGCTCAAATGTACTGAAAAGTTGTTAACTACAATCAGTATTCAATAAATTTTTGTTGAAGTCAATTCATTAAAGTCATTAATTATATTCATAAAAGTCATATTTGGAATATGATTGTGCATGAAATGCGATCGGTTGTACCCAAAAATGAGGCAATAAAAGTTTTACCAAATGTTAAAAAGAGGACACCGCAATGCCGTTTCCCTACTCTAAAATAATCATGAGCACTTCATGAAAAATGTAACCACCGCCCGATTATTTGTAGGGAAACGGCACTGCCGTGTCCTGAATTTGGGTAAGATCAATATATCAACGGGTGCTCAGAAACCGGGTTTTTTGCGACAATACTTCTTTACAGCCCACAGATTCGGTAAAAACCCGGTTTCTTTGGTTGTGATGCCTAACTCCCGTTGATATTAACCGCCACCACCGCCACCACCGCCGCCACCGCCACCGCCGCCACCGCCGCCACCGCCACCGCCACCGCCACCGCCACCACCGCCACTGTTATGGCTAATGACTGGAATTACTTCTTCGTACTCGCGATGGTAAGAGCAGCTTCCGCAGTGATGGGTAACTTGCTGCTTTCCTGAACGGCTAGTAGTTGCAGGAATCAAAACTTTATAAGTTCGTTTGAGATTGAACTTTGTACACTCAGGGCAGCGTCGATTTGCAATGGATGTGATAATTGCTAAAGCTGGAAAAAGTCCGAACAACATTAGAAAAAAAAGGGTCCAGGGGTCTATAAAAAAGCCTTCTTCTCCAGCAGAAGTTTGAGGGTTTCCAGTTTGTTGCCAACCAGGTTGAGGTATATTCAGAATTTGCTGGGGAAATGCAATTTGCACTTCTAATTCTTGTTGGGGTTGAATAGGCTGAGTTGCCACAAACTCAAATGTTTTAGGATCTACTTGACGCGGAACTGCGGCTGTACCAAAATTCGTAAACGATAGAACTTTCCCTGACAAAGCTTCTGGTAATTGCACCGTAACTTTTCCCGTCTTAATCGGAGCTTTGCGACCCGCTGCAATGGCTTTCCAATAAACTAGAGTATTCTCACCATCTACCTGCAATCCGCCTACCACACGATATTTGATGACAAAAGTATGTGATTCTGGCGCTTTTAATTGATGTTGCCAACGAATCCAAAGTTCATTGTTTTCAATCCCCGTGCTACTCGGAATTATTTGATTATTTTCTTGAACGGTGACATCTTTAATTTCATCTACCTTGCCTAAAGGAATATAGCGATATCGTTCAGTGTTGTAGTCGGCTGTGAACACATATTTTTGATTTTCCGTAACTAACATATCTCCGTTGGTCTGAACGTCGATTGTGACGTTGATGTTATCCCAGTAAAACGGTAGTTGTTGGGCCCGTGCCTGAGTGACTGTGACCAGAAAGACGGTCAAGGAGGTCATTAAGAAACAAAGTATTTTTTTGAACTGACCTTTTTTCATAATATAATTCCTACTAGAAATCTCTTGATTACAATCATTCAATAGATTTCTTGTAAGGTCAATTCATAAAAGTCATTACTTTAGTTCATAAAAGTCATTATTTTAGTTCATAAAAGTCATTATTTTAGTGCGGCAGGGGTTGAAACCCGTACCCCTAAATAGTAACGGAGGACGCGGCAGTGCCATTTCCCTACCCCAAAATAATCGATCGCTCCCCTCGGGTATAACCATCACCCGATTAATTGTCGGAGGACACGGCAGTGCCGTTTCCCTACCTCAAAATCATCGCTCATCCCCGCGAAAGATGTAACCATCGCCCGATTAATGGTAGCGACACGGCACTGCCGTGTCCTAACTGTGGGTTATATCAATATTCCTAATAAATTTAGCGTTGAAATACGACACTTAACAAACTTAAAACCGTGCAACCAAACACGGCTTCAAATGCATATCTTCGCGAAGGTTTGTAAGGGTAAGAATTCCACACGCGCAGTTCTCCATTAAAGCCCCGTGACGCTAAACTCAGCGAAACTTGACGGTAGTTTTCCAAAGTTCGCTGAAGCAATTGCCCGATTAAAATGCTTAAACTGTGCATTCCCCGCTTCCAAGTGCGATAGCCACAGCGCGAGTTTTGGGCGATCCAAAGTTCATCGGCGATCGCCAATAAGCTAAAAATAAACCGATACATTAGTAATAGCAGTTCTGTGACTAACTCTGGACAGCGTAATTGTCTGAGAATCTGCAAGACTTCGGTAAATGGCACCGTCAAGAGAATGAAATACATACAGCTTGTCGATGCGAAGGCGCGGGCAAATAGCAAGCTCACTTGGTATATGCCGGTGCGGCTCACATACAGATAAAAAGTGCCGATGCTAATGCCCCAACCTTGCCAAATATCCCACTGAATCGCGGGGATACGATCGCCCGCAACCGCACCCATCGCCAAAGCAGGCACACTTGTCAGCAAAAACATCAACGGTAGCGACAGCAACCGCAAATACAGTTTCCCCGGAATACCCGCATAAAAGACGATCCAGACAGCCAACCAAAGGGCGATCGACAATTGGACGATCGCCCCAGAAACGAGAGACAGAATTAAAAGGGCGATCGCAAAGGATAACTTGTGAGATGGCGGCAACCCCCGCAAGCGATTTGTATAAGCCAGACTATCAATCTGATGGTTCATTCCGACGATTTATTATCAGACTGCTGCCGAGATTGCGATCGGCCTTTATACAACCCAATGACGTACCCAACTACGCCAGCCCCCATCGCCGCTTGAGACGCAAACAATAGACTTGAAATTTCTCCGCTAGCCGGCTCAAACAAGTGATTGAACCAAGGTTTATAACCCGGTTGAATTTCGGTAATTGCTTTCTTAGCTTGGTCATCGGAACCTCCATATTCACCCCGCACAAAAACGAGAGGCAACGCTGCCAGAACAATCACAGCACCAGCCAAAAGCCAATTTTGCCGCGAAGTAGATTGGTAATTTTTTGTAGGTTTTTGATTCACGGCTTATGACTCCTGTCTCAATAATTTCAAAGTTTCAAGCTCCGGCTTCCCGTAAGAATGCAGCCAATTCCAGACCAATAGAGTCAGCAATCCCTCACTTATAGCCAGGGGTACTTGAGTGATAGCAAAGATGCCCGCAAACTTGAGAAACGAAGCTATAAAACCGCCACTTGCTGCGGGGAAAGCTAACGCTAATTGAATCGAAGTCGCCACATAAGTCAGTAAATCTGCCAAAGCCGCAGCACAAAAAATTGCCGCCCGCTGGCTACCTGTTCGCAACAGCAATCGATAGATAAAATACGCAGCGAAAGGGCCGACAATCGCCATCGAAAACATATTCGCTCCCAGCGTTGTCAACCCACCATGCGCTAACAGTAACGTTTGAAACAACAGGACTAAAGCCCCCAGTACAGCCATCACCGAAGGGCCGAACAAAATTGCGCCCAAACCCGTACCCGTCGGGTGAGAACAACTGCCCGTTACCGAGGGAATTTTTAAAGCAGAAAGCACAAAAGTAAACGCACCCGCCAAAGCAAGCAATAGTTTAAGTTCCGGGTGTTCTTTTGTAATGCGAGTAATCGATCGCAACCCAAAGGCAAAAAAAGGCAACGCCACAATCCACCAAAATGCAGCCCATTGCACCGGCAAAAAACCTTCCGAAATGTGCATAGCTGCGGCGGGCGTTGCCGAACCCAGGACAATATAACAACTCAAGCCAGCCATCAATCCCAAGCTGACCAATTTCCGATTTCTGGTCTTCACGCTGAACCTCGCAGATGAGACTATGTAAACTAACACATCGGCGGGCATCCTGACTCAGAAAGCGACATGACTCTCATTACAGTTGCGGGACAGCACCGGACTTGCACCGAACTTTCCCCGTTTCCTCTAACGGCTGCTCCCCATTAGAACCGACTGGTTAGACATAGTTTAGTCGATCGTGTAAGTCTCAGCAAATCTTTTACAAAAATTACTTCCGATTAACTAAGTCAAAATTACCTATCATCTTCTCTTCTCTTCCTTCGCTTCTTCGCGGTTCGTTCAATAAATACTATCGCTCAACAAATCAACGGTATAATATTAGTGAGTTTTGAGGAAAGCCGCAATGTTACAGTACAACTTGCCGAGGAACTTGCCCTCCGCCGATGAACTACCAGACTCGGATGAAACGCCTGTGGATAACGAACTCCAAGAGCTAATACCAGGGTTGTTAAAAGCAATATTCCTCATACTTTGGTCAGAACGCATGGACTGGTTTTTTGGCATAGATATGGGTATTTATCATCACCCTGACGAACCGCCCATTGTCCCAGATGCTTTCTTAAGTTTAGGAGTAGAACGATATTACGACGAAGAATTGCGTCCGAGTTACGTGCTGTGGGATGAAAATGTTCTGCCGAGTTTTGTGCTGGAAGTAGTTTCCCCAACTTATCGCAAGGAATACAGCACAAAGTTGGAGGAATATCAAGCTTTAGGTGTACTTTATTACGTCATTTATTCTTCCCGCCGCCGTCGTAAACCTCGTTTAGAAGTACACAAGTTAGTCAATGGAAAGTATGAATTACAGCCAGGAAATCCAGTTTGGATGCCAGAAATTGGTTTGGGGATTGGTTGTGAAAGGGGAAGTTATTCGGGGGTGACAAGGGAGTGGTTGTATTGGTATGATGCCGATGGAAAACGTTATCTGACTCCTGAAGAACAGGTGAAAGAATCCACGCAGCGCGCTCAAGAGGAATCGCAGCGCGCCCAACAGGAATCGCAGCGCGCCCAACAGGAATCGCAGCGCGCCCAACAGGAAGCCCAGCGCGCCGATCGACTGGCTGAACGTTCCGATCGACTAGCTCAGCGATTGCGGGAGTTGGGGATAGATCCTGATAATCTGACCTGATGGCAATCAAGAGTACAACACAGAGATACTCTTGAGGCTCAGAAACCGGGTTTTGCAACCGAGATCGATCGTCAACGAAAGATTTTCAGGAAAAACCCGGTTGCTGCCTCCAGAAATGTGTGAATATTTATCGCAAAAATCAGGAAATATCGAGCTAGATTTGGGAAAAACAGAGAGTTTGACGGCAAACATTGAGATGCAGCTCGAAAAAATGAAAATCAACAGAGGTTATTAAATAATGGTCATGGATCTGCGTTCTTACGATATCATCTGTTTTGGTGATGAAGTTCCAGGAGTTCTAGCTGTTATCTCTGCCTCCAGAGAATATCTTCGCCGAACAAAGCGTTATCCGCGAATTCTACTGATGTCGAAAGCAAGCTTGCAAGAAGGAATTGGCGGGCATTTGGTAAGAGGCGGTCTTGCTTATTTAGATAGAAGTCAGATTAGTGAAGAACTTCAACAATCTTTAAAGTTAGATACCTTTGGTTCACCGGCGACAATCTATAAAGAATTTTTACAAAAATCCGGCGTTAAGGCAATTGCACTTGACCCCCGCAAAGCCAGTGCAGCGCTGAAAGAAATGCTAGTACAAGCTGGGGCAGATCTCCTCAGCAAAGTAGAAATTAAATCAGTTCGTAAAGAAGGTCAAAAAATTGCCAGTATAACCACCTCTCAAGGCGTAGTTTATGCCGGCAAGCAATTTATTGATGCCACTGTCAATGGCGAATTAGCTCAAGCTGCAGGTGTGAGAAAGCTGAATGGATTTGAAACATTGGGTCTGCCTAACTCAGAACTTCCAGTCACCCTCGTTTTTGAAACCCAAGGACTCAGTGCAAGAACCCTAAAAGAATTCGATTATATTTATCTAAAACGCTTCACCAACCTGGCCGATTCAGAGAGTCAAAAATTTGTGCTGTACGCTGCCGACAAAGATGCCCTACTAGCAGAAGAACTCCGGCGGGAAATGAAGGACACTAAAGGCAATCTCAAAACTCTGTGGGCGGGTAACGATTACATCGATGTTCGCTCGCCGGCTCTGTCTGTAGCTTACCACTCTTTTAGAGGAAGAAAACTATCTTTTTCTGAAACTGGCGTAATTTTAGATGAGGGAAATATAGCCATACTTCCAAATGACAGACTTTCGTGGAATGCGCTTTTATTCGCAGTCACCGCCAGCGAAGCGGAAGCCTTAGCCAGAAGCGGGAGCAAACCCACGGCTAATATGCAAAGAGAGATCTTATTTATTACCACTTGGCTGAAGAGTTTGGGGGCTACTTCTGTTACTTCTGCGTCAGAACTTTATATCAGACACGCTGGCAATGTGACGGGAGTTGTAGAACCTTTAACTGGCGCACAAATGCTGTTAGGTGGCGTACCTGCTAATGAAGCCCTGGCAACATTTAGCTATCATTTTGATGTACGGGGAGGTATCCAGGGTATTCGCGATAAAGCAACTCGTCTAGGATGGTTTAAAAGTCTGAGTTTTAAACACCCTATCTTTAATATTGGCATCCGCCACGCATTAATTAAAAACGTTCCTAACCTGGCAGTGGTAAGTCCCTGTTCTGGATTTGAAGGGTTTGCCTGTTCTGTCGGCAGAATTGTTGAATTCAACGCCGCAGTTGGTCAAGGTGTGGGTATCGCTGCGGTTAATGCTATTCTAAATAACAAAAATCTAGCCGATGTATCTAACCGAGAAGTGAGACAAGTTCTCGCTGAAACAGGTCAGTTACCTAAAATTTTTGGAACTCCAAATAATGGTGAGGCAATGCTATTGGCGCAATTCGAGACTCTTGCCAATTCGGATGCTATTGCGTAATATAAATTCCGGTTGCAGTCCTCCGGAATTGTTGACTGTTGACTGTTGACTGTTGACTAAAATTATGCTTTCGCGACAACGGACTGTTTGAACCTTTGAAAAATACCGATACAACCGGAAACGATATAATAGCAATTTCAATAAACAATGCAGTAGTAAATTGGGCAGGTGGAACGAAAATCAAGCCAAAAAAATTTAGCAAAAAATGAGTGAAATTGCTATTAGTATTATGCTACCTCGAACGACAACAATCACGTTGGTTTGTAGTGAGGAATTTAATCCTCATAAAATTCTGAGCACTTCCGTCGTCACTACAAACCTATAACGGTGATTTTACCGGAAATTATATAATACCTCCCTCGCCTGCACCGAATTATTGTGCTGCGTGGCACTAACCGGGGAAACAATTTTTCAACTTGAGACTTCGCTTGATTTTTCCAGCTTGGTTTCCCGCACAAACAAGAAAAGCGGGAAAGCACATGAAAACGAAACAAGCACACCCAGAAGTATGTACAGCCCTACAAAACTTATATCCAATCGTTTCGACTCAGCGTACATCCAAGTGCTTCCTGCTACAGTTGCGATAAACAAATCTAAACTTACCGATTTCGCAGCAAGATTAGCCGAACTCTCGTTTACAAAGTCGAGCAAGCCAGCATTGCTAAAAAACTGCAAGTTATAGTACCAAGGCAGCACAAGCCCCAGAATGGCTAGGATGAGATAAATGATTCGCTTAACGCTCATAATTACCCTACCTGTTCGCCATCAACTGTATTAGCCTACTCGGTAACAACCAATCCTTACTTCTTCTGCGGGCACTTCGGATGAATCCCCCCCTGCAAACAAATGTAAGCAATTTGACTTTTATCTAAATTCTTAGCCTCCGCAAAATCAACTCCTAGGAATCGACCGGATTTATTACCAGTCGGATTTTGAATAAATTGATCCGAAGCGGTTTTCCCCAGAAACACAGCGCCTTTAAAATTCGCTCCCGCTAAATTCGCCCCCCTAAAATCAACCGAACTCACCTCCGCATTCCGAAAATTCGCATCTTGCAACCGAGCATCTTTTAAATTCACGTTGGCGAGTTTAGTCGAAGTCAAATCTGCCTTTTGTAGGTTTGCGCCGCCCAAATCAGCACCGGACAAATCAGCACCTTGCCATTCCGATTTAGACAAATTTGTCAAGGACAACTGAGCGCCTTGAGCCTTCACTTTGGCCAAACGCGAGCCAGACAAATCTGCTCCCGACAAATTCGCGCTTCCTATATCTGCCCCGGTAAAACTGGCATTTTTTAACTGCGCTTCCTGTAAATTTGCTCCTATTAAAATAGCACTGCTGAAATTAGCTGAATTCAAATTGCCGTTTGACAAATTAGCTTTGTTCATGACAGCGCGCACAAAAGTAGTCCGGTTCATGACAGCACTGTTCAAAGACGCCCCGGTCAAATTTACTCCTTCCAAATTAGCGCCGCTCAAGTCAGAAATCCAATCGTCAAATGTACCCGGACGCCTGTCTTCGCCGGTGCCGTAAAAGCGAGCTCCCTGCAAGCTGGCATTGGTTAAATTGGCATTTTTCAGCTTAATTCCTGACAAGTCAACTTTGTTTAAAACTAAAGTAAACTGAGATGGGCCGGCAGGACTTTGAGCTAAATCCGTGCGGCTCAGATCCGTGCCGTTGAGTTGGCTGCTATACACTGTGAGAATTTTGCCGATCGCCCTTTGTACTGTTCGCTGGCGGGCGGCCGCTAACTCGCGTTCCGGGGCCTTGCCGCCAAAGCGCAGGGAATCGAGGTCGTTGCTGAGGGCTTGATTCAACCGCTGCAACTCAGGCAAAGCTTTCGGCCCGCTACTGACTAAAGCTTGCTGGATGGCGTCCAACATGGCGCGGTTGTCTTCTTGAGCTAGCAAATCCGCTAGCAGGGGTACGGCGCGGGAGTCTTCCACCGCCCCCAAAGCCAAAATTGCCGATCGCCTGCCCGATGCCCCGCTAGCCGATGTGGGAGACAATTTGCTAACTAAAGCTACAAATAATTCGTCGTTCCGCTGCCGGGAATCCCGCATATTTGCTTGACTTTGAGTGTAGATGAGAGTGCCGACAAACAAAGTTAAAATCAATCCCGCGCAGCCGACGGTAACTATCACTAAAGTTGTGCCTGGGTGTTGGCGCATCCAATTCCACAAACTGGCATTTGTTTTCAGGCTGCTTTGTGGAGTCACTACCAAAGCCGCAATTTGCGCGTCTTCCTCAGTCCAATCTTGAGTCGGGACAGGATCGGCAGACAGTTGATTCGATCGAGCATTGACAACCAAAGTATTCGCGAGGCGATCGTGTCCGGATTGGCGTTTGTAGCGCAATGCAAAAGCGCCGTCTGCGAGCACTGCCAAGCCGCTGAGTCCCCCTAAAATCAGCAAATCAGGAAACGCACCGCTCAAGCGCCAAATGCCGTAAGCGACGCCCAGAGGCACTCCCCAGCGCCCCAAACTTTCGCGAATTAGCACTGGCCCAAAACCCGGAGGAGTACCCGACGCTGTGACAACTTTGACGCCGAACCAGCGTTTGGGGATAGTTTGACCGGTTCTGGCGAGCAAAAACAGTTGCCACCCCGCTAAAACTGCCGGTGCCAGCAGCGCCGCTGACCATAATAGATTAGTTAGGGGTGCGACTCTGGGGCTGCGATCGCGCACGGGTATGCCCAAGGTACGGGCGACGGTTTCGGATGCTGCTGCTACTGAGGAATTGAGCGGCACGGTTTGAGATTCCTGGTTGACCAATGCCCCGATACTGAAGGGAACGAGGGCGCTGGCCGCAATTAACGAAATTTCCACTGCCCAAGCGCCGCACCTGCGAACCAGCAGTGGCATTTGCTTGGATTGTGTTTGCCAAGACGGATCGGGTTGATTGATGCCGCTGGGCGCGGTGGGGTTAGCCATATTTAGAAATTCCTATTATTTGTCGTTAGTATTTGAGGACTGGGGGGAAATTGCCAATTTATACGCTATGTAGATTAGCACTCCGAGAACGGCAAGAGTCATCAGCGCTGAAATTAGCTGTACGATGCTATTGAAGACTGTCAGGACAATTATCGCTCCGACGGCAAAGGCTGCCACCTGCCCGGGTTTGGGGAGTCTTTGAAACTTGTCCAATAATTGATTGTAGAAGGTTCCGACAGCTTGATAGCTGTCTGAATTTTGTGTGATCAGTGGCGATCGTTCTACTTTAGCTTTTAGTTCTCCGAACGCTTGCTGCCAATTGAAGTTATTTTGAGGATTCATAAAAAAATTCCGAAGTTATTTTAGATTAATGTGTTTGGAACAGCCGTTATCCCCTACCGTCAAAGAACTAGAACCAAATGTCATTGTGTGAGGAAACATGAAGAGCCATTATCCGGGCGATCGCGGCAAACTGTGGTTTAGCCCGATCGTGACCCTAGCCTTGGCAATGATTTTAGCGGATGCCGGTGCCCTTCGGAGCCAACCGCTACAAATTGCTCCGGGATTTCCCGAACCGCTGCGAGTTTCTGGAGTTTCCGGCGGCCCGAACAATAGCGGGGACTGCGGTTTTGTCTCCCAAGGGCCGAACCACGTCATTGAAGTAACGCAGGATTTGCCTTACTGGCGGATTGCAGTACAAACCGCTGGAGCTCCAAGTTTAATGATTCAAGGGCCGAGGGGGCGTTTCTGCGTGCTGCCGGCGAATGCTGCTGCGGGGAATGTAGAATTTTCCGGTTATGGGGACAAGGGGACTTATGTTATTTTTGTGGGCGATCGATCTCAAGGTCAACACCCTTACTCTCTCTCTATTTCCCAAAAGCGAAATTAAAAATACAACGGAATTAGGAGGCTGGCTGTTAGAAAATGGCTTTTTTGCGATCGTCAAGAAGCCTGCTTTTTAACAGCAAGTGCGTTAACTAGGGATTTCCTATCAATTTTGTATTTGGTTTTTAACCCATTGCCGAAACAATCTGAGAGTTTGACTCGTCCCCACTGTTTGGCTTTGTTCGCAATATTGAGAAATAGCTTCAATAATTGGCAGATTGGGAAAAGTCGGACTAATTTCAGATTCAACATATTTCCCATCTTGAAGCACATTAATCAGAAGCTTCTTATTTTCATAGCGCCATATTTCAGGTACCCCCAGAGCTTCGTAAGCGTCCAGTTGAGTCTTGGAAGTTAAATCGACTTCAATTGCTAAGTCAGGCGGCGGATCGATTGTTAAGTCGATCCGCTTTTTGCCAATCATTAGAGCGTAATTCTGAATGTAAAAGCAGTTGTCAGGTTCAATTCCTTGTAACATACTTTTTCGCTTAAAAGTCGTCGAACCAAAACATTCTCGCTCAATTTCAAGTTCTTCGAGTAAGATTTTCACCATATCGCCAATGATTTCCTTATTGAATTCATGTTCTGGTAGTGGCATCCTAATCTCCAAAGTTCCTTGACTGTAAGCTATTCTAGAGCCACGGTGTTCTCCCAACTCTTCTAAAATTGCTTCAAATTCCTGCCACTTGACATCATCTAACAGCACTCTATGTCCAGGTGGTACAATGATTTGTCTTAATTGCAGCGTTACCATTTGAATCTCCGATTTATTTAAGTTTATGATAACTTGTCTGTATCGGTAATTGGGCATTGGGAAACAGTCAGGTTTGTAGTGAGGACTTCAGTCATCAAAGCCTGATTTGTTCTCTAACCCATTGCCGAAACAATCTGAGAGTTTGACTCGTCCCCACTGTTTGGCTTTGTTCGCAATATTGAGAAATAGCTTCAATAATTTGCAAATTGGGAAAAATTGCACTAATTTCCGATTCAACATATTGCCCGTCTTGAAGCACATTAATCAGAAGCTTCTTATTTTCATAGCGCCATATTTCAGGTACTCCCAGAGCTTCGTAAGCGTCCAGTTGAGTCTTGGAAGTTAAATCGACTTCAATTGCTAAGTCTGGCGGCGGATCGATTGTTAAGTCTATCCGCTTTTTACCAATCATTAGAGCGTAATTGTGAATGTAAAAACATTCATCAGGTTCAATTCCTTGTAACATACTTTTTCGATTGAAAGTCGTCGAACCAAATGGTTCAAAATCTATTTCTAGTTCCTCAAACAAAATTTTCACTAAATAGCCAATAATGATTTTAGCTTTCTCGTGTTCTGGTAGTGGCATCCTAATCTCTAAAGTTCCTTGACTGTAAGCTATTCTAGAGGCACGGTGTTCTCCCAACTCTTCTAAAATTGCTTCAAATTCCTGCCACTTGACATCATGGAACAGCACTCTATGTCCTGGGGGTACACTGATTTGTTTTAATTGCAGAGCTACCATTTCAACCTCCGATTTATTTAAGTTTATTCTAACTGATACAATCTTTTAATTTGAGTGGGTACACGGCGCAGCCTCAACTTAATTTACTGGTAACTGTCGCCAAAAATCGAGAAGTCTAATCTGCGTTTTTTTGCTGGTTATAAAGTTCCTTAAACTTGCGCTGCTGCTGGTTGTGATCTACGATCGGAGAGGGATAATGAAGAAGTCGGCGTTCTAAAGGTGAAAGATTTCCTGTTAGCAAAACTTTAGTATCAACGCGGCGCAATTCTGGAACCCAGTGCCGAATATATTCGCCCTCCGGGTCAAATTTTTGAGCTTGAGTCGCAGGATTGAATATTCGCAAAGGTTTTGGGTCCATGCCGCTCGATGCACTCCACTGCCAGCCGCCATTGTTAGCAGAAAGGTCGGCATCTATCAATTTTTGCATGAAGTATTTTTCACCCCACTGCCAGTTAATAATTAAATCTTTGGTGAGGAAACTGGCGACTATCATGCGGCAGCGATTGTGCATCCAACCTGTCTGATTTAACTGCCGCATTGCTGCATCGATAATAGGATAGCCAGTTTTGCCTTTACACCAAGCTTGAAAGAGTTTTTCATCGTTCTCCCAAGGAAAGTCTTTGAATGCTTGACGGTAGGGGCCGTCTGCTAATTCTGGGAAGTTATACATGGCGTGTTGGTAAAATTCCCGCCACGCTATTTCCTGTTGCCAAGTTTGGATGCTTGTACACGCTTCTTCGCTGCGGCAAGTGTCCATTACTATCTGGGTAGCTTGCCAAACAGTGCGGATGCCAATTGCGCCAAATTTGAGGGCGGCACTGAGTTGGGATGTGCCGTTAGTTGCGGGGAAATTGCGCTGTTCTTGATATTCGTAAATTGCCCGATCGCAAAATTCTTCTAACTTTTGTTGCGCTGCATCTTCTCCGGGTTCTATTACTAATGGATTTTCCCAAATAAATCCCAAACTAGAGGCTGTTGGGACTGTTTCCATTGCACCTGCTTGGTTGGCAATTGCTTGTTCTTCGGCGGTTAATCCGGTCATTAATTCCAGATAAGTTATCGGCAGTGTCTCTACAGGTTGGGCTTTGGGTTTACTGTTCCATTTTTTCCAAAATGGTGTATAAACTGTGTAGGGAGTCCCTGTACCGCTGCGAATTTCATCTGGGGCGTGCAGGAGTTGATCCCAGAAATTTTGAACTTGAATTCCTGCTTGTTGGAGGGCGTTTGATACGGACTGATCGCGCTGTTTTGCGTAGGGTTCAACATCCCAGTTCCAAAATACTGCTTGAGCATTTATAGCTGTTGCTAATCTCGGTATTCCTAGACTCGGGTCATCTTGAATTATCAGCAATTGGCTGCCGGCTTCCCTGTAACGCGCGGAGAGTTTTTGCAAGCAGCCGATCATGTAGGTGACTCTAGCTGGCGCTACGTCATCCCGATTTAGGATATTGCGATCGAGACAAAAAATCCCGACTACTTTCGGGCTTTGCTGGCGCGCTGCTGCCAGTCCGATGTTGTCAGAAATACGCAAGTCGCGGCGGTGCCAAAATAAAATTAGATTGGATATATCGGACATTCGATTTTAGATTTTAGATTTTAGACTTTAGATTTTACAGTCCTGGACACACGCGAGGTCAAAAAGCCGGTTTCTAAGTTAAAATTTATCGGCTTGAGGCACGATTTTTATAAGAAACCGGCTTTTTTTGTCAGTCCTATTTACATCAAAAAGGGACGTGCCAAGAAAAAGCTAGAAATAGATTTTGCATCAATGGGTTCCCCAGCTAAGATAGCTTTATCTAATTCTTCCGGGGTGAATAAAACTGTCTCCATGTCTTCGTCATCGTCTTGTGCTGGTGGCTTGTCCAGTTTTTCCAAATCTTGGGCTAAGAAAGCATAAATGATTTCGTCGGAATAACCGGGGGCGAGAAAAAATTGCCCTAATTTCTGCCATTTTCCGGCGCGATATCCGGTTTCTTCTTCGATTTCGCGTTTGATAGTTTCGGCGGGATTTTCATTGATTTCTACCGTACCAGCGGGAAATTCTAAAATTCGCCCTTTTGTGGCAAAGCGATATTGGCGTACCAAGACGAGTTTACCTTCGGGTGTGACGGGAACTGCAAGTGCTCCGCCCGGGTGGCGAATACATTCCCACTCGCCTTCGGAACCGTTGGGAAGACGGAGGGTGGCTACGTCAAAGTTGAATTTGCGCCCTTGGTAAAATAGGCGTTGTTTGAGGAGTTGGGGTAGTTCTTGACCGATCGACATAAGCGACAAGCGAATAATGTTTGAGTGCACCGATTTAAGACATCATAGGCGATCTCATACGGTTTTAGATTTTAGATTTTAGATTTTACATTGGGAATGACTGATAACTCTCACATTTTGGAGCTTACCTACGGTTGCATTTTTTGTGAAACTGCTACGATCCGTGAATTGTACTCAATTTTTACAGTTGCAATTTTTGCACTCCGGAACAGTCTGCGGTTTGCAGCAGTTGGGCGATCGCACTTTTCGTCACCGGATGCACCCAATCCGGAGCAATTTCTGCTAAAGGTACTAATACAAAAGCTCTTTCGCTCATCCGGGGATGAGGTAGAGTCAGTGTCGGAGTTTCTCGGATTAAATTGTCGTACAGCAGCAAATCTAGGTCGAGGGTTCTTGGCCCCCATTTTTCTCTGCGAATTCGATTAAATTTTATTTCAATTTTTAATAAAGTTGCTAGCAATTGTTCGGGTTCTAGTGCCACTTCGAGGATGGCACAGGCGTTGATGTAATCGGGTTGCGGCGGCCCTACGGGGGCGGTTTGATACCAGCTTGAATGAGATTTTACGGCTATTCCTGGGGTGTTGTTGAGGGTTACGATCGCGCTTTTGAGTGTGGCGAGGGAGTCGCCTAAGTTGCTACCAAGGGCGATCGCACATTTTGTTGATTTCATAAAGAAGAAGGTTCGGCAACGGATTGTGTAACGGATGTAACGGATGTCAGGAAGAAGGAAGAGGGAAGAAGAGTAACGCGGGGGCGGGTTGATCGATCTCCTTTACTACCGACAAATATTTCGAGTAAAACCCGCCCCTAAAAGCCTAATTTTTGGTAGTAAATTGATCCTACAGGACACTTTTTTAGGAAAATATGGTGACACAAAACTTTATTTTAATCAAATATTAACATCTTGTTAATTTTTATTAATTATCATTGACAAGTGTTAGTATTTAGTTTCAAAAATAATGAATTTGTACCTACGCTTATTGTCGGCTATCATTCTAGCAATTATCAGTTTAGCAGCAAGTATATCAATAGGTTTGGCTGAAACAAAAGAGCGCTACATTACCCTAGATTCGGACGGCAGTCAATCTTTTGCGAGTTTAGTGCAGCAGGCGGAAGATTTAGCGAAAGAGTCGATCGCCCGCGAGTTTCAAGAAAATTCGGCATTAACAGAAGTTACAATCATCATTACAGCCGATCGCAGCCGGCAAAGAGTTCCGGTTTTGCGATCGAGAGTATCCCGCCGCGACTGGCAGAAAGATGCGAGAATTGAACAGTGGACTAGATATTTTGCCGATGCTCAATTGCTGCTGGGATTCAGAAACGGCAATATTTCGCCCGCCAATTCTGGGTATTCGCAAGTGATTAATGTACCTGCGCCTAGTCGATTGACATCCAGAGAAAATGATCCGGGTTTTCGAGATGATTGAAATCGGGCATGGGGCATTGGGGATCGGGCATTGGTAACAAATAACAAACAACCAATAACCAATTATTAACCCAAATATAATTCCACTTTTATTAACCTTCAGGTTAACTTCCCTTAATTGAACAGTGATAAAGTTTCATACGGAATCATCAGATTAGGGAAGTTGGGTTGAATAATGAATTTATGTCTAAAATAACTCGCCGACAACTGCTAATTTTCTTCGGCAGCAGTGCGGCTACCACTGTGCTTGCCCCTCAACTAACTAAAACACTATTCGGCATCAATTCCACCTCGGCCGAAGCTGTAGTTCCGCTATCTTTCACTGCGTTAAGACTTCCCCACCCGCTGCCGATTTATCGAGAACTGCCCAGCTTTATGCCGACGGGCTTAAACGGACAGGGAACCGTGATGGCTGCCTCACAGGATACTAAATTAACGAGTTACAGCATTGTTGACGATGTGGTTGTGCCGCCGGAATACGAACGGTATGTGATTCTCCGCTGGGGCGATCGAGTTTTTCCCAATCCGGCAGACTATTTCGGCTACAACAACGACTACACCGCCTTCCTACCCCTTGGTGGCAGCAGTGACGACGGCTATCTCTGGGTGAACCACGAGTATGTAGGTTTCCCGATGTCGAAAGTGACGCCGGAAGTGCCGTCTGATCTGGCACCATTTCCAACAACCGATCGCGCCGTCCTCGGTATAGACTTATCGGTAAAAAATCAGGCTACCCTCGGCGAATTTCTGTACAATCTCGGTGGTTCGATCGTCCGCATCACCAAACAAGCCAACGGACGCTTTGGGGCGATCGCCCGGGATCCACTCAACCGACGCATTCACGGACTTTCCGGCCTCGGCATCAACAGCCAGCGTGCCGACAAATACAAAGATGTCACCTCCTGGGGAACCAGACAAGGGGATAACGAGTACCTCACAGGCACGGGCCCTGCAGCCACCCAAGTCTTCGCGCAAGTCAACACCGACGGACTCGGCAACCGCATCATCGGCACAGCTTACAACTGTTCCGGTGGCACAACTCCTTGGGGCACAATCCTCTCCGCCGAAGAAAACTTCCAAGGTAGCGAACTATTCTTCGTGGGAGTTCAGGAAAACGTCAAACCTAACGGCGGTCAAACCGGCTACGCCAAGGGCACTACGGGCGAGGAATTCGGCTTAGTCGGCGAAAAATACGGCTGGATGGTAGAAGTCGATCCCCAAGATCCGAGTTTCCGCCCCCGGAAGCACACATGGTTGGGCCGTTTCCGCCACGAAAATGTCGGGATGCGCGCTGAAGCAGGCCGCAAGTTAATAGGGTACATGGGGGACGATCGGCGCGGCGGACACACCTGGAAATTTGTCAGCAACGGTACTGTCACAAATCCTGCAGATAAAAACAACAGCCGATTGTTTGAAGATGGGGTTTTGTACGTTGCCCAATATAACCGCAACGGTACTGGAAGATGGCTGCCACTGACATTAAATACCCCGACAAATCCGGTGCGTCCTTCTAAAATTGGCGAGGCAGAATTAGCAACTTTTGGCAAAGCTCAAAGAGATGCAAATACTCGCTTGCCCAAACGCGCCGGAATTGCTGCTCAAACCGAAGACGGCGGTTCTTTTGTAGTAGATACAACCAATGAAGCAACAGCACTCCCTGGCTATAGCAATAAAACTCTTGCTAATTTTTACAGCAGCCAAGGTGCGGTTTTAGTTGATGCTTTTTTAGCTGCTAATTTGATTGGTGGCACTCCGACGGCGCGCCCGGAAGATTTGGAAGTTAATCCTATTACTAAGGAAGTTTTTATTGCTTATACTGACGCCGCACCCGGAAGCGACGGCTATCCAGATTCTCGCATTTTTACTGTTGCTAAATACAGTAGCACAGTCAACAGCACTCAGCAGTCTGGAGGACTGTACAAAATAATTGAAGACAGTCCCGATGGTGCAGGTTTGACGTTCCGCTGGCAGCGTTTGGCTCAAGGTGGAGAAGCGGGTTCGGTAGCTGGGGCGGGATTTGCTAGTGTAGACAATTTGGCTTTTGACACTCAAGGTAATGTTTGGGGTGTCACTGATATGTCTACTAGCACGCACAACGGTTTTGAGGTGGGTGCGGCTGCAAAGCCAACGACGATTGACCACAAGAAAACTGGAAATGTGGCAGAGTTTACTGGAGTTTTTGGCAACAATTTTCTGTTTTACATTCCGACTTCTGGCCCGAATGCAGGAACAGTAATTCCGTTTGCTTACGGGCCCAACCGATGCGAACTGACGGGGCCGACTTTTATCGGAGATACGCTGTTGCTTGCGGTGCAGCATCCGGGGGAAGATTGTCCGATCGATGATGGCACTGTACTAAGTCGGCAAATTGAAATGTTGGATTTGAACGGTGCGGTTTTCAATCAAACTCGTAGTGTTGCTCGCGGCAGTTTGTGGCCGAGTAATATTGAGAACGATCGGCGTCGTTCGCCGATGCCATCGGTGATTGGAATTCGTCGCGTGCGATCGACTCCAACGGGTCAGTTTGTTTAAATCTCACATCTTGCACCATACTCAAGAACAGGCCGGAAAGCCTGTTCCACAAAGAGTAAATTTTCTTGTGGAACATGCCGGAAAGCCTGTTCCTAAAAAGCTTATTGAGAATGGTGCAACATCTAAGTTTAAATAGGACTTACGCATCCGGGCCCAGGAACCTGGTTTTTACGAATCTGGAGTAAGATTGAATGAACCGCCAGGCACGCGGACGCGAAGAAAGAGAAGGAAGAAGATACTGTTCTTTATTCGCGCTCTTCTCGTCTTCGCCGTTCGTTCAAATAATTTAAAAAAGCCTAGGAAAATTAATATCAAATCCCTTGAGCGCGAAATTTTTAAGAAAATTGTACTTGGCGATATAAATCGGCGATCGCAATTTATAGATTCACAGATTCAAGTTGCAAGGAATCGCCCAAACCATACTCGGAGAGAACCCATTGCCCTTTTCTATCGCGCCGAAACATCCGGAAGTGCTGTAATTCATTATCTCAAGTTCTTGGATGTCCCTGTTCCCACCTGATTCATACCTGAATTCAGCAACATCGATATGTGGTATTCGGAACATTATTCTATTATAAGTCTTGTCTGAGCTTCACAGATTTTAAGTAGGATTCCGCTACGTCTAAAAACGGTTTTATCTAAGATCGTAAGTATTGCCAACCCTAATTTTGGCAACTAATTTTTGTTAGTTAAAGGAATAGCGATCGCGAATTCCGTTCCCTTTCCTGGTTCGGAGACGCATTCGATTTTTCCGCCGTGTCTCTCTACTATAATTTGGTAAGTTATTGATAAGCCGATTCCCGTACCTTTGCCTACTTGTTTAGTAGTATAAAATGGATCGAATATTTTCCGTCGGACTTCTTCTTTCATTCCCGATCCATTATCTGAAATCCGAATTTCGACCATTTTGCCCTCAATTTTAGTAGCAATCTGAATCGTCGGAATGAAATATAGATCCTTAGAATTCGGCAACGACAGCTTCTCTTCCAAAGTATCGATCGCGTTGTTAATTAAATTCATAAAAGCCTGGTTTAATTGTCCTGCATAACACTCGATAGCTGGTAAATCTCCATATTCTTTCACAATTCTAATTTCCGAGTGATGCGAGTTAGCTTTTAAGCGATTTTGCAAAATTAATAGCGTACTATCAATGCCTTCATGGAGATTTACTTTTTTGCGATCTGACTCATCTAAACGCGAAAAATTACGTAATGACAGGACGATCTGCTGGATGCGTTCGGTTCCAAATTTCATCGAATTGATAGTTTTTGGTAAGTCTTTAACTAAAAATTCTAAGTCTATATTATCAGCTTCTAGTTTAATTTCTTTGGCTGGTTCGGGATAGTATTTTTGATACAAATCCAACAAACGAATTAAATCAGCTACATACTCGCTGGAATAACTAATATTACCGTGGATAAAGTTTACTGGATTATTAATTTCATGCGCGACACCTGCTACCATCTGACCTAAACTCGACATTTTTTCAGCTTGAATCATCATTGTTTGGGTACGTCGTAGTTCCTCCAAAAGAGATTCTAACTGTAAAGCTCTTTCTCTTAATTTTGCTGGCGTACTTACCAAAACAAATATTGCACCTCCAGCTAATATAGCACTGAAACTAGCAGCGATCCACAACCATTTAAAAATAGGTGACTTCTCAATCCAGCCATCTTTTGGAATAGCTGCTAACTGCCAGGAGCCATTAGGTAAAGTTACTTCTAAAGTAACAGGCGAGCGCTGGAAAACCTTAGCATCTCCAAAAAATACTTCTCCCGCAGCGCCTAATCCATCTTTCCCCCGAATCGCATATTTAAGCTTGGCAGATGAGTCTAATAGTCCCGCTTCTTTTAATAAAATATTCCAATCAATACCAATGCTTACCATTCCCCAATAGCGACCGCTTTCAGGAGGTTGGCCGACAGGAGTCAGAAAAATTGGGGTACGAGTAATCAAAGCCATATTACCCTGTTCGATTAATTTAACTGGTCCCGAAACTACAGTGTTTCTAGTATCAATTGCTCTTTGAAATGGCTTTTTTTCTTCTGGTATTTTCAGGGGTGCAAATCCTAAAGCACCTTCTTGACCTGCTAAAGGATAAAGATGGGTTGCAATTGAATTTTTGAACAATGCAGCGCTAGGAATACCGGGTTGCTTGGCTAAGATAACTCTAGTCAAATTTTCAAACTCTGCTTGGCTAATATTTGGATTGCTTACTGAAATATAAGCTACCAAACCTTGCATTACAAATAATCGCTGGTTTAAAGAACCTTCAAGCTTAGCTCTCACGGTGCTAAGTTGGTCTAGTACAGCAACGCGGTTTTCCTGCTGGAAATGTTCGTTTTCTAAACGAATGAATAGCTCGGCGATCGCTAAAACGAGCGTCGCTGTTAAAAAGGCTGCTAGATAGGGTAAGTACCTGATTTTCACGTTCTTATTATATTAGACCTAATTTGTAAACAAAAGATTAAGCAGACAGCCTGCGGGTCATCAAACGGATGAGCGACCCGTAAATCATCGCTTCACTGGTCTGGGTGTATAGTTCATAGTCCTTACTCAAGTGTCGAAACTGATTGAGCCAGCCAAAAGTACGCTCGACAATCCAGCGCTTAGGCAAAATCTCAAATTCCTTTGATGTCCGCTCAATCACCTCCACTCGTACCCCACTCTATCGTTGCTACCGAAAAAAATTCCCCCAAAGTTTCCGACTCTGGCTTTAGATCGGGAAATAGAGATATTTCGATTTTGCCATGACTCAACATAGAGAGACTGGCCACAGCTCCTCTGACCTGTTCCGGCTTGACTTCCAGATACCTTTGCAACTGCTCTAAATTCCTGTGTCCGCTCACTTCCTGCACGATTCTTAAGGGGATGCCAGCATTCGACATCTGGGTAAGGGCAGTCCTGCAGAAGCTGTGAGAACTGGCTCCCTCGATGCCAACTCGCTTAAAAGCCTGTCGCAAGATTAAGCCGGCCGCGTCGCTGGTGATGTGTCCCAAGCGAGTGTTACAGCACTTCCGGATGTTATGAGGTACAGTAGCAGCAATTAGTAAACCAGTTCTTGAGATGTTTCGGGTTAATTAAATCAAGAGCCAGAGCAATTATCGTATCAACCCTTTTAGTGGTGGTTGGCGAAAACTGTCGTAATAAAGATTTAAGTTGCGACCACCATAATTCAATCGGATTAAAATAGGCGTGAGTATGGGGACCAACATAAAATAGAAGCACCCACAGATTCAATCATCGATGTAATTGAATCTACTTTATGCGCGGGTAAATTATCGATCACTACTACTGCTCCCGACCACAATTGTGGCACTAAACATTGCTCAATAAATACCTCAAATGCTTTGCCATCCATTGAGTTATCCATTGTCATGAGTGCCACTACTCGCTTCAAACTAATTGCACCAATTACTGTGACTTTTTTCCCGGGCGTAAAAAGGTTTAACCGCATAGGCTCTCGTTCCTCGTTGAGAACGTGCATCAGTTCTGGTTAAACAAGCGTAATACTCCAGTCTCATCTAAAAAAACTAGATATTTTTGGTCGATCTGCTTGACTTTTTCCCAATACTCTAACCTTAACTTCATGACTTTTTCTGTTCCGGCTTGGCTACTTCTCACTGTTTTTTTTTAGGATTGAATCCCAACTTTTGTAAGGCGTTACACATGGCTGTTCTACCCAATTTCCAGTCTTCTGGCCAAATAACTCACACAATTCTAGTAAGGTTGCATCAGGATGTGCTGCCACTATTTCTCTCAACTCTGCTGTGGAATTATTCAAATGACTGTATCTCCGTTTCCCCCTGGGTTTCGGCTCTAAATTTCCCTCGATTTTTTGTTGCTTGACCAGTTTTTGAACCGAGCTTTTACTGACGGAAAATATCGCTGCTGTTTTTCTGATCGACAGCTTCTGCTCGATATGGGCTGCTACTATGAAAGGAGCGCAAATCTATTGAGTATGCTTTCATTGGTATATTATTTTTAGTAGATTCTATTGTACCTCATAACATCCGGAAGTGCTGTATTCTTCTGCACTCATCGATGGGCGATCGGGTAAGGCAACCATCATGCGATAGAAAATGAAGTATGTTTCTAGAATAGCTTGAAGAAAAAGCGATTAAAAGGGCGGGTTTTTGAGATTGTCAATTATTGGCAGATATTTTTCGTGAACCCGCCCTTACCGTATTAGGGTAATCGACCGGACATGATATCAGAGGTTTTGATTCCTCTGATTTAGATATTCCTCAAGCCTGCTGGGTGTGACGGGTTGTCAGCCCGTCAGGGACTAAATTCCTCATGTAAGTCACTGTAATTGATTAAGTGCGATCGTACCAACTTTGCAGCCCCAAGCGGTGAACTTCCCGCCAGCTAATATTTTTAAGTCGGGCAATTTCCGCGCAATCTTCGTATTCCGGCTGTACATTAACAATCGTTTCTCCAGACTTCGCAACTTTTATCTTGACTTCGCCGTATTCTGTTTTAACGGTCTGGATTTCTCGGTGTAAAATAGTTCTTTGTTGAGTCGATCGCCTAATTCCCAGAGTAGTAGTTTCGCGAAAGATCACAGCTTCACAAGCATCCTGAAATTCGGGATGACAAATCGCAGTTAACAAAACCCCCAGCCGCGACTTTTTCATCACAATTGGGGCAGTAAAAACATCCAGAGCTCCGGCGGCAAACAAAGCATCAAAAACATAGCCGATCGCCTGCGGACTCAAATCATCAATCTGCGTTTCCAATACCGTAATAGTTTCTATGGAATTGGGCATTGGGAATTGGGAATCGGGCATTGGGAATTGGGAATTAGTAGCCGTCTTTCTCCCACTCTCCCACTCTCCCACTCTCCCCCTCTCCCCTTCTGACTTCTCCCCAATCCAGAGGCGCAAAATATTAGGAATTGCCAGCATTCGAGAACCTGCACCCAAACCGATCGCCTGAATTTGCATCGCTGGTGGCGGACCGAAAGCAGACGCGAGAGTACAGGCGATCGCAGTTCCCGTAGGAGTGCACAATTCGCGATCGATCCCATTGCTGTAAACCGGCACTCGGTGCGTTTCCCACAACCGCATCACCGCCGGCGTCGGCACCGCTAACTTACCGTGGGCCGCCTTCACCGTACCTGCACCAGTCGGCATCGCCGAAAAGTAAAACTCCTGAATATCCAACCAATCCAAACCCAAACAAGTACCGACAATATCAATAATTGCATCCGTCGCCCCCACCTCGTGAAAGTGAACCTCGCTTGGGGGGATACCGTGTACGGCACCTTCTGCCTCTGCTAATTTGCCGAATACGGCCAAACTCCAAGATTCCACGCGCGGAGGCAATTTTGCGGAGACGATGATTTGCTCAATTTCTGGCAAATTGCGGTGATGAGTGTGGCTAATTTCGGCATCTGCTTCGCCGTGACTGTGAGAAGGTTCTTCCCCGTGATGATGGTGGTGGCGGGCGTCAAAAGTCGGGGATTCCGTTTCCGAGGGATCGAGTTCGGTAGCGGAATTTTTTGGTTTTAACCCCAAATCCGCAGCTAAATCGACATAAAATTTAGTTGCTTGTTGAGTATTCCGGTGGACTAATTCCGTCCGCAACTGGTACTCTGTCGAAATGCCGAGCAAATTTAGTTTTTCGATTAGGTAGTCTAAAGGAACGCCAGCGTGGACAAGAGCTCCGATACACATATCGCCAGCAATGCCTGTTGGACAGTCAAAATAAGCTATTTTATTCATTATTAACAATTAATTTTCAGCATTGATTGTTTCACTGGATATTTCGATCGCCCACTTAGCCTGCAGTATCTTAACATGGCAACTATTTACGAAGTGCATCCAGTTGCACCCCAAAGAGACCGGATCGAGAAGATTACAAAAGCTCTAAAAGATGGGGCCGTGATGCTTTATCCGACAGATACAGTTTATGCGATCGGCTGCGATCTCAACTCCAAGTCTGCAGTAGAACGAGTCAGGCAGATCAAGCAACTATCCAATGATAAGCCTTTAACGTTCCTGTGTTCCTCTCTCTCAAATATCACCGACTATGCTACAGTCAGCGATGAAGCATACAGAATTATCAAGCGGTTAATACCTGGGCCTTATACATTTCTGCTGCCAGCTACCAAGTTAGTGCCACGGTTGGTAATGAACCCAAAACGGAAAACCACTGGAATTCGCGTTCCCGACCAGCGGCTTTGTTTTACACTGTTGGAAGCCTTGGGAAATCCAATTATTTCAACATCCGCTCACATTACAACGGATGATGAAGGTGCAGCACCAGTGCCTGCATCTAAAGCAGAAAGCTTTGGCAAAGCTGAGCTGTTTGACTGTTTTTCAAAGCTAGTGGATGTCATTGTCGATGACGGTTCCGATCCGGGATATCAAGTTTCTACCATTCTCGATTTGACACAAAGCGAACCGATTGTTGTTCGCCGTGGTTTGGGTTCGGAAGCTGTCGCCGTTTGGGAAAAAGATTAAATTTTTAAGGGGCAGGTTAAGCGCCAAATTCGCCCACAACCAGCCCCATTTTTTATTTCAAAACTGCTTTAAGCCTCTACCTTAACTCCTTTCCAAAAAGCAATATATCCGGCAATATTTTTAGCAGCATCTTTTGGAGTGGGATAGTACCAAGCAGCATCTTTATTAACTTGTCCGCCGACTTCGACACTGTAGTAACTAGCCACACCTTTCCAACCGCAAGTAGTGTGAGTGCTGCTGTCTTTGAAATACTCACGGTTGATGGCATCGGCGGGGAAATAATAGTTGTTGTCTACAATTTCGCACTTGTCGCTCTCGGCCAAAACGGCACCATTCCAAATTGCTTTCGGCATCTGTTTTTCTGCTTAACTTGAGATTCTCAATTATTGTAACTGTATTTGTGCTCAAAAGGCATAGAATAGTTGAGAAGCCAACAACCAACTACTGCAAATGCCAGCGTCGAATCCGCCAATATCTTCTGTGCCGCTGTCCCTGGAACAAGCACTCAAACATTTTTTTGGCTATGACTCTTTCCGTCCGGGACAGCAGGAAATTGTCGAAGCTGCTTTACAAAAACGGGATATGATGATTGTCATGCCGACGGGCGGTGGCAAGTCTTTGTGTTTTCAATTACCGGCACTGTTGAAACCGGGATTGACGGTGGTTGTTTCGCCGTTAATTGCTCTGATGCAAGACCAGGTGGAAGCTTTGCAGGATAATGGAATTGGGGCGACTTTTCTCAACAGCACTTTGAGCAGTCAGGAAACCCGATCGCGCGAAACTGCGATTCTCGAAGGTAAGATTAAATTGCTTTATGTTGCACCCGAACGCTTGCTGGGTGAGAGATTTTTACCATTTTTAGATATAGTAGCAAATAAGTTAGGAATTTCGGCATTTGCGATCGACGAAGCCCACTGCGTTTCGGAATGGGGGCACGACTTTCGACCAGAATACAGGCAAATGCAACGAGTGCGCGATCGATATCCCGACATTCCCATTATGGCACTAACCGCCACCGCCACCGAGCGCGTCCGCCAAGACATCATCCAGCAGCTAACTCTGCGAAATCCATACATCCACGTCGCCAGCTTCAACCGCCCCAATTTATACTACGAAGTTCGCCCCAAAACCAAACACAGTTTTGCCGAAGTTTTGCAAATCATCCAAAAAAAAGGCGGTTCGGGAATTATCTATTGCCTCAGCCGCAAAAAAGTTGACGAAGTTGCCTATAAATTGCAACAAAGCGGCATCCAAGCCTTACCCTACCACGCCGGCATGAACGATGTCGATCGCGCAACCAATCAAACCCGCTTCATTCGCGACGACGTGCAAGTAATGGTAGCCACAATAGCCTTCGGTATGGGCATTAACAAACCCGACGTGCGGTTTGTAATTCACTACGACTTACCCAAGAATCTCGAAGGATACTATCAAGAATCAGGCCGCGCAGGCCGAGACAACGAACCCGCCCATTGCAGCTTATTTTTCGGCTACGGCGATGTCAAAATGATCGACTACATCATCGAGCAAAAACCTGACCCACAAGAACAACGAATTGCCCGCCAACAGTTGCGTCGAGTCATCAACTATGCAGAATCCACCGATTGCCGTCGCACAATCCAGTTAAGTTATTTTGGCGATTCATTCCCCGGAAACTGCGGTACTTGCGATAACTGTTGCAACCAAAAACCCGTAGAAGATTGGACGATTGAGGCAATGAAATTTCTTTCTTGTGTCGCCCGCTGCCAAGAAAAATTCGGCATGAATCACATTATTGACGTGCTGCGCGGTTCAAAAAATCAAAAAATATTGCAATACCAGCACCACCAACTTTCTACTTACGGAATTGGCAAAGATAGAAGTGCTGATGAATGGAAAAAATTGAGTCGTTCGCTGTTAAATCAAGGTTTTTTAGACGAAAAAACAGACGGTTTCCCCATTTTGAAACTGAATGAAAAAAGTTGGGAAATTATGAAACGTCAGCGCACCGTTGAAATCGCCATTGAACCCCAGCGGGAAGTACAGGGAAAAGTTCGTTCTTTGGCAGTAGAAGTAGAAGGTTTATTTACCATACTGCGGACGCTACGCAAGCAAATTGCCGACGAACAATTTGTGCCACCTTACGTAGTTTTTGCGGATAAAAGCTTGCGAGACATGGCAGAAAAACGCCCGCAAAATCTCACCGAATTCGAGGAAGTTTACGGCGTTGGCAGCAACAAGCGAGATAAGTACGGCAAAGTTTTCTTGGAGGCAATACGCACTTTTTGCCAAGAACAAGGATTGCCAAGTGGTGCGGCATCTTCTGATGTCGCTAATCTTCCCAATCTTGCTAACGTTGCGTCTTATTCGCAGATGCAAACCTGGGAATTATACCGACAAGGTTTGACAGTTCAAGGAATAGCTAATGCGCGGGGTATGAGCCCTAATACTATTTCTGGGCATCTGATAGAATTGATGGAAATGGGCAGGGAAGTTGATATAAATTTGTTGGTGGAACCGGAACGCCAGCAGGCGATAGTGTACGCAATTGAAGTTATGGGGGATGAAAAACTGAGAGCAATTTATGATTTTTTAGAAGAACGTTATACGTTTGAAGAGATTAAGTTTGTGCGCGCTTGGTGGCGGCAAAATTATGTAGGTTTTTAACCGCCGATGTAGGCTGATGAACACTGGTGGACGCAGATAATTAATAGAGAGGAGGGGTAAATGAGAATTAAAAAAGTAGCTTTTTGGGATAATTTACGAGAGTGGCGTTTTGAACCGATATATTTTTCCAACTTGGCTTTATTAGTTGGTGTCTCTGGTGTCGGCAAAACACAAATTTTAAAAGGAATTTTTAATTTACAGCGAATAGCTAATGGTGCTTCGTTAAACGGTTTAGCATGGGACGTTACATTCTCGACAGTAAACAATGTAGAATATCGCTGGCAAGGCGAATTTGAAACAAAAAAAAATCTGCCTATCATTTTTGAGGAACAAGACGAAACTAATGAATTTAAAATTGTTCGAGAACATTTATTAAGAGAGAAAAATGTAATTATAGAAAGAACACCTCATAAAATTATATTTCACGGAAATAAAACTCCGAAATTATCGCCATTTCAAAGCGTAGTAGAAATTTTAAACCAAGAGGAAGATATTTCACCTGTTCAACAGGGTTTTAATAAAATAGTTAGCTATGATTTAAGTTCATTTGATTTCTTTTACAATATGAGTGTAATGATGTCAACAACCTCAGTAAGCGATGTTTTCTTATTAGATTATATTAAAGCAAGTGACTTGCAAATCCAGATGAAACTGGTTCTTGTTTACCGCCATCATCCAGAAATTTTCAATAATATTAAGCGCATATTTATACAGGCATTCCCTCAAGTGGAAGATATTAAAATAGAAGCGATACAATATGATAATTCATCCCCCAAATTTCCCATTCAGATAAAAGAGAAAGGTGTCAAGGAGTGGATTTTTCAAGACAATATCTCGTCAGGGATGCTGAAAACCTTAATTCACATTAGCCAACTGTATTTGTCGCCAGAAGGCACTGTAATCTTGATCGATGAGTTTGAAAACAGCTTGGGAATTAACTGTATAGATGTTGTGACAGATTTGATTGTAGAAAATAGAAATATCCAATTCATTCTCACCAGCCACCATCCCTACATAATCAATAATATTGGGATGGAACACTGGAAAATAGTCACTCGCAAAGGTGGGGTTGTAACTGTTATAGATGCTAAAGATTTGAATTTGGGAAAATCTAGGCATCAAGCTTTTATGCAACTGATTAATCTTGAAGAATATAGCGAAGGAATCAAAGTTGAATGAATCTGTATTTTTTGGTTGAAGGAACACAATCGGAAAGCAAAGTTTATCCTGCTTGGCTGGCTTATCTTTTACCGGAATTGCAGCGAGTTGACAATTGCGATGATGTGAAGGAAAAAAATTATTACTTGATTAGCGGTGAAGGATATCCTTCGTTATACAATTTTATCCCGCCTGCGATAGCGGAAATCAACTCAAACGGAAAATACAGCTATTTTGTAGTGTGTCTGGATGCCGAGGAAAATACTGTTGCCGAACTTACAACTGAAATTGATGATTTTTTAAGTCAGCAAAAATTGAAATTAAACAATGCAGAACTTGTACTGATATTTCAGAATCGCTGCTTGGAAAGTTGGCTGCTGGGCAATCGCAAGATTTATTCTAGAAATCCTCAAAACAAACCTTTATTAGATTATACTAAATATTATGATGTTTCAGTTAACTGTCCTGAAAACATGGGAAAATATCGAGATTTTAATACTCACGCTCAGTTTCACGGAGCTTATTTGAGATTGTTATTTGAAGCTAAAAATATTACCTATTCTAAGAAACGACCTGGAGATGTACTCAAGCAATTTTATTTAGAACAGCTATTGGCAAGAATTCAAGTTCACCCAGAACAACTTACTACTTTTCGACATTTCATGGATTTTTGTAATATAGTTAAATCCAAATTACAAAATTAAATGGCAACAATTATACGACTTATGTAGAACCTCTATATGTAGGGTTCCATGTACACCACACCTTAGCGCTATAAGTAGCGCGTCAAACCACTTATGCTTCTCTGTGCTCCGCGCGCTACCTACACTTTAGAACTGTACAATAAATAGTTGACTTCGTTCGCCAACCATTCGTTAAACAGATTGTGCAAGATTTCTTGATACCGTTCAGGGGTTAATTCCGCCGGGAGAAACTTTTCAACCAGGAACAAGTGATATCCTAGCTCTGTTTCAATTGGACGAATCACTTCTCCGGGTTTAGCGCTAAATACGGCGACGGCTATGTCTGGTTTTAAACCCCACCGATAAACCTTGCCTTCGCAACCGCATATATGCCGACGATTTTCGTCAATATCGTAAAGATGAGCAGCATCAAAAAAGCTGATTTCTCCTTCTTGAATTTGATAAAATAGTTCCTGAGCAAGCTGGCGGTTGGCAACAATTATTTGATAAAGAATTATTTGGTCGAATTGCAGTTTGTTTTGAACAAAAATCTTTTCTACTTCTTTGCTAAACAAGTGTTCGGCTAGTTTTTGGCTGAGGAGCCGATCGCAAATCCCGGCTTCTAAATCTTCTACAGAAATCATCTGATCGACCAGCCAAGCAATCGTGTCCGCCGCTTTCTCCAAACGCTTCTCGCGGCGGAGTTGGTCGCCCACAGCTTGAATTTCGTCGGGAGTCACAGTTAACCCCCGTTCCCGGGCGGCTTTCTCAATAACTTTTTTCTGCAAAACCTTTTGACTAAATGTTTTTAATTGCATCTCTTGTCTGAGTTGTTCGATGATTTCACTTGCTTCAATCAAGGGTCCGTAAAAGTCCTTCATGTTTCTCTCTCAACCTATATAACTTTATTAACTTCATCCCCCGACGCTTCCTGCGGGGTAGTTGGGGTTAAGGGTTAACGGTTAGCTACAAGATGTTATTTGGCAAACTAATAAAATCAGCATTGCTCAAAGTTGTTGCACCCGCGGCGTTAACTGTTCCCAAAACAACAGCTAAAATTCGATCGCCATTATTTGAACTAAACTTGAGCAGAGTCGCGTCTGTCGTACCGTCACCATCCGTATCAAACGCGACGAGTGTCAAGTCTGTTACCGAAATTCTCCCTATCAGCCCAATTCGATCGCCTTGAGCAGGATTAAAATCAACGACTCGATCGGCTAACAATGGATTAGCTGCTGCACTCGCTGTTTCGGGTTGAAATGCAAAGGTATCAGCGCCGCTACCTCCAATCAATGTATCGGTGCCGAAGTCGCCGCAAAGAAAATCGTCGCCGTTGCCGCCAATTAGCAAATCTTGACCTTTCCCTGCTCGCAAAGTGTCGTTTCCATCGCCTCCATCGATCGCATCATCACCTCTGTTAGCTTGGACAATATCGTCGCCGCTTCCTGCAAAAATTCGATCACTCCCGCTATCGCCAGTAATCACATCGCTGTCGTTGGTGCCCAGCCAATATCCGTCGCCGTTGCTGTCGATCGTACTCTCGTCGCCAGTACCCGTACTGTCTGGAGAGAAATTAGAAGGACTTGAATTGCTAGAAGTGCCACCAGTCACGGGGGTGAACGTTGAACCGTCATTATTTGACGGTGTGGGTGTTGGCGCTGTGGGTGTTGGCGCTGTGGCGTTAGTAGTTGGGGGCGCCACTGTAGAAGCACTCGCTATCGCGCTGCCACTGCTAGATGTAGCCCCCACAGCGTAAGCAGTCTCACTACTTGTACTGCTTCCCATCGGGGAACTTGCTGTCGCGCTGCTGGTACTGCCTGCACCGCTGTTATCTACAAAGGCACTAGATGTGCTGGAACTACTGCTGCTGCCCGCACCAGGGTTATTCGCCACCGAATTCAAGGTGTTTAAACTATTGCTGTTTCCAACAATATTATTTAAGGGCTCAGGAGCTAATGAATCGAATGGAGGCATCGCGATTTATCTCCTTTTACTTGTCTGTAAAGACGAAAATCACTTGCACGAGCGCCGACATTGCGAATCTCAATGAATGCCAATGTAGGATTTTAAAGAGTGTGAAACAATTGCTTTTGACTTCAGACTAAAGACTGAAATGTTTTTAATAAATGAACCTTGGTGCATCCAGAAAATAGGACAGGAAAAAATTGTTACCAATACCAATCTGGGCGATCGGTACTGATTGCCAATGGCATTTGATTTAGCCATCACCATCACTCTCAAAAGGCTTGTATAAATTTAAACTGCACCTTCCTTGCACTCGCCCGTACTCAAAAAGTATTAAGGCGGACTGCTAAAGATGAGCAAAAACCGTGTTTTATTGCGATTTACCTCAATATATCTGGACTAATTAGAGGTATGTTGCCAATTTGGCAGATTTGTTTGAAATTATAAGACTTACGCAAATTTTCAATTTTTACACTCTTTGTATCCGGGCGCAGGCTTGCTGGTGTTGAGGCCCGATCGACACACCGCTGCTCCCGTTCCTGAATTGTGATTAACAGAGCGGGGTTTGGCAGCAGTTTGAGGACTGTGGTTGAGCGGATGGGAGGGGACTTGGAACGGCAGTTGGAGGGGCTTGCATCAGCCGGGAAGGCGACGGATTTAGCCGATTTGAATACGATCGCGATCGAATGGATGCGGAGTCATGGCAGGTGCAGGGCGATCGCGATCGCCCTGCACCTGCCATGATGCGGAAGTAATTAGAATTGGCATTCAGCGAGTTGGGGCGATCGGCTCTTTCCTCGGCCAGAAACCGCTCGTACCCGTGATGCAGTGGTCAATCATTAAAAGCTAAAAAGGTCTTAAGCCTTTACTACAAGCCATCACAGTTAGTGTGGCAAGTCCATCGCCTTTACAGTAACCGTCTCAAAAGCATAGTTTGCTCCTGTTCCTGATTTACTTTTTACTTTCACTTTATCAAAGCCTGCGTAGTAAACATCAACACCAGCTAGAGGATCAGTGCCCATCGCTATAGCTGTTCCCGTACCCGTTGCTTTCGTAACTTTGCCTTGGTTTCTAAAAATAATGTCTATAGCAGTCAAAGTGTTTCCACTGTCTACTGATGAAAAGGCATCTAATCCCAATGCAGCACCACCTAAAATCAACTTGTTTTCTGCAACATTTTCGATGTAGGACAAATCATATATCAACATAAGGTTCCTCCTTTGTAAACTAATCAAAACTCATTTGTGGACTAAGCAGGTATGGGAGTTTTTCGCTCGCAGGTACTTGCAGTTTGATATTCACCTTGTTCTTGCAGCACCAGATCCAAATTATAGTGAGCCTCTGCTAAATCTGGTTTCATAGATATGGACTGGCGATAGTAGGCGATCGCTGTTTTTAAATCGCCTACTTGTTTACATTTCGAGCCTAAATCATTGTTCATTGCCGCGTAATGACCTTGTTTCTCTAAGGAGAGCTTTCCTTGAGCATGAAGTGCATTGGCTAAGTTAACCTCAGCTTCAACGCAATCAGGCTTTAGTTCTAGTGCTTTTTGATAGTAGGCGATCGCATCTTCCCATTTGCCTTGCTGCTGTAGAGCATAGCCAAGGTTATTGTATGCGGCGATCGCATCAGGCTGTAGAGCTAAGACTTGATGATAGGTTTCTATCGCCTCGGATAACCGATCTTGAGTTTGATATAAATTCCCCAAACCAAATAAAGCCTTGATAGAGTTTGGCTGCACCTGAAGCAGGTTTTTCAGTAAATTTTCTGCAGTTTGGTACTCGCCTTTTTGCCTCATCAACACCCCCAGTCCATAGAGTGCTTCTGGGTGATTTGATTGAGCTTTCAGAATCTCATGGTATCGCTGCTCAGCTTTGGTGAGTCGGTTCAATCGATGATCTCGAACAGCGAGCTGAAGTGCTAAAGAAATAAGATCCCTAACATCCTGTTGTCTTTTCTGACCATTCTTGTATGTGGCTACGATATGCTGAATGTGGCGATCTTTAGCTCCAAAAGAATACTTATATTCCTCATTCCCCGTTAAAAAGTCGTACACTTTAAATCCATTTTGAATCGCGTATCGGAGCGCATCAGCATGGAGGATAAGCCCAGGTGGAGGATTTTTAAAGGTTTGATCGCGACCTGTAATCACAAATAGCATGGATTTTTGCTGAAAATCCACAAAGTTGGCGATCGCCCCTAAAGGTCTGTCTCCTTTCCACAGAACCGAAAGATACAGACAGTTATTTTCAAAACAATGACGTAAAATAAGGCGATTGTAACCCAAAATTACCTCACAGGTATCTCCTTTTTGCTTTTTCCATCTGGACTCCCAGAATTTGAGTAGTATCTCAATATGAGATTCCAAATTGTCTGCGTCAACTTGGGTGATATAAAACTCGTTAGAGCTGTCAACTTGCCTTAAAAAGCGTCTTATTTTTTGGCGAGTATTGACACCGACGTAGTTTTGCAGATATTGCTCCCAGTCATCGGGTAATGAAACATAAGGAGCAAGATAAATATCGGGTTCTTCTTCATTCACACTTTGAATGCGGAGTTGACGGAGTTCAAAACTATCGGCAGAGAAATTACTCAAGAATAGAGACATCCGTGTATCTGTTTCTAGAATACTTTTTATATTGAAACTCGACCATACTAACTTTTGCTGGATGTAAGCAGCAAAAGCAGGAATTACTTCTGCTTCATAACCAGGCAGACAAATAAGTCCTGTGTAATCTGCCATGCTATTTCCGGCCATGCAGATTTCAGTTTCAAAGCCGCCTCCATCCTGGTGGGTTAATAAAATTTTTAGAGGAAAAAAAGCCACATAGGATGAATCATGGGTATCTGGTTTTGCAGCTAATATGAACCACGGCTCATACACCATCTGCAACCATCCAGATAACCAAATCCAGGATAGGAAGAACTGAGCCTGATGATCAGCAGCGTATACAGAATTCCAATTTTCTCTAATTTTATTAAATGTTTCAAAATTATCAATTTTCTCAATCTGCATATGATTTTTTCCCTCACCAATTATACTTCCCATATTTGTCGATTAAGACTAGATTCTTCTAATCCTCCTGAGAGGATGTCTAACAAGTATCTTGTGCAACATTAAAATCGCAGTATCGATCATCTTCCTATCGGGTGAGACTATTAACGCCCAAAAAATGAAATAGAAGTACTGCGAATTGTAGATGAAGCACTTTGGTTTCCAGTCCTTGCATAGGCTGTGGCTGTTGCATTGGCTTTACTATACTCAAGACTACCCAAGTCTTTAACCGTTGTGTTGGTTACAGTATTTGTATAAGTTTGATTACCCATGGCAAATCCACCTGCAACAGCGATCGCATATCCAGGCTCTGCTTTTGTTGTGGCAAATGTATCCGCGTAAACATTGCCACCACCTACTATAACTGTGCTTTCGTTAATGGGTTCTAAATAACTTAAGTCAGAGATAATTAAGCAATATTTCATGGCAGTATCACGATTTTTTTTTAAAAGACAAAATTCATTATTAAATTGAAGATATACTAGAGTAACTAGATGTTGATGAAGTGCTGCTAAAACTAGATGAAGAAGAACTACTAGAACTCGATTTGGCGTAACTGCTGGAGCTATTAGATGAAACCTTTACAGAAACGCTTTGACTAATTTCACCTCGATCATCGCCAGATGCTTCGACTACGCTTTTCGCCTCAGCAATAACTTTACCATCGGGTGAGACTAGGCGTTTGACAACAACTTTATAGTCAGTCATGAGTTTAACACCAATTTTTGTTGATTATAAAATTGGATAAATCCTAAATTTGTGAGTCGTAGATGGTAATTACCTACGGCTTCATTTAAAACAAGATTTTGTCAGTTAATTACTTGTCTAAAAGCCAATTAATCAACTACGTAAATCATCTAAGTAAGGCGGTCAGAATCAACCTGACTCTGTAATAAAACCTCAAGTCTCTGTATTAAGTTATTAGTAGGGCTTGAACTCTGAAGCCCTACTACAAACCACATAGTTAGAATTGTTTCTGCCCACCTACTTATTCCAATTACCAAGTGACTTGATGAATTGGAGTTATATGCTAGCTAGCAGCCGAAAATCCTGTGGAGGCAGAATACTTACCTTCTACAACAGTAGTAAAGATTTGGGTGGAGGTATCTTTCCCAAAAGCTTCAGATTGAGCGGTCGCTAGATTGCCCTTAACGTCAACATATTGCGTGTAAATCTTGTCAACGTCAAAGCGTTCCTTAACATTGAGGTTGGCATAAACATTGGAGTTGAGTTTGCCGAAAAAGATACCACCAACGACAGCAGAAGTTTCAGCAGTTTCCAAGTAATTCAGGTCGGAAATAATCATGGCTTTTTTCCTTGTTGTTTGTGATTTATTTGCTAGAAGCAACCTTTGGTTGTTCTGTATGAATTGGAGTTCTATGCTAGCTAGCAGCCGAAAATCCTGTGGAGGCAGAATACTTACCTTCTACAACAGTAGTAAAGATTTGGGTGGAGGTATTTTTCCCAAAAGCTTCAGATTGAGCTGTCGCTAGATTGCCCGTAACGTCAACATATTGCGTGTAAATCTTGTCAACGTCAAAGCGTTCCTTAACATTGAGTTTGGCGTTGACATTTGAGTTGAGTCTGCCGAAAAATATACCACCAACGACAGCCGAATTTTCAGCAGTTTCCAAGTAATTCAGGTCAGAAATAATCATGGCTTTTTTCCTTGTTGTTTGTGATTTATTTGCTAGAAGCAACCTTTGGTTGTTCTGTATGAATTGGAGTTATATGCTAGCTAGCAGCCGAAAATCCTGTGGAGGCAGAATACTTACCTTCTACAACAGTAGTAAAGATTTGGGTGGAGGTATTTTTCCCAAAAGCTTCAGATTGAGCTGTCGCTAGATTGCCCTTAACGTCAACATATTGTGTGTAAATCTTGTCAACGTCAAAGCGTTCCTTAACATTGAGGTTGGCATAAACATTGGAGTTGAGTTTGCCGAAAAAGATACCACCAACTACAGCAGAAGTTTCAGCAGTTTCCAAGTAATTCAAGTCGGAAATAATCATGGCTTTTTTCCTTGTTGTTTGTGATTTATTTGCTAGAAGCAACCTTTAGTTGTTCTGTATTTAATATAGCTAGGCTAATCAGAACTGTGTTGCCATTTTGGCAGATTAATTTTGACAGGCACTGAAAACGAAAAAGGGAGGCTACTCAATCAAATTGAGTAAGACTGGCATTGCCTAAACAGAGGGCTAACTGTATTAAAATCGATCGCAAAGAAGTATAAATCCACAATAGCTAAAATCGGGTTTCTGAGTATAAAGTAATTAATTTGGCTAAGGTTGCCATTTTGGCAGATTTATTGAAAGCGCGGATTTTCGATACTCAAAAACCCGATCGCCCGCGATGAGTCAACCAAAAAACAGGTACACCCAACGCCCGCAATCGGGTTTTGTTTTGAGCAACTAATTTACTCGCCCGCGAAATTCAACCAACGTGTCTTTAATGTCGCAAAAAAGCCCTGATGCGGAACATCAAGCGTCGGCGTCGAGAGACATGGCTCTTCCTTGACTTCAAGCCCAAAACCTCTGGTATCTGAGTGCAACTCGCTAAAAGCCTCAGTTACATAACCCCCTCGAACTCCGGCTCGTTTTTCCCTCACCACCTCCAGATGATCTAAATCAGCAATTTTGCCCAATGCAGACTTAGTTTCCGATTTACTCGACTTGCTGATTTGACTGTTTTCCTTAAGCAAGCGGTTGGAAGTACGGTAAGGGATATAGTCGAGAGGGTTGTAACCCGTGCACCGCAAAAGTAAAAAACAAGCCCAAGAATACTTTCCTGCCAGAATCGCTGAAATTATCTCATCCAATTGTTCGGGTTTGATTCCAACTTGGGAATGATTGGCAGAATGGTGGAATTGGGAAGTCATTATTTTATCCTGTTTTGTGTATAAAGAGTGACAAAGGACAACAACCACTTAACTAAGTTCTACAAACTCATGCCGCCCTTTTGTAGCTGCTTGAGAGGGTCAAGCAAAATGTCGGCTATGCTGCGCTGGCGAATGACAATTTCCGCAGTAGCTGTTTGGCCAGCTTTGAGTTTCCAGGTTTGATTTTTGGCTTTCACTGAGTCTCGATCGATACTCACTTCCACCCGGTAAAAAACACCCAATCGCTCGTCTGTTTTGGCATCGGGCGAAATAGATAAAACTTTTCCCGGAATGACGCCGTAATTTTGATAAGGAAAAGCATCGAATTTGACTTGCACCGGCATTCCGGTTTTGACAAATCCCGCTTCTCGGTTTGGCAAATTCACTTCCAGCACTAGCGGAGCCTGATTCGGAGTCATTTCTGCAATAGTTTGGCCCGGTTGAACTACTTCGCCAGTGTTGTGAATGTTGAGTGCGGAAATCACTCCGCTGACGGGTGCGTAAAGAAATCTTTGTTTGAGCTTATTTTTTGCTTGATCGAGCAGGGTTTGGGTTTCGGCAATTTTGGATTTGACTTGATTTAATTCCATTTCCAACTGCTGAATTTTTTGCTCTTTTTCTAACTGCGTTTGGCGCGCTGCGGCTTGTTTGCTGGCGGCTTCGGCTTGCAGTCGATCGACTTCTGCCAATTGTTGGGTTAATTCACCTTCGGCTTGAGAAATGGCGCTAGTTCGATCGCGCAAATTTTGCTCGACTTCAAACAACCTTTCCTTAACCCCAGTTGCATCAGACAGTTGACTCCTGATCGCAGCACTTTGCCTATCGCGAACGGTTTGCTCGACTTCAAAGGCGCGATCGTCAGCCTGAGTTGTCTCCCCCAACTGGCTTCTAATCACCGCATTTTCGCTTTCTCGCAGAGCTTCCTCAGCTTGAAACAATACGTCTTTTGACAGTGCACCTTCATCTACCAAAGGTTTGAGACGCGCGATCCGCTCTTTGTGAGCCGCTACTTTTGCTTGCAATTGCACCAGCAATTCTTGAGTCTTGCGTTGCAATGGTTTCACCTGATCGCGCCGCCCTTGCTGCGAGTTAATATCTGTTTTCAGTTGCGAGAGCAAGTCTTGCACATTCTTTTCCAGAGGTTTGAGCTGTTGCTTGCGCGCTTGCTGAGATACTAAATCTGCTTGCAATTGCTCGATTTGAGACTGCGTGGTGGCGGCTGAAGCGCGAGCACGGGCGATCGCAGCTTCAGCCCCCCGCTGGTCTGCAGCAGCAATAGCTTGGCTCGCTTCAACTTCCAGTCGAGTTCTCTCGATCGAACTCATCTCTTGCATCAATTGAATCCGATAAGCGTCCAGAATTTTCTCAAGACGCTCCACCTCGCTCTGGGCATTCGCCGGGTCTAATTCGGCCAATAATTGTCCAGCTTTGATTTTTTGGCCTTCTTTGATAGCGAGGTTAATAATTTTTCCCGTATCCGTCGGGTGAATTTTGTAAACAGCGCCTTTGGGAACTAATTTGCCCTGAGCATGACCAACCTCGTCAATTTTTCCCAAAGTTGCCCACGCTCCAAAAGCTACGGAAAAAACCATTCCTCCTAATATCAAACGCTGCGGAAAAGATACTGGTGGCTGGTCGAGTACCGAGTGCAAAGAAGTAGACCAATTATTCGCATCAGGCTGCCGTAACTGTAATTTGGCAATATTGATACCGTCATGAGTTTGAGAAGAGCGATTTTTAGATTCGACAACTTCTAAAGAGCGGTCTTTTTTTCTGGGTTCGTTTTCTTGCCTAGAAGCTACGCCTCCATAGACTTCACCTATTTCGTTAGGAGCGTGGCCTAATTCTTTCTCATCTTGTGAAAACATTGTATTTCCTCCCAGTTAGTCTGTATGCCTGTTGGCTGTTGGCAGTTGTTAGGAGCTATAAGTCAGGAGTCAGAAGTCAGGAGTAAGTGAAAATAATCTTTATTCTTGTGTAGGTTGCTAATGACTAATGACCAATGACTAATGACTAATAACTAATAACTAATGACTAATGACTTAAATATCGAGTTGTTGCTGAGCGAGGTGATAGTAAAGTCCGCGTTCAGCCATCAATTCCTCGTGGTTGCCTTGTTCGGCTAAAATGCCTTTGTCTAGAACCAAAATTCGATCGGCATTACGCACCGTAGACAACCGATGAGCGATAATAAACGCAGTGCGATCGCGACTAATGCGGGCGAGATTTTGCTGAAACCTGCGCTCAGATTCGGTATCCAGTGAAGAAGTTGCTTCATCCAGAACCAAAATCCGGGGATCGCCCAAAAGAGCGCGGGCGATCGCAATTCGCTGCCGCTGGCCTCCAGACAAACTCGTTCCCCTTTCCCCCACAGGAGTTTGATAACCCAGTGGCATATCTTGAATAAAAGCATGAGCTTCTGCTAGCTTCGCCACTTCTATCGCCTGTTCCAAGCTTGCAGAAGCCACATCGTTTCCGTTTTTATACAGCGTAATATTTTCCAAAATCGTTCCCGAAAACAAGAAACAATCTTGAGGAACAACACCCAACTGAACTCGCAGCGACTGCAAAGAAATATGCCGAATATCGTGGCCGTCAATTGTCAGCCGCCCCTTTTCTGGATAATAGAAACCTTGCAGCAGCTTTACCAAAGTGCTCTTACCGGAACCGCTGCGGCCGACAATTGCCACAGTTTCTCCAGCTTGCACCTCAAAGGAAAGATTTTGCAGCGTATTGCGTTCCTCATCCTGAGAATAACGGAAAGAAACATTGTCAAACTTGACGTTTCCCTGAAGGCGAGGCAGCACCAGCATTGGCTTGTAAGGGCTTTCTTCAGGTTGGGCAGAGAATACATCATCCAAACGCTCGATCGAAACGAGCACTTCTTGAAACTCATCCCAAAGTCCCACCACTGAAAGCACAGGAGAAATCACGCTCCCAATCATCATATTAAAAGCAACAAATTGACCGATTGTCAACTCGTCTTGAATCACCAGCATTGCCCCGTACCACAGCAAAGCCGTACTCCCCAAAGTATTAATCCCACCCCCAATCACCTGCAAAGAATTCGCCAACTTCTGCCCGCGAAATTTAGCATTAATCATGCAGGTTAATTGGTCTTCCCAGCGCCAGCGCATTTCTCGCTCAGCAGCAGTTGCCTTAACCGTCGCCACCCCAGTAATCATTTCCACCAAAGATGAATTTTGCTTGGCACTTTCGGTAAAAATCTCCCGGGACACTTTTCGCAGAAAGGGAGTTGCGACTAAAGTCAAAATCACGATCGGCGGAATCAACGCCAGCACCAACAACGCCAGACGCCAGTTATAGTAAACCATCAGTCCGATGTAAACTACAGCCATCAAAGCATCCAACCAAGCCGTAATAGCTTGGCGAGTCAAAAATGCCTGAATTTTTTGATTTTCCTGAACCCGCGTCAAGATATCGCCCACCTGACGAGATTCAAAAAACTTGATCGGCAAACTGAGAGTGTGACTGATAAAGCCGCTAATTAAAGTCAGGTCAATGCGGTTCGACAAATAATCCAGCAAATACTGTCTCGTTGCACCCAACAGCGTTCGCCAAACACTAAACAGCAGCAGTCCGAGCGCAAAAACGTGCAGAGTTACTATGCTTTTGCTGACAACCACTTGGTCTAGAATTATTTGGGTAAATAGGGGAGTAACTAGACCAAATATTTGGAGCAACAAGGAGAGGATGAGAATTTGGGCGATTGCAGCGCGGTAGGGCCAGACTATGCCAACAAAATCTTTAATTTTAATGCCTTGATGTTCGGCACTGTGATTGCGGTATAGTTCCGCTGTCGGGTCTAAAATTAGGGCGTACCCAGTCCAATTTTCGGTAAAATTTTTAATGCTCATCCACCGCTTGCCAGCCGCCGGATCTGCCACTAAAACCTGTTGATTTTTAAAGCGGTAAACTGCCACGTAGTGATTGCCTTGCCAGTGAGCAATCCAGGGATTTTGATTCCGCAGCGGAGTTAAAGAAGCTCGCACGGGACGGGTTTGAAATCCCATCCTTTCCGCTGCTTTTGCCAGACTTTTGAGCGACGCGCCACTGCGGCCGATTTCTGCCAATTCCCGCAAGTAATTTAGGCTGAATTTTTTACCCCAATATTCGCTAATCATGGCTAAGCAAGTAGCTCCACAATCTGCTGAGCTCTGTTGTTGAATGAATGGGTGTCTGCTGCTCAACCAGCGCCGCTGCTTGGGTTTGGGAAAGCTGATGATTCCGGTTGCGGGTTTTTGCTGAGCAACTGCGGTTAATTTTGATGGCTCGGTTGGTGAGGTAGAGCTGGCATCTTGGGGCGGCGTTACTAAGCTTAAAATTGGAGGTTTGCGGATGATTTTAGGGCGGGAATTGCTTTCGGAACTAATTGTGGCGTTGGCGATTTGCCACTGTTCGCTGCTAAGCTGGTAAATTAGCAGGTCTGTTAGCGCTATCCAGTCGCTCTTTACGTCTGAATGTTCCCACTTACTGCCGAGAATTAGCGGTGCTTGACCTTGAATTTGACCCCTGCGGAGCCAAAAATGATTGTGGGAGTTTTGGCAATGCTCAGCGAGGGAAACTCCGGCAGGAATTCGGCTTTCTTCTATATAAGGAAGTAAGTGCGGCCACAGAAGCTGTTGTTGATGGGGAGCGAGCGATCGCAAATCTGTTTGTGTTTTGAAAAATATTAACCGCTGTCGCTCTTGAAATTCTTGCTGCAAATGCTGTTGCAGTTGCGGGAATTCCTCTAAAATAACCTGCAAGGTGGTGGCCGCTATTCGACCGATTTGGCAAGTGTCGGCTGCAATTACCCTGTAAGGCAATCCGCTGTCTATAAATCGGTCATCTGTCCCAAATATTGCTCCGACTTCCAGTACAACCGCCGAAATCTCCTGCTGTTGAGAGGCTTCTACCGCTAGTAGCCTGACTCTTCCCTCGCAAACTAAATAAAAATTGCGATCGCTCTGTTCTTTTTCAATGAAATTGTTGCTATCTGATGTTTGATATTGAGTGATTTCATCTCCGAGCTGAAACTCACAAATTTCACAGGCTGTATTTAATTTCGTCATTAATGTCGGTTCTGCACCGACTTCCTCGAAAATTTTCTGAATAGCCGGAAAATTTTCCAAGGCTTCTCTGGTTTTAAAAATGTGATTTTCAACGCCTAATTTTTTTTTCATAACTTACCCTGTTAAAAAAAAGAAACATTTTTTTTGAATTACAACTAACCCGGTTATGAGCAATTTTTATTGGTTTAGTTGCAACCTAGTTGGCTTAAAAACTGTTTGTCGATATGTCCGACGACTACCCCTTAGTTACGACATCCCTTCAACGCCTTTAGGATATATAAAATTGCGTTTTTTCAGGATTGTGTGGTGATTACGTAAGTGTGGTTTTGGTTGGCTCCCAGTTTAACTTACAGAATCGTGATTTTGGCTACCTATAAGGGCAATCTTTACCGAATCTTTATAAACCTACCGTACTATTACGGATAATTATGAAGATTCTGTGAAGCTGGGGCAGGCAAATGTTGTGCCCGGTATACGTATATCTACGTAAAAATTTCCCTTCAGGATGCAAAAAACCATCAATTTTCGGCGCTTGTTTGTGAAGTCCAGGGCCCGATCGTGGTAAAGAAAAATTGATTGCTGTTAGTTTGTAGCAGCAATTCAAGCAATTAATTTACCATCTAATCTGGCTATGTGACCCAGGCTAAAAGCCGCTCAATCCTGCTTGACATAAGGACTCAGAGGAATCTAATGTAGAGTCAATGAAACAAGAAGGGAAAACTCTAATCATATAATTGTTGTCCACACCCGTCCGCTTCATTTTTGGTCCGAGACTACGTTTGTAAGCCGATTCGCGATTGAGGGCATTGAGAGCAATGCGCCGGAGGAGAGAAAAATTATGGGGACTGTGGAAAGAGCGAATGCCGCAAGAATCTTCTGCAAAAGTACAATAAACCTGTCCAGTGAGCCTGGTTTTCCATCCCCGAATCTTTTTGGATAGCTCGACCTAAAAGTTGAGCATCACTGTGTAAACAAATCAGATAAAACTGAACTTCACGGGTAGCTTGATTCCAAAGATGACGCATCCGGACAACCATAACAACACTCTGAAGTCCTGCCCATAGTCGAGGCTGGTAAAGAACTACAATGGCAGCAACTGGATCAGACCAGACTTGACGAATTTTCGTGCGATAATGTCTGTGAGTTGATGTTTCTTAGTCCGCTCTATTATTCGGTATTTGAACTCTCCAAAATACTCCACTAAGCTCTCTTGAAGAGATCCAATTAAGGCTACTTTGGTAGGCTTTTTCTGAGCAAGAAAACTTTTCTTGGTCTCGGCAGATTGAGTATCAAATCCTTCCGACATAAAACTTAATTTTTTGAGTTTTCCAACGGCCGTATTGGTGTTATCACACTTATCTTGCTCTGATGTCAAGTTCATATTATACCATATCACTTATGCTGATATTGTTTGATTTGTAAAGTTCATACTATACCAAATTAGATGACCTTACCCGGGGTATGTAACGAATTAAAGTAAAGTGGAAAATTCTGCTGTTGATAACGGCCTTTCATTTGGCGGTGACTTATGTGAGGGCCCCTACCCATCACTATCCCTACCCATCACTATGGGTCTAAACCCCGATTAAAAGTATCCGTTTCTCTGCTTAACGAATTTTGTGGGATGGCACTCAGTGTATTTGTTCTCCAAAAGCATGAAAGACTGTAGAATCCATCCAACAACCAACTACTGCAAATGTCAGCGTCTCATCCGCCAACATCTTCTGTGCCACTGTCCCTGGAACAAGTGCTAAAACATTTTTTTGGCTATGACTCTTTGAACTCGGGGCAGCAGGAAATTGTCGAAGCTGCTTTACAAAAACGGGATATGATGATTGTCATGCCGACGGGTAGTGGCAATTCTTTGTATTTTCAATTACCGACACTGTTGAAACCGGGATTGATAGAAATATTATTAACAACCATAGAAAGAGACCCTCAAGAATTAGGAGATGATTTTGTCAGATGGACAGCGCAGAGACGGGAGCATCTCAATGAAAGCAGCCCAGCTAGAAATTGGAGTTTTGAGGCTCTCTTGCTGCGAGGAAAGAGGAAGAAGGAAGGAGCCAGAAGAAGTGTTATTACAAATATGAGATGCTCTCGCAGAGACTAGCAACATACTTAGAGGAATCCACAGGAATAAAATTAAGTGGAGGACAAGTTCGGAGGATATTAAAGAAAAAAAAGTATGTTTACATTTGGGGAAAGTATAGCCTAGAGTCCCAGAGAAATCCCGAGATAAAAGCGTTTAAAATAAAAATAGCAGAATATTTTAAAATAGAAAAATTAACTACAGAACGATTACAGGTCGGGTTGGGGTAGGAGAGTGGATTTAGTTTAAGAGTCACCCGAAGAAAGAACAGGTTTAAAAAAGGCATCCGAAAAAATCTCATAGGAGACAGAAGAAAGGGAAGAGTTAATGTAATAAGAGGAGTGAGGTATTCAAATAAAAAAATGTGGGTAGAGTTTATAAATAAAGGTAATTCACATAATTTTTATTAAGTGCTAAAAGTTTTTCATAAAGATCTAATTAATGAATGGGTAGAAACAGGTAATCCAGCCTCACAATTGGCTAAAAACAAAACAAAAATAGTGAGTTTTTTTGATAATGCTAGTTTTCATAAGAAAGAAGACTACCTAAAAAAAATGAAACAGAAATGCGTGATTTTTGTTTATAATTTATTCCAAAATACAGCCGAGACTATAACTAAATTGAATTAGTATTGCCTTAGACCAAAGAATGTATTGCCCATAGGCTATTTACATCAATTGAAGAGCTAGATTATTTATGGCAGATCCTCTTAAAATAAGGACAATTAATAATTAAATGGTAGCGAAAAATCAAAAACAAGGGTAATGCTCGTATCACACTTTAAATGTGCAACAGCTTAGTTTCCAGCCTGACACCTTGTACTCTACAGAGCAACAGTGCTTTTTGAATTTAGGATAACCCTTCCTTTTCTCGCCTTTTTTACAGCGGCTATAGAAGCTAGATAGAGAAGCCCAAGCGCATTCGGCACTGGCTTGACGGGCGGCTGACTAGAGCTTTTTCGCGAAAGCGCTATGCAGGCAATATCTTTGCCGAGTACGTACAAGATGGCCTTACTAACATCTGCGTTGTCCATCCAAAATCTGACAGCTTTGTTTCTAATGAACTCGCCTGTTCGGATGGCTTCATCAAGTGCACAGTATTGGTCTCTCGTTCCATTTTTTAGCTTGGCTTTTCTTACTATCATGGTATGATTATATCAAACCTCAGCACTTTTTATTAAGGAAAGTCCTAGATAAAAGCCGCACTTAAGTGCGGGGCTTTAAACCCCATTTTTTGGTAAAAATTATCTAAAACCCTATGGGATCAAGGAGCAGTAAACCCCTCGCAGCAGCCGGCCCGACTCGTGAGCCGATCAAAATAGGTGTGTTGCATTCGCTGACGGGCACGATGTCCATCAGCGAAATTTCTGTTAAAGATGCGACGCTGTTGGCTGTTGAGGAAATTAATGTGGCAGGAGGGGTGCTCGGACGCCCCTTGGAAGCGGTTATAGAAGATGGAGCCAGCGATTTGCAAACTTTTGCTCAAAAAGCTAAGCAATTGCTCTTAGAAGCTCAGGTGGCGGTGGTATTTGGCTGTTGGACTTCGGCGAGCCGTAAAGCTGTACAGCCAGCTTTCGACCAGGGCAAAGGGTTGCTGTTCTATCCGTTGCAATATGAAGGGCTAGAACAGTGTCCGAATATTGTCTACACTGGTGCTGCCCCAAACCAACAGATTGTGCCTGGGGTGAATTACTTGCTGGCACAGGGGAAGCGGAAAATTTTCCTGTTGGGTTCGGACTATCTCTTTCCCCGCACGGCAAATCGGATTGTGAAAGCTCAACTGGCTGCACAGGGGGGAGAGTTAGCGGGGGAAGTGTATCTGCCGCTGGGATCGAGGGAAGTGGGCGAGGCGATCGCACATATCTTAGCAGTGAAACCAGATGCTATTCTCAACACTCTCAACGGGGACAGCAATGTGGCTTTTTTCCAAAAGTTGCGGGAAGCTGGCGTGAAACCCGATGATTTGCCAGTGATGTCGGTCAGCGTAGCAGAAGAAGAAGTGCGGGCGATCGGGCCGTCCAATATTGCCGGACATTTGGTGGTGTGGAACTATTTTCAAACGGTGGATACACCGGAAAATCGTAAATTTGTCAAGGCTTATAAAGCCCGATACGGGGAAAATCGAGTCACCGATGACCCCATCGAAGCGGCTTATTTGGGCGTTTACCTGTGGAAGCAAGCAGTAGAAAAAGCTGGTTCGACAGATGTGGTTAAAGTCAGGGCTGCTGCTAAAAATATTGAGTTTGCAGCGCCATCGGGCAAGGTAAAAATAGATGCCCAAACGCAGCATACCTGGAAAACAGTACGGATTGGTAAGGTGAGGTTGGACGGTCAAATTGAGGAGATTTGGAATTCCGGCGCACCGGTGCAGCCAGATCCTTTTCTCAAGGGCTATCCTTGGGCGGCTGCACTTGCTACGAGGGGGATTTCTCTCGGAACTCGGGCGTCTTTGAGCGGGCTGTTTGTCATCTTGGTACTGATAACTTGGATGGCGGTAGGAGTCGGGTGGATGGGTTCTGTGGAGATGAAGAACTATTTGCTGACAATAGAGGCTGCCTCAGATCCGGCGGCGGGGGTTCCCGAGGCAGCCATGGCGGTGCTGGTGCAGCAAACTCTCTGGGTGGCGAGCCGCACTCAGCACTGGCTGATGGGGGCTTTGGGTTTGAGTTTGATCGCCGGGATAGTGGCTTTTGTGTCGGTGTCGGCAATTATTCGGAATCTCGGCTTGCTGCGGGAAACGGCCGAACAGATGGCCAGCGGTGATTTGACGGCTCGATCGCCTGTGGTTTCTAATGACGCGATCGGGGTGCTATCTTCTACTCTCAATACAATGGCTCAGCAAATTAGCAGTTTGCTTAACGGTTTGGAAGTGCGGCAGCGGCAGCTAGAGGAACGATCGCGCGAATTAGAAGTCGCTAAGAACGCTGCCGAAGCTGCTAACCGGGCGAAAAGCACTTTTTTGGCAAATATGACTCACGAGTTGCGGACGCCCTTGAATGCGATTATTGGGTACAGCGAGCTGCTGCAAGAAGAGGCTCTGGAACTCGGCGAAGAAGAGTTTGTGATGGATTTGGCAAGCATTAATATGGCAGGCAAGCAGTTGCTCACCATTATTAGTGACATCCTGGATATTTCTAAAATTGAAGCAGGAAAGGTGACTCTTTTTTTGGAGACTTTTGAGGTGTGGAATTTGATCGAGGAGGTTGTCACTACTGTTCAACCCCAGCTAGGGAAAAATGGCAATACTTTGATGGTCAATTGCGATCGCAATATTGGCACGATATACTCCGATTTGTCAAAGCTGCGGCAAGCGCTGTTGAATTTGGTGACCAATGCTGCTAAGTTTACCGATCAAGGCAAAATTACGATTAATGTTTGGAAAGAAGAAGGGGAGGTTTTGCCGCTCGACAATTCCCAAGAACTCTCGGCAGCTTTTTCTCGGTGTCAACAGCCTGCGATCGTCTTTCAAGTAACCGATACCGGCATCGGCATGACTGAGGATCAGGTGTCGAGGCTGTTCGCAGCTTTCGCTCAAGCCGACGATTCTACTACCCGCAAATACGGCGGCACCGGTTTGGGGCTGACAATTAGCCGGAAGTTTTGCCAGATGATGGGCGGGGACATTACGGTTGATAGCGAGTTTGGCTGCGGTTCGAGTTTTACGATCCGGTTGCCGATTGCGGTTACAAGCCCGAAAGAAGCGCAGGACGATCGAGAAACCGCAGAAATGCAGCCGAAGTCTTCCGACGACGATTTAGAAACGAGTGCAGAATCGACTGAAGCGAAGCAAAAAGCAGTGCGATCGCAAGCGCTGGAGCTGCCCAATGCTGCTACTGTCCTAGTGATTGACGACGATCCGGACGCGCGGGATTTGATGACCCGCTGCTTGTCGAAACAGGGATTTCGGGTGCGATCGTCGGCTAGCGGTCAAGGGGGGCTGATGTTGGCTAAGGATTTGCTGCCGGACGCGATTATTCTGGACGTGATGATGCCAAGTATGGACGGCTGGGCGGTACTGTCGGCGTTGAAAGCCGATCAAGATTTGGTTGATATTCCAGTGATTATGATAACTTTTTTGGACGACCAAAATCAGGGTTTGGAATTGGGAGCGGCGGAGTATGTGAGGAAGCCTGTGGATTACAAGCGCTTTGCTGCTTTATTGAGCAAATATCAGGGTCTGGGGAAGTAGTTATTAGTCATATCTATTCTGCTTGCACGAGCAAGATATTGTTGACTGTTAACTGTTGGCTGTTGACTAAAATTATGATTTCGGAACAACTGACTGTTTAGATATTTAAACAATATCGATGCAACCGTAAACGATATCAGTAGTTATTAGCCCTTGAACTCTGAAATTTGAAATATCAACTGTTAAATGTTGTGAATTCTTAAGAGTTATAGCAGCAAAGACGCTGAGGACGTTATTAATTGTTGAAATTATTGCTGGGATAGTTTTCTGCCGAAGGTCTTCTGCTAGAACTGTTACCACTTACCAAAAATATTTTAATATTTAATCGCTCTCCTGCCAACAGATCGGACACTCTTGTTGTAACTAAAAAGTGAGATTTTGTGGATTGAGTAGTTCGCTTTGCCAGCGAACTCAAGTTCTTTGGCTAACCTGTGACCACATTAGGAATAGAGATTTGTAGCGCTTTTTCGCTCGTGCTTTTCATGACCCAGTTGAGCTATTTAACAATGGCGAAAGGATTGTTAGGCGTTGCTGAGTCACGGTATGAAAATAGATAAGTTGGAAATTCCGAAGATGTTCTGACGCGCTTGTTTCATTTTTTGCAGATTGAGTCGTTCATACCATAAATCAGCAACGCCACTCAGGCGTTAGTTGGGGCATTGTTCCAGTGAAGGTAGGTTACGAGGGTTGATCGCCTGCATCACTGGCCACAGTTGCATCAGGTGCTACCGATTCTAGCTCCCCTGGCAGATGATTGGTAATGAAGGAACTCCAATGAGGTATCCCACCTGAATCAAATTCCATCTGCAAAATTGACGCATTCGGTACTGGAAATCCTCGCGAAAATCCCAAAAGCCGATTCATCGCAACGGCATCAATTAACTTTGGGTTAGCCAACATCTGCCACAGCATTGCTTTGATAAAAAATCCATGTGAAAAGACAACTACAAAACCGGATTGTTGTTGTAACTGGTTCAGCGCAGTTCGGACTCGTTCCATCAGTTGAACCAAAGATTCGGCGTTGGCTCCATCGACATATTCAGGGTCGCAGCGGTCCCAGTAAGCTTTGCTCAAAGGTTTGCGATCCAGGATTGTGGTTGGTTGATCGAACTGTAGGCCCAGATAGGTAAATTCCTGAACTTGCCAAACCTCAACGGGTGTATGTGGAAATTTTTCAATCAATGGTTGAGCAGTGAGTTGTGTTCTGAGATAAGGTGAAGTCACAATCAAGTCGGGAGATTGTTTAACGGCGGTTGGAATACATCTTGATTGTCGATCGCCCAATTCACTTAAGGCATTTTCATGCGGTCCAATAGTTGCCAACCCTGCATTGGATTGACTTTGACCATGACGAATAATCCAAATGGACACGGTTTGATATTCCCTCTCATTTAGGGTAAAAATCACTTCTAGGGTGTTGCTAAATCACGGTATGAAAATAGATAAGTTGGAAATTCCGAAGATGTTCTGACGCGCTTGTTTCATTTTTTTCAGATTGAGTCGTTCTTATCATCAACCAGCACCGCCGATTGTTAAAATTGGCATGGTTAAATAAATCACTTTAGACGATTCAATTGCTCGATCGCGTTCCTCAAGAAGTTGTCTAAAAAAGTTTGATTAGTCATTAGTTAACAGCGAAAAACTAATAACTAATGACCAATGGCTAATTAGTCTAAGAAGCCCATTAATGTTGAGCTATCGTCAATTTCGTTTGAGGCAATTGGTCGATTTCCTCCCATTGTCGAGTAAACTTCATCAATGTGAAGAGTGCTGATTGCTATAGGGCGGGCACCGGACATACTGAACATTTCGCTGACTTGCATGGCGCTGGAGCCGATCGGGCGATTGCCGAGTGTGGCAACCACTTCAAAGTCGCTAGATTCGACTGGGCGATTGGCTACAATGCCGTAGGTTTCGCTGATGTGCAGGGTGCTAGTGCCGATCGGGCGGTTCCCCGAAATCGAGACGGTCTCGCTGATGGTAAAATCGTCCGGGCCGACGGGGCGATTGTCATGCAGGTGTTGGGGCTGATAAAGTTGAATTCCTGTTGCTTTGGTATCCGTGGGTTCTGTCGGTTGGCTTTTGGAACCTCCTTTGCCGCGGCGGGCGAGTGCTTTGCCTTTGCCTGTACCTGTGCTCCTCGTATCCATAATTCTTTTCCTCGCTTATTTTTGGGTGTTGATTGCTGGGTGCGGACAACTGCTTTTCTTGGCTTTCTGCTTTCTATTTCGGCCGATGATTAAAATAATATTACAAAGTCTAACTATTTTTTTAACCAAATTGCAGAATCTCTGCATTTTTGTTAAGATTTATGGGTAATAGCTACATTTTCCTATGGTAACTGCGGCAGCATCTTTTCAATTGCAAGCGCCCTTCCAGCCCACAGGCGACCAACCGCTAGCGATCGAGCAACTTGTCAAAGGCATCGAAGCCGGGGATCGATTTCAAACCTTACTCGGCGCCACAGGTACGGGTAAAACCTTCTCCATTGCCTCGGTGATTGAAAAAGTCGGCAGACCCACCTTAGTCTTAGCACACAACAAAACCCTGGCAGCTCAACTGTGCAACGAACTGCGAAATTTTTTCCCGAACAATGCAGTCGAATACTTTGTGAGTTATTACGACTACTACCAACCTGAAGCATACATCGCCGTCACCGATACTTTCATTGAGAAAACGGCAGCAATTAACGACGAGATCGATATGTTGCGGCACTCAGCCACGCGATCGCTCTTTGAACGCCGCGACGTAATTGTAGTTGCTTCAATTAGCTGCATCTATGGTTTGGGAATGCCCGCAGAATACCTGAAAGCGGCTATTCCTTTGCGAGTAGGAATGGAAGTCAACCAGCGGCAAGTTTTGCGCGATTTAGTTAACGTCCAATACAGCCGCAACGACATAGATTTAGGCAGAGGCAAATTTCGCGTCAAAGGCGATGTTTTGGAAATCGGCCCCGCTTACGAAGATAGAATTATTCGCGTTGAATTCTTCGGCGACGAAATTGATGCCATTCGCTACGTTGACCCCGTAACAGGTAAAATCCTGCAAAGTTCAACGGCTTTAAATATTTATCCAGCGCGCCACTTTGTCACGGCAGAAGATAAATTAGAGGCTGCTTGCCAAGGAATAGAACTCGAATTAGAAGACCGACTGGCAGAATTTGAAAAACAGGGTAAATTATTAGAAGCTCAGCGGTTGGAACAGCGCACGCGCTACGATTTGGAAATGCTGCGCGAGGTAGGTTACTGCAACGGTGTCGAGAATTATTCGCGGCATTTAGCAGGGAGAAATGCGGGGGAACCGCCAGAATGTTTGATTGATTATTTCCCGAAAGATTGGATGTTGGTGATAGATGAATCTCACGTCACAGTGCCGCAAATTCGGGGAATGTACAACGGCGACCAAGCGCGCAAAAAAGTATTGATCGAACACGGTTTCCGCTTGCCCAGCGCGGCAGATAACCGCCCTTTAAAAGCAGAGGAATTCTGGGCGAAAGAAAATCAGTGCATCTTTGTTTCTGCTACGCCTGGGGATTGGGAAATGGAAATATCGGAAGGCAGAGTTGCAGAGCAAGTAATTCGCCCTACCGGAGTAGTAGATCCGACAATTTTAGTGCGCCCGACGGAAGGACAAATTGATGATTTGTTGGGGGAAATCAAGGAGAGAGTAAGTCGGGACGAGCGAGTGTTGGTGACGACTTTAACGAAGCGCATGGCGGAAGATTTAACCGAATATTTGCAGGAGAGGGCTATTAAAGTCCGGTATTTGCACTCGGAAATTCAGTCGATTCAACGCATCGAAATTATCCAAGATTTGCAGGATGGTAAGTTTGATGTATTGATTGGTGTTAACTTGCTGCGGGAAGGTTTGGATTTGCCGGAAGTTTCGCTGGTGGTAATTTTGGATGCGGATAAAGAGGGGTTTTTGCGATCGGGACGTTCGTTGATTCAAACGATTGGAAGGGCGGCGCGGCACGTTCAGGGACAGGCTATTTTGTACGCGGATAATTTGACGGATAGTATGGTTAAGGCGATCGACGAAACGGATCGGCGCCGGGGGATTCAGCTAGCGTACAATAAGATGCACGGGATTACGCCGCAGCCGATCGCGAAAAAGCGATCGAGTAATGCGATTTTGGCATTTTTGGATGTGTCGCGCAAGCTGAATTCTCAGCAGTTGGAGGAGGTTTACGAACAGGTAAACGAGTTATCTTTGGATGAGATTCCTCAGTTAATCGGGCGGTTGGAAGGGCAGATGAAGGCGGCGGCTAAGAAGTTGGAGTTTGAAGAGGCGGGTAAATTGCGCGATCGGATTAAGCATTTGCGGGATAAGTTATTGGGACATTAGACTTCTGAGGAAAAGCAGAGTCTTGAGCAGGCAAGATGCCTGCTCCACAAGAATTAGGCGAGACATAAATGAGCAAATTTCAATTATTCGATGCAGTTAATTTAACCGAAGCATTCGCCCTCGCTGATGGGGAGATTGCACCGCCACAAACAGCCGGGGCAATTGTTGAGGTTTTCAAGAATGGTGAAGCTTATTTAGTAGAATTATTTGGCGGATGGGTGAAAGCAGAAGTTGGCGGGGATTTTGTGCCTGCAACTGAGGATGAACCGGGCGCATTTATGGAAACGATGGGTGTTGAAACAGTTTATCCGCATCAGTTACAATTAGTAAAATCTGCCAGCGAAATGATGGGAGTTCGAGAGCGTTTACAGTCTGTTTTGGATAATTTATCTGACGAGTTAGTGGCTGAAGTCTGCAATTTTGCGGAGTTTTTGCAGGAAAAACAGCAAAAAGTGCGATCGTATTAAGCATTTAGGTGAAGTGCGATCGCCCTTTACCATTATCCTATTTTTTGGATGGGAAGGGCGATCGTACTTTTTACCAGATTCCTAACCTTTGGGCTGATTCGTGATCGTGACAATCTGCATTTGATGAACCATCGTTATCCCAGTCATTTGGCTGCCAATCACGTTCGCGCCTCAAGTCATCTATTTCTTGTTGCTGTTCAAGGACTTTTTGCTCAAAGGATTGGATAGTTTTATCCTTAGCTTTGATAGTTTTATCCTTTGCTTCGTTTTCCTCAAGCAGACTGCGGTTCCACTCCGCCAAAGCGCGGTTCGACTTCGCTAAAGCGCGGTGCGACTCCGCCAAAACACAGAGGGTTTTCTTAGCCCGCCGAAGGTTCGTGTACAACGACTCGCATTGTGGAGTATAATTATGGGACATATATTTCAAAAGTTACGTTAACTTGTGGTGGTCTGAAGTTGAGATGTCAAACCACCGTGAGTTTGCTAGCTAAAGCAAGGCCTCTGTCTGAATCGTTACTTCAGGCGGGCCTTTTCCGTATCAGATATGATTTGCTATTGCAAAAACTACAAGACATTCAAGCGTTGTCTTTCTTACACTTGGGAATGTGAGGAAGTTTTGTTTGAGCTTGTATTTTAAGAATTTAACATTCGCCCGTTGAATTGTCAAGCGAGCAATAAGACCGTTTGTTTTCTTTATTACGGAGATTTAAACATCCGATTGTCTGCCTCCGATGTCGCTTTAATCTAATACGCTTGAATAACGCAGTCTACCGCGTTATGGGTAAAGTGGATGCCAACTCAACCTCAATTTGCCGACATCCGATGCCGCTTTAATCTAATAGGCTTGAATAGCGCGGTATACCGGGCTATGGATAAAATGGATGCCACAATTAACCTAAATCTCTATTAAGAATTGAAACCTGAGTGAATTGATTGCGGGCAGATAGGGCAAGGGTTTCAGAAATATAAAAAAATGTCGATCGCCCAAAACACCACCCAAACCAACTACTTGCTGAATACCGCAGCATCCGTACTGCTAGCAAAAGCCGGACGAATAAATTCCTCCTTCTCTTCCAGCGTGATGTAACCTTTATCTACAGCTAGCTGCATCACTTGCTGAAGAAAACCTCTGAGCACATCTAATACCAAATCCGGTTATCATAGAATACTAACAAATCAACGATAGTTAAACCAATGATAATTGGTCAGGTTTTTGATT